>CADCOT010000023.1 GCA_902803145.1 uncultured Spirochaetales bacterium | reverse complement strand
GACCACACGGTAAAGCCGTTCTTTTCAAGAAGAGACCTTACCGCGCTTCCCATGCCTCCTGCCGCTCCTGTGAGTACTGCTGTTTTTCTGTTCATCATCCGGGGAGTTGTCATAGGGTATTAAGCGTAGCTGTGGATTCCCGGAATAAAGGTATTTACTCCCACGTAGGTGAACAGGACGCAGACAAAGCCTATCACCGCAAAGATTGCCGCTGACTTTCCGTGCCAGTTACGCCTTACTCGCAGATGCAGGTAGGTTGCATAGATTATCCATGTGACCAGAGACCATGTCTCCTTTGGATCCCATGACCAGTAGCTGCCCCAGGCACGTTCTGCCCAGATTGCTCCGGAAATGATTGTGAATGTCAGAAAGAGGATTCCCAGAGCCGCACTGCGGTATGCAATCAGATCAAGTTTCTTGCTGTCAGGTATATGCTGGTCAAGAAAGCCGTCCTTCTTCATCTTCTCCCTCATGAGGAAGATGACCCCCAGTACAAAACACACTCCGAAGGCTCCGTAGGCAATTATTGCAGTGGAAACATGGAACCCGAGCCATCCTGATCGCAGGGCCGGCATCAGCTGCCTCACTTCCCTGCTCTGCATTGCCGCATAGCCTATAATCAGGAAGATGACAGGGGAACCGAAGGCCCCCATAACATAGAATTTATATCTAAATATAAAGACAAGGCTCAGCAGGCTCAGTCCCCATGCAAACGAAGTTGCAAATTCATACTGGTTTGTCAGAGGCAGACGCCCTGCCCCTATGCCGCGGATTACAATGGCAGCAGTATGAAGCACAAAACCGCACAGCTGGATGAAGAATGCAATTTTTGAAAGGGTTTCCTTCTTCACTGCAATGTAGACGAAGTAGAAAACCATTGAGACAAAGTAAAGAATCATCACAATCGTGAAGAGAGTGTTTTCAGTCTGAAGCATTGTTTTTCTCCTTTGGTTTCATGTAAAAGGCAAGGAACAGACCCGTCAGGACCAAAAGGCCGCCTGCAAAGGCAAGAGGTGTGAAAGAATCCCGCTTTATCTGAAGGAGTGTGTAGGTCTGAGGCTCTGAGAAAGTGACTGTGTATTCATCTATTGTCAGGACATCTTTCGGAAGAAGGATGTTCATTCCCAGGATGTTGCCCTGGTAGTAGACAGAGTACAGATAGCCGTTTACGTCCGGATAGTAGGCGTTGAAAAGGATAACAAGATCAGGCTTGTCCGAGACAGGGAGGATATCGCCGGCACAGACAACTTTTTCCTGAAGGTCCTCCCCGTCTTTCTGAATCCTGACCCTGGCTGCCCAGCCTGTTGAGTTCTGGTAGACCCTGAAGCCGTAAATGTCCGCAGGATTGTTTACGCTGACGCTTGCGCTTCGGGATCTTCCGTCTGAGACGGAAAGGTTGTATGCGGTTATGTCCGTCGTGTACTGTTCAACACTTCCGTCATCGTTGTATGTGATTCTGAAATCATCAATTGAAATGGCAAGGGAAGCATCGGCTACCGCCATCATATCTCCGGGAACACCGTAGACGGTGTACTCCTTATAGGTCATCTGACCAAGCCCGTAACCCAGGATCAGAAGAAGAACGCCCAGGTGGCAGATCCAGGCTCCCCAGTACCCTATGGGACGTTTGACAAGAGTCCGGATTCTGAACAGATTGCAGGCAAAGAGGTTCAGACAGAGAAATGAGCTTATAAGAATGAACCACCAGCTATGGAAGGCATCGTCAAGATGGAGCGCAATAATCAGAGCGGCTGTTCGCTCGGAATAGCGGGAGGCATACCATGAGTATGTCTGCCCCTGGGTTATGAAACTTCCCAAGGAGCAGACAACTGCAAGTATTACCAGAAGAATAATGGCAAAACGCATGGAAGACAGAAACTTCCAAGCTTTTTTCAACGCCGTCATGACTCAGTTCTTCAAAATTGTCATTGCCTGATCAATCTTCTCTTCTGCCGTATCAAGGCAGTGGTAGGCAAGATCTGAATTATGGGCACCCTCTGCATTTTCAACATAGCAGAAGTCAAAGAACCACTGAGCCTCACGGTGAAGCTTGCGAACCTGATCAAGTTTTTCCTCACTGAGCTTTCCTGAGGAAACTGCAGAAGTAAGTGCATCTTTCAATTCTGAAAGCTTGTTTCCAACCTGAGTCTCCCTGGCTGTTACGCGGCTCTGAATCTTTCTGACAACGCTTACAATGTCAGTATCACCATGACATGATGCACATGTTGAAAGCAGAACGGGATTCTCAAGTGGACTCTCAAGATTATGGCTGTGATATACATTTCCGTCATAGGACATCTCAACGGCCATGTGGCAGTCTGCACAGTTGAGCAGCTTTGCATGCTTTCCGGCCAAGAATGTCTCCATCTCAGGATGTTGTGCCTTGAGCTGCTTTGTTCCTGTTCCAGGCTGGATCCAGTCGTAGAAATCAAAGGAATCATAGTACTCAAGGATTGCCTCGGGTGTCATGGTCTCTATGCTTGAGTAAGGCATCATGGTTTCCTTGTCAGATGGCGTGAAATAGTACTCAATGTGACACTGACCGCACGACAGGGTTGCAGGATCAATTGTTGAAACATTGCTTCCCAATGCCTTGTTAACATAGGAGTGAGTAATTGTAATCTTGCCACCGTTTCCTGCATCGTTGCCGTGGCAGGTATAGCAACTTATACTCTCTTCCATCTGTGCATAGACAGTGTTGAAATCCATTGAATAGACACCCACTCCCTTGTCATTGACCATCTTTGCAAAGTTGGGAGTCTTGCATGTAAGGCAGTTTGCAAGGGGATGGGGACGTGCAGTTGCATATACATCCTGAAGTGTATACTCATGGCCCCTGGCGCTACCGTACTCCTTTGCAAAACCAAAGCCCTGGTAGATGTTCACAAGGTAGGGATCCTGCTCAAGATAGCTTGTAATGTATGAATTTTCTGCATTCTGACCCATTGTAAGGGCAATTTCAGGATATACGGCGCTCCAATCTGAAGCGTTGATTGTTCCGTCCTTGCCGGTAGCCTGCGGAGCCTGAACATTCTTGTATGCAATGTCTTCGCGTGTAAGAGGACCAAGGTCTCCCCTGTTTTTCAGATGGTACATTACCTTGCCTCCTGCAATTCCTCCAACCAGACCTACAGCCAAAGCCAGAAGAACCACAGCTATAACAATCTTTACTATCTTTTTCTTATCCATACTCATGCCTCATCAGGTCTGATTATGACCTTGGCAGGACACTTTTCGGCACACTTGCCGCATTCTGTACACTTCTCATAGTCAATGTGTGCAATGTTGTTCTCAACATGGACAGCATCGTATTCACACTGACGTGTACAGATTGCACAGCCTATACAACCTGCACTGCAGACCTTCTTAACAATAGGTCCCTTGTCTCTGTTGGAACACTGGACACGAACCTTCTTTTCTGCAGGAACAATCTCTATCAGACCCTTAGGACAGGCCTTTGCACAAAGACCGCAGCCTACACACTTTACAGGATTGACAACTGCAACACCGTTTCTGACAGTAATTGCGTGCTCAGGACAGACAGAAACACAAGATCCAAGACCTACACAACCGTAGTCACAGTCAGTCAGGTTAATGCCTGCAAGTACTGCACTGCGGCAATCCATAACACCAATGTAGTTGCCCTGATTCTTTGTTACTTCACAGCTGCCCTTACACTTTACAAAGGCAACCTTCTTTGCAACTGCATCTGCATCAACGCCCATTATTGAGCCAACCTTGGATGCAACAGCCTGGCCGCCTACGGGACAGCCGTTTACAGGAGCCTCTCCCTTTACAATTGCAGCAGCCATGGCATCACAGCCTGCAAAGCCGCATGCACCGCAGTTGTTTCCGGGAAGAACTTCCCTGACTGCAGCCTCACGCTCGTCCACTTCTACGTAGAACTTCTTTCCTGAGTAGACAAGGCCTGCACCGACAATTAAGCCGATAAGTGCTATTACTAATGTTGTAATTAATACAGTACCCATTTCAGACCCCCCTTACACATTCAGTCCTGAGAAGCCCATAAAGGCTATGGACATAAGAGCAGCAGAGATAAGAACAATAGGTGCTCCGCGAAGCGGCTCCGGCAGATCCTTTTCACGGATGCGGCTGCGGATGCTTGCAAGAAGCACTATTGCAATTGTAAAACCTACTGCTGTTCCAAAACCTGAAAGAACACTCTGGATGAAGTTATAACCGCTCTGGACGTTTGTCAGAGCAACACCCAAGACTGCACAGTTTGTAGTAATCAGAGGAAGGAAGATTCCCAAAGACTTGTAAACTGCAGGAGAGTTCTTTTTCAGGAACATTTCTACAATCTGTACCAATGCAGCAATGACAAGGATGAAAACAATTGTCTTCATGAAGTCAAGGCCGAACGGCTGAAGAATCAAGTCATAGAGAATGCTTGCAACTGCAGATGCTATGGTCATAACAAAGATAACTGCACCGCCAAGTGAGGCCGATGCCTTCATCTGCTTTGATACTCCCAAGAATGAACAGATTCCCAAGAACTGGTTGAGAACAACGTTGTTGATAAGAGCACCGCTTATCATGATCAGAATAAGACTTTTCATTTTGCGGCCTCCTCTGTTTTGTTGTTACAGCTTGCAGCTGATGCACATGCAGCACAGCAGCCGTCACAGCCTTCTACAAGTTCCTTCTGTCTGGTTTTGATACCGATTGCGTTCATTATGACAATGAACAGGGCAATAACCAGGAAGGCTCCTGGCGGCTGGACAAAGATTCCCATCGGCTCAACGCCTTCAGGAAGAACCTTAAGTCCGAATGCTGTACCGTTACCCAGAACTTCTCTTACAAGACCTGCAAGTGTAAGGGCAATTGTAAAACCAAGGCCCATTCCAATTCCGTCCATGATGGACAGAAGCGGTGTGTTCTTGTTTGCGTATGCCTCTGCACGTCCAAGAATAATACAGTTTACAACGATAAGCGGAATGTATATTCCGAGTGCTTCATAAACTGCCGGAACATAGGCTTCCATAAGGAGCTCTGTAACGGTAACAAGTGAAGCAACTATGACAATGTAGGAAGGAAGTCTGACTTCATCCGGAATTGCCTTTCTGAGAAGGGAGATTACCAGGTTTGAAAGAATCAGAACTGCCGTTGTACTCAGTCCCATTCCAATACCGTTTATGGCACGTGTTGAAACAGCAAGTGTGGGACACATGCCCAGCATGAGTACCAGTGTGGGGTTTTCTTTTATCAGACCGTTGTACAGTCTTTCAACGTATTTATTCATCATAATCACTCCCCCTTGATAACACTGAGGTAAAAGTCATATGCAGCATTGACTGCGTT
>CADCOT010000022.1 GCA_902803145.1 uncultured Spirochaetales bacterium | reverse complement strand
TTCTTCCATCCAGACTTTACTGTCGGTTTCGGAGTTGCACCGAATCTGTGCCATAGCACTCGCGGACTTTACCGCCGGTCGGGAATTTCACCCTGCCC
Organism: uncultured Spirochaetales bacterium; assembly: GCA_902803145.1. Classification (GTDB taxonomy): domain Bacteria; phylum Spirochaetota; class Spirochaetia; order Sphaerochaetales; family Sphaerochaetaceae; genus RUG14846. Next base: position 39,879 of record CADCOT010000022.1, on the reverse strand, counting down.
TGAAGATTATTCTATATGTCTGTCAGTAATGGTATTGCAATCCTTATTTTACTGCAACCATTTTCTGATGGCAGCGTCACATGTATCTACGTCCGAGCCCCTTACTGCAAGGCCCTTAACAACCTTGCCGCCCTTTGTCTTTACGGCGTTCTCAAGTTCCATATCGGCCATGCCGAACTCGCCTTCTTCATTGGTGCAGAAGGGCTTTACTGTTTTACCTGTGAAGTCAAACTTATCAATGAAGCTTGCAACTACACGCGGGTAGCTTCTGAACCAGATGGGAAAGCCAATGTAGATTGTGTCATAGCTTTCAAGACTTTCAAAAGGAACATTGATCTGCGGATGGATATTATCCTCATATTCAGCCTGGGCTCTTCTGCATACTGCATCGTAGTCTGCGGGGTACGGCTCTGTGGGAACAATGCGGAAGATATCAGAACCTGTAATATCTGCAATCTTCTCTGCAACTGTTCTGGTGTGACCTTTCTTTACATTCTGAATGTCAAAGTTGACTGAATTCTGTCCTTCGTGTGAAAAATAAACAACAAGACCTGCCATTTTTTACTCCTTAAACTGAAGTGAATACAGTTTAGCATATGTTCCTTTCAGTTTCATCAGTTCTTCATGTGTTCCTTGCTCGGTGACCTTGCCGTCAAAGATTACGGCAATTTCATCTGCATTTCTGATTGTTGAAAGCCTGTGGGCTACTACAATGGTAGTTCTTCCCTTGCAAAGTTCATCCAAAGCAGTTTGAATCATTACTTCTGTTGTGTTGTCCAAAGCGCTTGTGGCCTCGTCCAAAACAAGGATTTTGGGGTTCTTCAAAAAGACACGGGCAATGCTCAATCTCTGCTTCTGTCCGCCTGAAAGTTTTACTCCGCGCTCTCCTATTTCAGTATCGTAGCCGTGCTCCAGAGTCATTACGTAGTCGTGGATGTTTGCCTTAATTGCAGCTTCAATAACATCTGCTTCAGTTGCATCAGGTCTTCCGTAAAGAATGTTGTCCTTTATGCTTCCGTTGAACAAAAACACATCCTGCTGCACTATTCCGATGCTTCTTCTCAGCGATTCACGGGTAAGAGTTCTGATATCTTTTCCGTCTATCAGAATGCTGCCGCTTCCGTCTTTTACGTCATAGAAGTTTGGCAGAAGGTGGCAAAGAGTTGTTTTTCCGCCGCCTGAAGGTCCGACCAGAGCAAGCTTCTTTCCCCTTCCAATGTGGAGGTTCACGTTATGAAGAACTTCTGCATTTTCTTCGTAGGAGTAGCTTACGTTGACAAAATCAATGTCGCCTTTGACATCTGTAAGTTCTGTTGCACCGGGGGCATCTTTTTCAGGCTCCTGATCCATAATCTCGCAGAATCTTCTGAAGCCGCTGACTCCGTTTTGGTACTGCTCTATGAAGTTAATCAGTGTTGTGACGGGGTTGATGAACAAATTCACAGAAACAATGAAGGTTGAATAATCTCCGAATGTGATGCGGCCGTTGTACAAAAAGATTCCGCCTGCCACAAGGATAACAACGTTAAAGATGTCTGTAACAAAGGTAGTGGATGCAAAGAATGCGGCCATCGCCCGATAGGCGCGCTTGGAAGCATCTATGAACTGGTTGTCCCCCTCCCCGAACTTTTCAATCTCAATGTCCGAGTTGTTGTAGGCCTTGGTAACCCTTATGCCGGTAATTGAGCTTTCAACTGCGGCGTTGATTACTGCGTTGCTCTTACGCCTGTCGTCAAAGGCGCTTCTGAAGGCCTTGCGATAGTGACGCGTCACAACGGCCAGAACCGGCACGCAGCAGAAAATAATCAGCGTCAGACTCAGGTCAATTGTGGCCAGATAGGCAAACGACAGAATAATCATTGTCGAGCTTATGAGAATGTTCTCAGGTCCGTGGTGGGCAAGCTCTGCAACCTCAAAAAGGTCACTGGTGATTCTTGTCATTATGCGGCCGGTTTCATTGTTGTCAAAAAATGTAAACGGCAGTTTCTCCAGGTGCTCAAAAAGATCACGCCTCATGCGACTTTGCATGTTCACGCCGATAATGTGGCCGTAGTACTGAACAAAGTACTTAAGCAGCATCCTCAGAATGTACAAAAGAAGAATAATAACGCCGAACTTGATAATCACATTGTACATTCTGTTTGGAATATACACATTGAGCATCTGCCTTGTAATAACTGGATAAACCATTCCAATGGCAGAAATTAGAAACGAAGCCAGCATGTCAAGAACCAGCATTTTCTTATGCGGTCCGTAGTACGAAATAAATCTTTTGAGCATTATTAAAACCCGTTTACAAAGCAGATTATGTATCCTGAAGCAACTGAGACTGCAAAGCAGGTTGCAATAATCCACATGGCGCTTTTGATTGTGGCCTTACGCTTGAACAGGACCAAAATTCCAAGCCCGCAGTTGACTAAAAGTCCTCCCGTAAGTGCGCCGAAGGCGATGTTCCCAGACATATACAACTCACTGAGAATTACGCTTGAAGCACAGTTGGGAACCAGGCCCAAAATGGAAGCCAAAAGCGGTGTCAGATGTTTGCCGCCACTTATGATTGAAGACAGATTCTCCTCACCTATCAGCTGAATCAGAGTTCCCATGACAATGTTAATTACAAGCACATACACAAATACTTCAAACGCATGGTGAAGCGGATGAAGAAGGTGGCTGTCTATTGCATTTTCTGAGTGTGCATGTCCTTCGTAAGTGTCCAGATTCTGAGCTGTCTCCTGCTTAACTACTGCATTTACAGCAAGTCCAACAATGCTTCCAATAACAAACTTCAGAATCAGAAGACTTGGAATAATTTTTGCAAATCCTCCTGAAAGAAGTACCAAAAGTGCTTCATCGCTGCAGCTGAGAAAGATTGCAATCAGCGTTCCGGCCGTTATGTATCCACGTGCATATAAATCTGAGCCCAGTACACTTGTTCCGCACTGAGGAATCAGTCCGAACAGCGATCCGATTACCGGTGCACCTGCTTTCTTTGATGCAATGAAGCTGGCCATGCGGCCTTCAAAGAACGATGTGAGGGCGTGAAAAATGAATACAAACAAAAATACGCTGGCACTGTCCTTCAGGGCATCCAGCAGTATGTCCTTTATTATTTCCAGGTTCATCTGTCTTTCTTAGTAACAAGGTACTTCTTTACTGCAAACAGTCCTGCAATACAGACAACGCCTGCAAGAAGTTCCCATGTTGTATACTCTCTGATAACCAGCTCCCTTGTGATAGCCAGCATGATAATCTCTACAACGCTACCAAGGTTCTGGCTGACAATTACGTGGATAAATTCAACAACAATGATGATGGTTGCCATGAAGGAAACAAGGTTTCTGAGCCCTTCTCTTCCGTTTCCGTTAATTCCTGCAAAGATGCTCGGAACATCCAGGAAAGCCACAACAACGCCGGCAATGAGCACCATGGCAACAAGTGTTTCAATGACTGCAGTAATCACATGAAGAACTTTCTGAAGTTTTCCAAGAACTGAACCTTCTGCATCAAAGAACTTTGGGGAGAATGAAGAACTGTCTTTCTTACTGCTTTTTACCTCGTCACTCATAGCGGCCTCCACGTGTTGACTACTATATTACACGCAAAGAATTTGTTCAATCAAAGACCTCAGAAGTATTAAGGATTATGTCCAGCATTTGTCTTGGAGTAACAACAAAGGGTTTTACTGGGAAATGCTTTATATTACCTGTAACAAGATATGCATCCTCTGTTTTTCTTTCTTCCATTACAACTTCAAAGAACACTTTGTCATCAGGATCAGGCAATTCAATATCCAATGGAGACTCATCAACATTAAGACCTCTAAGTTCCATTGTTTTCACAATATTATCTACAATTTCCTTTGGTAAACCAAATTTGCTTCTTGAAAGAACTATTCTGTATTCGTTTAATATCCTGCTATTTACCAAGGGAACAATTATTCCCTCAAATGCTAGATTAATTATGCTGCCAGGTACAGATTCCCATTTAAGCATTGCTGAGACAAGAACATTTGTATCAATGACAGCATAATATTTCATTCTCTATTTCTTGCTTTTCTTGCAGCTGCAATTTCTGCGTTTATCTCATCAAGAGACATATCAGCAATCCCTTTTTCAGATGCTATGGCGCTTGCCCTCCTCATAGCGGTAATACCCGGGTTTTCTGAACTATCATTTAACTTCATGCTGAAAGGAACACCTTGCTCCTGAACCAATCTTAGCATGCACATTCTCAAATATGCAGAAAGATTCAGACCAAGCCTTTCACAAATCTGAATTGCTGCTATTTTTTCCGCTTCATCCGTTCTGAATTGAATCAATGCACTTGCCATAATCTTACCTTCCTAATCTCAATATAACATCATTTGATTACATTTGCAAACAATTGATTACATTCCAGCACACTATTATTTTAAAACAAAATATTAACAAACGGCAAAGAAATAAGTATTATATTATCGGTTGCGGAAAAATCTGCATCTAGAATATTAACTTTTACAGGAGAATTTCAGATGAAAGGTTGGGAATTTACAGGCACACATCAGCCACTGAAGATTGTTGAGAAACCGGATCCCAAAGCAAAACCCGGTTATGTCGTTCTTAAGACACTTGCTGGCGGACTCTGCCACTCAGACGTATCAGCACTTGATATTGAGTCATGGATGGGCAGCTTCAAAGTCCCCGTAATCATGGGACACGAAGTCTGCGGACAGATTGTAGAAGTTGGCGAAGGCGTTAAAGGCTACAAGGTTGGCGACATTGTTGCAGTTTGCCCCCTCTACGCAAAAGACGGCACAACACCCGGTTACACAAGAGACGGCGGTTACGGCACAATGACAACAGCTCCTGTTGAGCAGCTTGTTAAGGTTCCCGCAGGTCTTGCTCCCGCAAAAGCTGCAGCAGCAACAGACGCAGGTGCAACATCCTACCATGCAGTTTGCACAGTCGGCGGAGTAAAGCCCGGCATGAAAGTAGGTATCATCGGAGTTGGCGGACTTGGACAGTTTGCAGTTCGCATTGCAGTTGTCAAAGGCTGTGAAGTCTACGTTGCAACAAGAAAGCCCTCTGCAAAAGAGCTTGCACTGAGCCTCGGAGCAAAAGAGGTTAAGGACAGCATCACAGAATTTGCAGACAAAAACCTGGACGTAATAATTGACTTTGCAGGTGCAGGAAAGACAACAGCTGACGCACTTAACACAGTCAAGCAGTACGGTAAGGTTGTCCTGGTTGGCATGGCTGCCGATACTTCCACAATCTTCACCTACTCCCTCATCTTCAAGGAACTGACTTTTGAAGGTTCACAGGGAAGCACAACAAAAGACCTTCAGGAAACTCTGGACCTCCTTGCCAGCGGCAAGCTTGATCCGGAAATCCACACCTGTAAGTTTGATGAAATTGGAGAAGGCATTGAGAAGCTCCGCCGCGGAGAAATCAGCGGACGCCTTGTCTGCCTTTACGACTGATTCTTCTGAATCACGATACTGCCCCACTGGCAACGGTGGGGCACTTCTTTAAAGATGGGCATAGAAACACGTCTTGTGTATGGTTTTCCAGGCGCTGGCAAAACCTACTACATAAGTGATTGCATAGCAAACGATTATTTTCACAAATACGGCTCAACTCTGATTCTGTGCTTTGAGCGCGGAGAGCTTGACTATGACCTCTCTGCCCTTTCTGAAAAGCGCACAAGCGTTGTCTACTATGACGGCAAAACTGACATAAAATCTTTCTGCTCGGATGCAATTGCCACCCACAATCCGGGTCGCATCTACGTGGAAATGGACAGTGAAAACGCATCCCTTAAGGACAATTTTCCCCAGGAGATGAACATTACCTACCAGTGCACATTTTTCAACTGGTCTGACCTTAAAGCCCAGCTTGCCAACAACAAGCAGGCCATCGGTCAGATGGTCGGCGCCTCGTCCCAGATTACCTTCCGCTCCTGTCCTTCCAAGGCCCTTCTTGCCCCTTATTCTCAGACTTTCCGTCTGATGAACGCCCGCGCCACCTATCTGCGTCAGGACCCCATGGGCTACCACGAGAAGGCCTTTGATCTCTTTCTGCCCTTCTCCCTGGAGGCTTCAACCCTCCGCGTTACCCGCGATATCTACCTCCCGCTTTGGCTTGATTCGTTAGATCATCCTGACCATTACAACGGCAAGACACTTTGCTTCACAGATGCACTTGAGATTCGCAAAGTTGACAATTCTTTCCGCGCAGGCCTTGTAGTTATGACATGCTGTATGTCAGACCTACAGTTCCTGTCCTTCCCCATCCAAACATCAGAGTCACTTCAGACCGGTTGGTTCACATTCACCGCCCTTGCCTCTCAATCCACAGACGAGTACGGAAAGCCCATCCTGTCCCTCAAACCTGAAGAACTGATTCCAGCCAAACCGCCAAAAGACCTTATCTTCAACCCCAATGCAGAAAAAACCCCTTCCATGCGTAATGAGCATTTCAGGGGTTTACCTAGAATTTAATTATTGGTTTTGCGCTTATTTGGCGTATGTTTTCCAGAAATCAAGTGTCTGGGTGGGGACATCGCCGGCTAAGGCGCGGATTTCAAGAAGCCTGAGGGCGTCTGCGAACTCGTCGGAGCTGGCAATGAGCTCGGCGTGGTTCTGGGTGGCTTCAGTTGTGAGCTTTTCCTCAAGTCTGAGCATCCTGCGCATGGAATTGATAATCTCGTAGTCGGTTGCGCACTTCTTGAACTGGAGGGAAATGTGCTTCTCAAGGGCTCTGTCAAAGTTCTCTTCGCGGGCAATCATGGGCCAAAGGATTGTGGAGAACATAAGCTGCTCGGAAACCTTTGTGCCGCCTGCGTAGAGGGCGTCAAACTGAGCCATTGCAACTTTCATGTAGGACTGGAATGCGGCGTCTGAACCATAGCCTTCTGTTGATGGGAACAGGGTTTCAAAGCCGTTGTAGTCAACAAGAACGTTGTAGGATTCTGTAGCATAACCGCCGTTGAAAAGCTTGGGCAGGTTGAATGCCATTGAATCAGGATCAAGGGCGTCAAGGTAGATGGGACAGCCGCTGCGCATGGCCTCTTCAAGTCTGTCTGAGAACTTGTAGTTGTAACGAGCCTTGAAGCGAAGAGCGCGGATTGTGACACTGGGGTCGTCTGTCATCTGCAAATTTGGCTCTGCAATTGTATTAATCTGCTGTTCTCTGATGTCGTAAAGACCGCCCTGCCATGTGACAATGTCGCCGTTGGACATATCGTAGTAGATTGAATTCATTGTGAGGTCACGTCTGAATGAGTCATTTATGGCTTTGTCTGTAATTCTTTCCTGGGGATTGAATTCGGGGATACCTTCACTTCCGTAGTAAGCAACTGGAATATTGTAGAACGGAGCAACGTCTACTATCTGTGTGGGATAGTGAGCATAGGCAAATGTCATGTCTCCTACGTCGTGTGTGGTGACATCGCCGAGGATTCTTTTGATTTCTGTAATAGAGGCGTTGGTTGCAAGGTCAAAGTCGTTTGCCGGATATCCCATGATAAGGTCACGGATAGCTCCGCCTACTACGTAAACTTCATAGCCTTCAGCAAGAAGTTTCTTTGCTGCATCTACTGCATCCGGATCTACAAAATCTTCTGTAATTCCGTGCATACTTGCAGGAATTCTAAGTTCTGCCCAACCGTTTTTCTCTACCTCTTTATGGTTCTGGTCAATCAAGCGGTTGAGTTCTTTGTTGGCAAAAAGACCTGAATTTTCGCTTGTGGATGCGCTTGCGCTTTCGCTCGATGTTGATGCACTTGGGGCCTTTGCACTAGTGCTTGTTACGCCGGTGCTTGTTACGCCGGTGCTTGAACAGCCTACAAGGAGACTGACAAGCAGTAAAAATGTCAGCAATACGCTGACGATACGATAATTTTTAGTATTTCTCATATCTATACTTTACCTAACTAGGTTTCATTCTTCAAGCGCAAGGTGTATATTATAGTTGAGGAGAAGTTTATGAAAAAAATTCTTGGACTATTACTTCTGATGGTTCTGACCATGTCTCTTTTTGCTGCAAGTGACGGCGGAAGTTACAAGAAAGTGGTTACAGTTCCATTTAGACCTACTCTGTACTCTACCCCCGGTACACTGGCTTACAAGATGTACAACAATCAGGCAGAATTGGCTAGAAACAGATTTATGCTTCAGCTTCCGAACGTTTCTGTCACAATGTACAACGTGGCTAAGGCTATGTCGGCTCCTACAACAGCTGAAGCTCTTAGCAAGATAAGCCATTTAGATTTTTCATCTGCAAACCTGATTAATTTGGCAAGTAAGATGATGCTGAACCTGGGAACCGGTAGAAATGATGTTATTACAATAAACGCAGGTTTGGGCTTTGCAATTAACAAGTTCGGTTTCTCATTTGACCTTAGGGCAGATTCCAGAACAAAGCCTTCTGAAGGCAGCACAGGTATCCAGAATATTTACAATACCGAGGTTGTTCCTTTGGTTAACGCTGCTGCAACTGTTGCATACGGTACCAGAATCTATGAAACAAACTCATTCTTCCTTGATCTTGGTGTAGGTGTGCGCTATGCACTGAAGGGCTATGCTACAGGTATTTCAGGAAAGAATGCCGTTGAGTATCTTGAACATGGCACCTCTCTTTCAATGATGGCAAAGAGCGGTTTTGCCATCCCGTTTGATGTTGCTCTTACTTATGGAATAATGAACGGCAATCTGAGATTTAACCTGAATGTAAACAACCTTAACGGCTACTACTACATGAAGGACTATCAGATTGATAAACCGGAGGATTTGTTCGCTGTTATTACAGGCGGCAAAACTCCTATCAGCGGTTCCAACTTTGTTCTCTACACTCCGTGGCAGCTGAACCTTGGTCTTGTATGGGAACCGAAGGTTAAGGTCCTGAACCCTGTATTCTCATTCACAATTGAGGATATTAACGGTTACATTAAGGAAGACTTGAACAAGAATGGTGGCAAGAAGCCCGGCCTGGAGCTGATTACCCACCTTGTTGCAAGAATCGACCTGAGAATTGTAAAGGTTGTCAATCTGAGCATTGCTTTCCAGAACGGCTACCCCATGTTCGGTCTTTCTGCAGGCTTTAAGGGCAACACCATTGAAGTCTCCTACTCCTTCCACGAAGCTGGAGATCTTTACGGTGCCAAACCCGTCGATGCTCTCACGTTCAGAGTCAAGTTCGGCTTTGATTCAAACTGATAAGGAGGTGCAGTCATGAAGAAGAATTTCATTTTTGTTTTAACAATTGCAGTTCTGTTAATCTGTGTAGCCTGCTCTCAGGATCAGATTGAAAAGATGGGAAAGGGTTTTACCAGAGTTGGAAATATCAACCTGGGTTATGGCGATAGAGTTGCTGTCGGCAACGTAACATCTGTAGTTGATGAAGTTTTCAAGGATGGAAACACAGACATCAGCGCTGATGAACTTGATGAAATCAGAAACCTGATTGTTGAAGCCAGCCAGTCCGGTGCCAGTGCTGAGGCTGTCCAGAAAGCCCTAGCAAAGAAGGTTGAGGGAACAGAAAAGCCTGCTAAAGAGGCAACAAATATTGCTGCCGCTGTTGCTGACGCTACTGCTTCTGCAGCAGAAATTGGAAGTTTGGTGGATAGTTTCCTGCAAAAATCAGGGGTAATCGGACCATCTGAGACATTGGTTGGCGACAACCAAGATGTAGTCGACGCTCTCAAACAGGCAGTTCCCACCCTTGTTGCTCTTGATAAAGTCCTTACTGAAAGAAATACCAAAACATATCAGTCTCAGGGTGATATTATTGCCACAACATTGATTACCAACATTGTTAAAGATGTTGTAGAGCTGGCAGAAGACCCGTCTGCTTCAAGTGAACAAATTGAAGAACTGGTCAAGGTCGTTCAGACAGACGTAAGTGTTATTGAGACAATCTACGGTGTTGATTTTGACCTTGCAAACCTAATTTCAATTGCAGGCAAATTGAAGTAATCTTTCGCAGATACAATTTACGGGCTGTAGCATTTATTTGTTACAGCCCGTTTTCTTTATTTCAATAATTTCTGAATCAGCATATCAACGTATTCTGTATTCAACGCAGAGGTGCTTGTTTCCATAGTAATAATCAGGTTGTCGCCCTGGACAATATCGTTTTTCCAATATGTCTCTATCTTGAACATACAGACTGCAAGATACTCAGGATCGTCCACCTTTCCTAAATGTTCCCAATAATACTCCTTGCCTGTTCTTACATTCAGTACTTTAAAGTCCGGATTCCATGTTACAAACATGCCGGTATGTTCCTCTGCAAGTCCAAGGTTTACTTCATAGACATAGGGAACGCCCGCTGCGTGCAATCTGTCTGCAATTATCAACTCGCTTTTTGATTTTACGTACTCACCGTTCATTGTCTTGTTTGGAGTCTTTATATTTCTTCTTGCCCTGTTTCTTAATTTCCAGTTCAGAACATCTTGTTCGTTGAGTTTTATTGGCTTTAATTCAAAAGGCTTTATCAAATGCCTCTTTTCTTCCGGCATATCGTAATACACCGTTTCCCACCTAGGCGTCTTTTCAAGAATCTTCTCAACCTTCTTTAGGTTCTTAATTTCTGTTTTTAAGGTGCTCTCCAGTTTTTTCTTATACAACTTTTCCTCAAGTGCTTTGATTGACTCGGATTTATTATCGTTGATGTATTTTGAACCCTTTGTCTTTGTATTGTAGCTGTAGTAACGTACTTTACCCTTTTCTTTTCTGGTAAGTAGAGTTACTTCGGGCAAACTAGCCCTGTCATTTGCATAATTAAGAGGCAATTTAAGATTCTTAAGAAGATTTTTAACAGATTCTAGTAGCGTCATATTAATATTTTATGACATTACAGTGGAAATTTTCCACTTTTTTATCAAAAAATTACAAAAAGTTGACATAAAGCTCATAGTTCTAGAGCACGAATTAAGTGTTATACTTGCTTTATGCACACAATAACGTTGGATATGTATCAAAGTTTGGCAATTGCTGTTGCGGCGCTATATCTTGGTACGTTTATTAAGAAAAGAGTTGGCTTTTTTAAACGGATTTGTCTGCCCTCGCCCGTTATCGGCGGTGGGATTGTGTCTGTTTTGTGCTGCATCCTGTATGTTTTGGGTGTTGTAGAGATTTGTTTTACAGAGACTATCAAGGATATTGCAATGCTGCTGTTCTTTACCGCGGTGGGTTTTAATGTGCAGATTAAGACTTTGAGATCTTATGGTGTGCTGTTTATAAAAATCCTTATTATTGTTGCTGTAATTGCAATTTCTCAAAATGTGATTGCCTTGGTTATTTGCCGCTTGATTGGTGTGGATTCTTATGCGGCATTGTGTATGGGCTCAATATCAATGCTGGGTGGACATGGGACATCGGCCGCGTTCGGCCCTGTAATTGAGAATCTGGGGCTGAAAGGGGCCACTACACTGGCAACTGCAGCGGCAACGTTTGGGCTTGTGGCGGGTTCGCTGATTGGCGGGCCGGTGGGTGCGGCGCTGATTAAGAGGTACAACTTGGAGCAGGCAGAGCCGGATGAGGATGCGGCGGTCGAGGAAAAGCCTCAACGTGTTTACATACGCACACCCTACTATCACGCTGCTGCCCAGCTGGCAATTGCTGCAGGCCTTGGCTCTCTGCTTTCTTCTTTAATATCTAAGACCGGCCTGATTTTTCCAAGCTACATTGGGGCAATGATTGTGGGCGTGATTATCAGCAATCTTGGGACTATAACTGCGTGGTACAAGGTTCCGCAGAAGCAGCTGAATGACATTAGCACTATCATGTTGGACTTCTTTTTGGGAATTGCCCTTGTATCTTTGAAGCTTTGGCAGATTGCAAGTCTGGCCCTTCCGCTTGTCATTTTGCTGTGTGTCCAAACAATATTTTTGGCTGCTTTTGCACGCTTTGGTGTGTTCAGAATCCTAGGTGGCAATTACGATGCCGCTGTAATTACTGCCGGTGTGTGCGGTTTTGGTCTTGGCGCCACCCCTAATGCTCTAGCAAACATGAGGTCCGTTACATCCGGGCGTGCAACATCTTTGAAGGCATTTCTGCTGGTTCCCGTAGTTGGCGGAGTTTTTCTGGATCTGATTAACAGTTTTACAATTTTGTTCTTCATTAACATAATTTAACCGCACAAAGGTTTTTTCTGTGTATTGACAAAAAGCTGTGTTTGCGGCATAATAAAGCCTAGTAAAAAGGTAGGTATAGTAGACATGGCTAGAATTTACAACAGTATTACCCAGTTGGTCGGAAACACCCCTCTTCTTAAGGTTGTCAATTATTCAAAGGCAAACGGTCTTGAGGCAGAGGTGCTTGTCAAACTTGAATATCTCAATCCAGCAGGCAGTGTTAAGGATAGAATCGCTAAGGCTATGATTGAAGATGCAGAGGCTAAAGGCCTTCTGAAGGCAGGTTCTGTCATTATTGAGCCTACCAGCGGAAACACCGGAATTGGCCTTGCCGCCGTTGCTACAGCTAAAGGTTACAGGGCAATTCTTACAATGCCTGAAACAATGAGTGTTGAAAGACGTAATCTTCTTAAGGCTTACGGCGCAGAGATTGTCCTTACCGAAGGTGCTAAGGGCATGAAGGGAGCAATTGCCAAAGCTGAAGAGCTGGCAAAAGAAATTCCCGGTGCCTTTATTCCCGGTCAGTTCACAAACCCTGCAAACCCTGCAGCTCATTTTGCAACTACAGGTCCCGAGATTTGGAACGATACTGACGGAAAGGTTGACTTCTTTGTTGCAGGCGTTGGCACAGGCGGAACTCTTTCCGGTGTTGGAAAGTTCCTTAAGTCCAAGAATCCCAATGTAAAGGTTGTGGCTGTTGAACCGGAGTCTTCTCCTGTTCTTTCTAAGGGAGTTGCCGGACCTCACAAGATTCAGGGCATTGGCGCAGGTTTTGTTCCTGATACTCTGGACACCAAGATTTATGATGAAATTATCCCGGTTTCTAACGAGGATGCTTTTGCTACAGGAAAAGCTATTGCAAGAACTGACGGTGTGCTTGTCGGCATTTCTTCAGGTGCAGCTCTGTTTGCAGCAACCCAGCTTGCAAAACGCCCCGAGAATAAGGGCAAGACAATTGTTGTTCTTCTTCCGGACACCGGAGACAGGTACCTCTCCACTCCTCTTTTCCAGGACTGAATATGAGAATTTCTACAAAAGGACGCTACGCTTTATGTGTTATGTTGGATCTGGCTCAAAACGGCACCGATGGCTGTGTTGCACTTAAGGACATTGCTGAAAGGCAGAACATTTCCAAGAAGTATCTTGAGCAGATTATGGCCCTTTTAAACCGTCAGGATGTAATAAAGACTGTCAGGGGTGCGCAAGGTGGCTACAAGCTGGCTCGTACCCCCGACAGGTATACTGTGGCGGAGATTCTGAAGTTGGCCGAGGGAAGTCTAGCTCCTATTGACGAGCTTGATGACCCTTCGGCACCCCAGGCTGCTGATTGGCAGTTAATGTACGTTTGGCAGGGTCTATACAGCGCTATCACTGATTATCTTGAGGGAATTACGCTTCAAGATATCCTTGATCACAACGCACAGGGATTTGACTATATTATTTGATTAGGTCAGTTTGGTACTTTTTGGAAAAAATCTTTAAAAAGTACCAAGATTTCTAAATAGAGTTGGTACTTTTCAAGAAAAAATCTCTAAAAGTACCAAAACTCATATACATGTTGTGGTAAAGGGCCTTTTTTAAAGAAAAACCACAACATATACCTTAAAGCGGCATACGGGAGTCGTCGCACTGATAAGACTGCGTCAAGGATCAAGATAAACGGCAGGGCCGTCCTTGACTCAGTCATTTTACAGCCCTTTTAAGCATAAGGCTGTAATACCCCGCCTTCGCTGTAAACGCCTTACCCACGGCGTTTACCCGGCTGCGCCGTCGCTCGTTTCGACTCCCTGTCTATACAAGTAAAAAGGTCCGTGGACGGGTGTCCATGGACCTTTTTAGCGGCATACGGGAGTCGAACCCGCCTCACGAGCTTGGGAAGCTCATGTACTACCGATGTACTAATGCCGCAGTTATTTCTTTGACAGTATCCAAACTATAACCAAAAAGCTCAAGCAGTTCAATTTTTATTGATGAGAAATTGACGTAGAGGAAGTAGAGAATCTTTTCCTCTGCTGTCTGGGGATCTTTTCTGATTTCAAATGTTGTGGCCTGGATTGGGGATACAGTTGCAGTATCTGCACTGTAGCCGTATGAGGCGGCCACTTTGGCAGAATAGTCAGTAAAGTCCCAGAGGTCGGTGTCAAATGAGCTTTCAAGGACGTCTTCTACGTCGTCCGGAAGCATTGAGAAGAAATCAATGCCGGTGAGCTGTTCTATGTAATCAACAGAAACGGCATAGGACTTAAGAGGTTCCTTGCAGGCTTCGTTGGGAAGCAAAAAGCCGATTGCTCGTGAGCGCTGGCCGCTGTAGAAAAGAACAACCTTGTAGAAGTAGTTGGGAACTGCAACCTTGTTCTGCCCTATTGTCTTGTAAGGACCGTCGGTAAGAACCGGGCCGGTAACTACACAGATGGGGCCCGAGAGGCTGAATGTGCGAATTACACTCTCTAGGTCAGCCCAGCGGCCACGGTTCAGAGATCCGGCCTGGGGACTCATGTTTGAAAGTAAAAAGGAATCTGATGCAGATTCTTCTGACCATGAAAGGTCGGCAAAGGGTGCAAGATGGCCTCGGTCATAGCCACTGCTCTTGTAGTCAGCAAGGGTGGCACTGCCTGTGGGGATTGCCGGATCGGCGCGGAAATCATCTGAACGTGAGACGGCTTTGACCACAGTTTCCTCGGGCGTGAGGACGTAGGCAACCCAGTACGGCTGCTCGTGCTCTTCTGAGTATTTGAGGGTAAAGCCGTTGTGGACAATTATGTCACCGTCATTGGAAGGAAGAGCAATCAGTTCAAGGTTCTCCCCTTCAACTTCCATGAACTGACGAGGGTCTTTAACCGGGGTAAAATACAGAAGTGCCGCTGCAAGAACAATTATCACTACAATGATAATCAGCGGCAGTATTGACGATTTTTTCTTCTTTGCCTTGGCCATGAGGCAATAATAGCAGATTAAGGTCTTTGCAAACAGGGCTTTTGAATGTACATTTCTCTGTATGAACTTGATAAATGCAATCCTGGAAACTGTTGACAGTATTTCCAATGACGAAGACAAAAAAAACTACATTGGAATGAAGCGTGCCGTTAGGCGTGCAATTGAGTACCTTCAGATTGGTATGTTCCCCGCCTTTGTTGGCAAAGATTTTTCAATCTGCACTGACTGTACTCAAGGCACATGCACCGGTAGCCCGGTCAAAGAACGCAGGATTATTGCATTTCAGAATGCATCCGAGGAGCTTCTGAGCGCCCTTGTCTGCATTATGGACAAGGAAAAGGCAATGGATGTGGTCACCGAGCTTATCAGACGCATCCCGTCTGTAAAGATGATGCTGACCTACGATATCCAGGCCGCCTATGAAGGCGATCCGGCGGCAATGAGCACGGACGATATTATTCTTGCCTACCCTGCTTTTACAGCAATCAGCACATATAGAATTGCTCACGAACTGTATCTGATGAGTGTTCCCACAATTCCCAGAATGATGACTGAGTTTGCCCATGAGATGACCGGAATTGACATCAACCCCGGTGCAACAATCGGGCCTTACTTCTTCATTGACCACGGAACAGGTGTAGTCATTGGTGAAACTACTACAATCGGCGCCCATGTGAAGATCTATCAGAATGTAACACTGGGTGCTAAGAGTTTTGAAGTTGAACCGGACGGAAGTCTTGTTAAGGGAATAAAAAGACACCCCGACATTGGCGACAACGTTGTCATCTATGCCGGGGCAACAATCCTTGGCGGCGATACTAAAATTGGTGAAAACTGCACCATTGGCGGTAACGTCTGGCTGACCAGTTCTGTTCCCGCCGGCACCAAGGTAACACAACTTTACAACAGGCGTATCAAGCCTGCTGAAGTTTGATTCAAAGCTTTTCTATCAGCTGAGGAATTGTTCTCTCAAATTCAACGCCGTAGGTGTGATCTTTGTCCTGCTGAGTTACTTCAATACAGTCAACTACGTAGTCTGCAGCAATGACAGCACTGTCATAGGCTGAGTGTCCGCGAAGCAAAGCACCGGTGAAGGCTGATGCGTAGACATCGCCGGTTCCGTGGCAGCCCTTGGCAATCTTTCTGTGTACGTAGTGCTTCCAGCTCTTACCGTCAGAAACAACAACACCTGTTTCAGAAGCCTTGTAGCCTACTCCGGTCAGAACAACGTTCTTTGCACCAAGATCAAGAAGAGCTTTGACAAGGGATTTTACATAGGCTTCATCGTAGTTTTCTTTATACTCAATGCCTGTAAGGAAGCAAGCCTCTGTAATGTTTGGGAGAACATAGTCTGCAACTGCGCAGAGCTTTTTCATTTCCTGAACAAAGGCCATGTCAAAGGCGGGATAGAGTTTTCCGCCGTCTGCCATTGCAGGGTCTATGACTTTTACTGCTCCTTCTCTGAGAAGGTTCTTAATCATATCTTTTACATAATCAATCTGCTTTGCGCTTCCAAGGTAGCCTGTGTAGATTGCGTCAAAGGAAATGCCTTCCTTCTTCCAGTGTGCGGCAATTGCCGGCATGTCGTCTGTGAGGTCACGTACTGTGAAGCCTGAGAATCCCATTGTATGAGTTGAAAGAACTGCTGAAGGCAGAATAACTGTCTCAAGGCCACATGCAGAGAGGATTGGAAGTGCTACTGTAAGAGAACACTGACCAAAGCATGAAATGTCCTGAATTGTTAGAAGTCTTTTATACATTTTTACACCTCAGAGACTAGCGTATATATTTTTTATTTCCTGTTCAATTCCCTGCTCCACCTCTGCGGCAACATTTCTTGATAAACCTTCGGTCGATATCGGCTTGCCTATCACAATTTTGCCCTGAGTGCGGGTAAAAAGTTTCTTTCTGTCTTCAAGTGAAGTCCTTACACCTTTGATTGTGATTGGAACAATGTACGCATTGCTCAGAAGTGCAAGTTTGAAACTTCCATGCTTAAACGGTGCAATTTCCCCTGTTTTGCTTCTTGTGCCTTCGGGGAAGATTGTCATGGGAGTTCCGTCTTTAATGTGCTGTACTCCTTTCTGAATTGCCCTTGCGCTCTTTTTAAGACTTGTTCTTGATATAAAAACGCAGTTTGAAGCTATGCAGATAAGGTTTACAGGAAAAACATAAGAGATTGAAGATTTGGCAATAAAGCCGCTTCCCAGGGCAAGTGTTCCGTCAATGAGAAGAATGTCTGCCATGCTGGTGTGGTTGGCAATATAGCAGATGGGCTTTCCTTCTCTTCTGAGTTTTCTCAGTTCTTCAATATTGCCGCTTACCTTAGGATGGACGTTGAGCAGGAAAAGCAGGAAGTCTGAAAGAAAGGCATTGTGGAAGAACACCCATTTGTCTGCAGCTTTTCCAAGGTGCAAAAGTCTTAGAATCAAAGCAGGAATTGCCCCAAATACAACATTTATAAGGATTGCAACAATTGCAAAAGGAAATGCCCAGAACATGTAAAGCATTATCTGTCTCCTTTCTTTGACTTAAACAGAGAAGCAAGACGCTTGAAGAAGCCCACCTTCTCTTTCGGAGCCTCAGCAGCTTTTGGAGCCTCTTTTGGCTCAAAGCCGTACTTTTCTCTGTAGTACTTCATGCGCTCTTCTTCTGTCATCTTTCCAAGATGTGAAGGCTTTGCAGCCGGTTTGCCAGCAGGTTTTTTGGCAACTGGCTTTTTAGCCGCTGGCTTCTCAGCCGGCTTTTTGGCAGCAGGCTTCCTAGCAGGTTCTCTGGGAATATAGGTTTTTACCTCTATCTCCGGCAGGTTGTCCGGCCAGATTACAGGTATTTTCATGTTTATATACTTTTCAATTGCCTCAAGACCGTAGACAAATTCTTCATCTGCAAGGGTAATTGCCTTGCCGCTCTTTCCGGCACGGGCGGTACGGCCAATGCGGTGTACGTAGTTCTCGTAGTCCTCGGGAACGTCGTAGTTAACTACCAGAGGAAGATTGTCTATCTGAAGACCTCGGGCAGCCACGTCAGTGGCAACCAGAATGCGAATCTTACCGCTTTTCATCTTCTCAAGGGCCTTCTCTCGGGCAAACTGAGTCAGATCCCCGGAAATGTAGTCGGCATCCCAGCCGTTGGCCTTCAGGAGCTTGGAAAGCTGCATTGTCATGTATCGGCTGTTGGTAAAAATGAGGGCCGACTTGGGCTGTTCAACTGCAAGAAGCTGCAAAAGAAGCTTGAGCTTTTCAGACTTTGCAACGTGGTAAAGCTCCTGCTTGATGCTGTCAACTGTCATTGTCTGAGACTCAAATTCAACCTCAACAGGCTCGTTCATGTACTCCCAGGCAAGCTCGCGAACCCGCATTTCAAGGGTTGCAGAGAATAGCATTGTCTGGCGCTCCTCCCTAGGCGGAAGGTAGCGGAACATCTTTTTCAGATCAGGGTAAAAGCCCATGTCAAAAAGGCGGTCGGCCTCGTCAATGACAAAGGTGTCTATGTTGGCGCAGGAAAGCTCCTTTGTCTTCATGAAATCAAGGATACGGCCAGGGGTTCCGACGTAGATGTCACAGCCCATGGTCAGAAGCTTTTTCTGCCTTTCGTAGCCCACCCCGCCTACAAAGCAACCTACATGGAAGCCCGGAATTCCCGAACAGAGCATTGTTGCGTCTGTAGAAATCTGCTGGGCAAGTTCCCTTGTGGGGGCAATTATCAGACAGGAAGAGGTTTTACCCTGGTCCTTTTTTCTAAGATATTCCTCAAGGAAGGTGATTATGAAAACTGCGGTTTTTCCGCTTCCCGTTTTTGATTGGACCATCACGTCCTTACCCGTCAGAGAGATGGGAAGCGTTCTCTCCTGAACGGGCATGCACTCCTCAAAACCTGCATTCTTTATGCCTGCAAGGACTTTTTCATGGAGTTTCAATTCGTTAAATTTCATTATGATTCCTTCTGGGATTCGGGAGCCTTGATTACCTCACGCGGCTTTGAGCCCCTGGCCGGACCTATTATTCCCTGGTCCTCCATGCGCTCAATCAACGTGGCTGCCCTGTTGTACCCGATAGACAGCTTTCTCTGAAGGTATGAGGCGGAAGCTTCACCACGCTCGTAGACAATCTTCCAGGCCCTCATGAAGAGATCTTCTGTTCCGAATCCACCTCCGGCTGTGCCGATATCCTCATCCTCGGCCTCTTCCTCTTCATCTTCAAAGTAAGCTTCGTCTATGTAGTCAGGTTCTCCCTGCGATTTTACAAAATCAACAATCTTTTCAATTTCATCGGTGTCTATGAAGGCACCCTGAATTCTCTGAGGTGTGTTGCTTGACGCACTTGAGTAAAGCATGTCACCCCTACCAAGCAGCTTTTCTGCACCCGTACTGTCCAGAATGATACGGCTGTTAACCTGGTTGGAAACGGCAAAGGCAATCTGGCTTGGCATGTTACTCTTAATGATACCGGTAATGACATCAGCAGAAGGACGCTGTGTTGCAAGTACCAGATGAATTCCTGTAAATCTTGCAACTGCGGTAATTCTCTTAATGTAAGACTCAAGTTCCTTACCTACTACCATCATCAGGTCTGCAAACTCATCAACAATGACCATAATGTAAGGCAGCGGCTCACGCAGCAGGTTCTCGTCCTTGATCTTTTGGTTGTAATCCTCAATCTTTCTGGCCTTAACCTGACTGAACATGCTCATTCTTCTTTCCATCTCGTATACAACCCAGGCCATGGCCTTAATTGCCTTCTTGGGCTCTGTGATAACAGGTGTAAGAAGGTGGGCAATGTTGTTGTACATGGAAAGTTCAACCATCTTGGGGTCAACAAGAAGCATGCGCACTTCTTTTGGAGACTTGGTATAGAGAACGCTGCAAATCAGCGAGTTTACACAAACTGACTTACCGGAACCTGTTGTACCAGCAATCAGAAGATGCGGAGCACCGGCCAGGTCAATAATGATTGACTCTCCTGTAATGGTGCGGCCAAGTACCATAGGAATTTTGAGAGGTTTACGTTTGAGTGCTCCCATCATTACATCAAAGCCGATTGTGTCGCGCTTTTTGTTAGGTACTTCTACTCCGAATGCACGTTTGCCGGGGATAGGTGCAAGGATTCTGACACTTGATACTGCAAGTTCCAGAGCCAGGTTATCTGCAAGTGTGATTACGCTGTTAAGCTTAATTCCCTTTGAAAGAGCAAGTTCATACAGTGTGAATGTAGGTCCTCTCTGAATGTCCAACAACTCGGTTTCAATTCTGAAATCCCTGTAGGTCTGGACAATAATCTGACCGTCCATGTCACTTGCAATATCAACTTTTTCCTGGGCGCTTGTTTCATAATGTCTGAGGTAACTCTCAGGCGGGAACTTCCACAGAAAACGCTTTGCATTGTAAAGATAACCGTTGGGAGAACGCTTCAGACCGCCAATTCCGGATACATAATCCTCCTGGCTCTGCTGCTCTTTCTTCTTCTCCTCCTCGGCCTCTTTCATCTTTCTGTATGCTTCGTGGGCACTTTCAAGTTCTTCCTCACCGTCTGTACCTTCGTCAATTATTGCCTCAGGTTCAGGCCTTGGCTCTGCAGGTGCTGCCGGTGCAACCGGTTTTGGAGCTTCCTGAACAGGTTCTACAGGTTCGGCAGGAACGGCAGGCTGGGCACTCGGGGCACTAGGGGCATCTTGGGCATTACTAGGCTGCTGGTTCTGATTTACGTAGATAACCTGCGGCTGAGGAGGTGCCGGCTGCTGAACATAGATAACCTGGGGCTGAGGAGCCGGCTGCTGTACATAGATAACCTGAGGCTGCTGAGGCTGGCTGCCGGCAGCAGGATGCGGGTTCTGAATATCAAAGCCTTTATCTGAATCAAAACTTGGGAAGTTAAGACTGGCCCTAGCCTCTTCATCAAGCTTACGCTTAATGCTTGTAGGTCTGAACACTTCATTAATCTTTTCTCTGTTTTCACGCTCACGTGCTTCCTGCTCTTCGTAAGCCGAGCGGTGAATGTTGCCGTCTTCGAATGCAGCGCCGAACATTCCGCGGTTGATTGAGGAACCCAGGCCATCTGCATCTGTTACCTGAACGTTTGAGAAATTTGCAAATTCAGGAACGTAGACTGCAGAAAGAGATGCCAAGGCTTCTTCATAGGGCATCTTCTCAACTTCAGGCTCTTCTTCCTGTGTAGCAGCCTCTTCTTCTACTTCCTTGTTTCTTCTCTTAAGGCTTTCATATTTAAGCCAGCGAGAGAATGAAACCAAAATAATTGACAGGCCGCCAAGGCAGAAGATAACACCGGATGCAAACCAGACTATCGGGTCTAATGTGAGAATGGTTGTAAGAATGTAGCCTTGAGGTCCTAGGTATCTGATTCCAAGAAAGTAAAGACCAATGAAGATGAGTAATTTTGCAAGCCATGAACGAAATTTTGTCTTCATTCCGACATCGGAGGCTGTGAACCACAAGAGGAGAACAGCCGGCAGAAGTGTGTAATCTGCATAGCTGCCTGTGGGGATGAAACCTACGTAATGCTTTGCAAGTTCATTAAGCGGAAGAAGCACTGATCCCAGAAATGAACCTGGCTGGAGGTTAAGATACGGAGCTTCGCAGATTGCAAAACCCGCAAGAAAAACCAAAACCAGCAAAAACGTTAAAAACTTCCGCATGCGCTTAATATATCACAACTGAATCTTTTGAAAAACACCTGCTGAAGTTTTTCTTAGTACTGACACGCCGTTTTTCTCCCCTGCCGTCCAGATAAAGACAAGCGAGTTTTCATGACACAGTTCCAAGAGTCTGTCATGTACTGCCTCAAGCGGGCGGAAGGCCCTCATTATCAGAACGTCAAAGGTGGTTTTTATGTCGTTAATGTCGGACTGGACAACTTCTGTTTTATCAGCAAGGCCGGTAACTGCAAGTGTGTTTCTAAGAAACCCTGCCCTTCTGCCCATCCTCTCTACAAGGTAGAACTTCCAGGACGGATTTGTCTCTGTAGCAACGCAGGATAGAACCAAACCGGGCATGCCGTTTCCTGAACCCAAATCTGCTATGCTTACACTTCCCTGAAATTCTGAAGAAATGAGGTTCTGCATACATGTAAGGGGAATTATGCTGTCAAGAATGTGCCTTGTAACAAGTTCTTTTCCGCTTGCATTTACAAGACCGAGTGCGCTGTTGAAAAGTTCAACCTGGTCGTAATACTTTTCAAGTCTTGCAAGAATTGAAGGTGTGCAGAATTTTGTGTCAATTTCAGATAAGCCCTGGCTGAGCAGTGTTTTCAGACTCTCTTGCATACTTTACCTCAGGTAGGCAAGAAGAACCGTAATGTCTGCGGCTCTTACACCGGAAATGCGTGAAGCCTGACCCAGGGTCTGAGGCATGACCTGCTTGAACTTTTCACGGCTTTCGGTTGAGATTCCGTCAACTGCATCCCAGTCAAAGTCCGGTTTGATTACTATCTTTTCAAGGTTTTTGAAACGCTCAACCTGTTTGTCCTGGCGCCTTATGTAGCCTTCGTATTTAACATTCAGCTCCGTTCTCAGCCTGACAGACGGTGTGTAGTCCTTGATTGCAGGGATGGTTTCTGCCATTTTGTCCAAGGTAACCTCAGGGCTCTTTAGGGCCTCAAGGGCATTGCGGCAGTTGTAGGAGTTGTTTTTCAGAAGGTCCTGAAGCAGCTCCGAATCCTTAACCTTCTCTCTGAGTTTTTCAAGTCTTTCTTTGGAAACAAGGCCTGCGTCAAAACCCTTCTGAGTAAGGCGCTCGTCAGCATTATCGTGCCTCAGACTGAGGCGATACTCTGCACGGCTTGTGAACATACGGTAAGGCTCTTTGGTGCCTTTTGTGACAAGATCGTCTATCAAGACGCCTATGTAGGCCTCTGTTCTGTCCAAGACCAAAGCTTCCATGTTTCTAAGCTTCAGGGAGGCGTTGATTCCGGCCATAAGGCCCTGACATGCAGCCTCCTCATAGCCGCTGGTGCCGTTGGTCTGACCTGCAACAAAGAGGTTCTCAATCAGCTTGGATTCAAGGGAAGGTTTGAGCTGAAGCGGGTCCAGATAGTCGTACTCTACCGCATAGCCGGGCCTCATAATTACTGCATCCTCAAGACCTGCAATGCTGTGAATGAAGTCTGCCTGGACATCTTCAGGAAGGCTTGAAGAAAGACCGTTCAGGTACATTTCTTCACTTCCAGCGCCCTCGGGCTCTACAAAAACCTGATGACGCTCGCGGTCCCTAAAGCGCATAACCTTGTCCTCAATGCTGGGGCAATAACGCGGGCCGCGACCTGTAATCTTTCCGCCATAGAGCGGAGATCTTCCTATGTTATCCAAAATCACCTGATGAGTTTTGCTGTTTGTATATGTAATCCAGCAGGGAATCTGGTCTTTGACAACGCTGTCGTTCATAAAGCTGAACGGAACAATTTCCTCATCTCCGTCCTGGCGCTCCATCTCTTCAGTGTGAAGTGATGAAAAGCGGATTCTGGCAGGTGTTCCTGTCTTAAGACGCCCTACGTTAAAGCCTTTTTCCCTGAGCCTGTCACCAAGTCCGAGGGCGGCTTCTTCTCCAAGCCTTCCGGCAACATGATCATATTCACCAATGAAGATGCGGCCGTTCATGAAGGTTCCTGTTGTAAGAACCACAGTCTTTGCAGAAATCTCATGACCGCGCATTGTTTTTACACCGCAGATTCTTCCCTGCTCTGTAAGAAGGTCTGTAACCGTATCCATGAACAGATTGAGGTTTTTCTGGTTTTCAAGTGTCTGCTTTGCTAGGCGGCTGTAGCTGAACTTATCTGCCTGGGCTCTGGGGCACTGAACTGCAGGTCCGCGGCTCTTGTTCAGCATGCGGAACTGAATCATTGTTGAATCTATCAAAAGGCCCATCTGGCCGCCTAAGGCATCAATTTCACGAACAAGGTTTCCCTTTGCAAGGCCTCCAACGGCCGGGTTACAGGAAAGGCGCCCTATTGCATCAAGACTCTGGGTAACAAGAAGGGTTTTCAAACCTGTTCTTGCACAGGCCAAAGATGCTTCAATTCCGGCATGACCGCCACCTATTACTATGACTTCGTAATCCATTTCACTTTCCTACACAGAATCTGGAGAAAATGCTGTCCAGAATATCGTCGGTGGTAACTTCACCGGTAATTTCACCAAGGCTGTCCAAAGCTTCTTTTACATCTACTGCAACTATATCAAGGCCAAGGCCTATGTTGTTGTGTTCAAGGGCAGAAACAAGTGCATCGTAGGCACGGTCAAGACAGTCCTTTTGACGGGAGCTTTGAATTACCAAATCTCCCTCTTCCAAAGCCGGAGCGGTTTCACAGAGCTTTTTCTCAATTAAATTATACAGTTCTTCCAGTCCGTGCCCTGTTATGATGGAAATGCCCGTAGTGCCCACACTGCCCACAGTGCCCAGATCCGTTTTTGAAAAAACAACAATGCAGTTATCCCGCTTTGTAATTTCAGGGTCTAGGTCTTTTTCAGTTTCAGCAAGGTAGAGAATCAAATCTGCAGCATCCAAGAGGGAGCGACTGCGTCTTATGCCCTCTTCTTCTATCACATCTGTGCTTTCTCTAAGACCTGCAGTGTCGTACAGCCGCACAGGAATTCCATGAATTGAGCACTGTCCCTCAATGAAGTCACGCGTTGTTCCTTCTACAGGACTTACTATGGCGCGCTCCTCGTTAAGCATGTAGTTGAACAGTGAGCTTTTTCCTGCATTTACAGGGCCTGCAAGTACAATCCTTGCACCTTCGGAGTACAGCTTGCCTGTGCTGTAGGTACGCCTGAGCCTATCTATCTGCTCTAGAACTTTCCGGGTTTCTTCTACCGGATAGCCAAGATCCGGTTCGGTTTCATCTTCTGCATAATCCAGCTGAACCTCTACCGTGGCCATTATTTCCAAAACTGCTTTTCTAATCTCTGAAATACGTCTTTGAAGGTTCCCGTCAAGGCGCTGAAGGCTTGCACTTCTGGATTTCTGAGTTTTACTGTCTATCAGTTCTGCAACAGCTTCTGAGCGGGTCAGGTCCATCTTGCCGTGCATGAAGGCTCTTAGGGTAAATTCGCCCCGCCCTGCCTGTCTGAAGCCAATTTTCTGAAGAAACTCAAGTATGGCTTTTACTGTCTGAAGGCCGCCGTGACAGGAGATTTCTATTGCTTCTTCTCCTGTGTAGCCGTGGCCGTCTTTGTAGACTGTGAGAACACATTTATCCAAATCTGCAAGGTTTCCGTAGACTGTACAGCCACTTTTTACCTCTGTCAGAGGAATCTTGCTCTTAAAATACGGAGAAAGTGCCTGGATGCAGGAATCGCCGGAAAGGCGGATTACTGCTAGAGCTCCGGTTCCCCATGGAGTTGCAAGGGCAAAAATAATGTCGTCGGTTCTGTAGGCACCCATACTGCAAAAGATTACTTTATTAAGAGAAAAGCATCAATGTTTCTTGACATTATATTATTGCAGAGTAAGATAAACCCCTGATGTCACAGAGCTTATCTAATAACAGACTCGGCACAATGCCGGTAGGAAAACTTCTCATATACATGTCCGTTCCAACCATGTTTTCAATGCTGATTCAGGCACTGTACAACATTGTAGACAGCATTTTTGTTGCACGTTTCAGTGAGGAGGCTCTTACCGCAGTTTCAATTGCCTTCCCTCTTCAGATGCTGCTTTTTGCATTTGCAATCGGAATGAATATCGGTACTTGTTCTGTCATTTCCAGACGCCTTGGTGCAGGGCTGGAAAAAGAGGCTTCCAATGCAGCTGAAACCGGCTACGCAATTGACCTTTGTCTTTATGGTCTGTTTGTTTTGATCGGTCTTTTCTTTTCAGGCCCGTTTGTAAGGCTTTATGTAACATATCCTGCCCTGGCAGAAATGTCAGTAACTTATTTGCGTATATGTCTTTGCTTCTCAATCGGTGTCTTTATCGCCACCTTGTGTGAGAAAATGATTCAGGCTACTGGAAACACAATCCAGCCCATGATAATCCAGGGCGTCGGAGCTATTTTCAATATTATCATGGACCCCATCCTGATCTTTGGCTACTTCGGTCTGCCGGCTATGGGCGTCAAAGGTGCTGCAATTGCTACGGTAATGGGACAGTGTTTTTCAATGATTTTGGGCCTGATTTTCCTTGCAAAAAACAAGTACATAAAGGTCAGACTCACCCGCCCGTCAATAGACAAATCCAGTTTTTCAGACATTATCAAAGTCGGTCTTCCGGCTGTTGTAATGCAGGGAATCGGAACAGTAATGACCGGTGCAATGAACGCAATTGTAATTACCTTCAACGTACTTGCAACCACAGCTTTCGGAGTCTACTTCAAACTTCAGAGCTTTGTCTTTTTGCCCGTTTTCGGCCTTAACAGCGGACTTTTGCCGATTGTCAGCTTCAACTACGGCGCCAGAAACCGCCAGCGCATGATGCAAGCCCTCAAGCTTGGCATGATCATTGCCTTTGTCTTCATGAGTCTGGGTGCAGTGGTCTTTAACGCCTTCCCGGACGCCCTTTTGAGCCTTTTCAATGCCTCCGGCGATATGATTGAAATTGGCGAGAAGTGTCTGAGAACTATCTCACTTTCCTTCCCCATCGCATCAATTTCAATTATTGCAATGTCTTTGTTCCAGGCAAAGGGCGATGGTTATCTGAGCATGATTGTTTCTATTATCAGACAGATTGGTTTCCTCATTCCGTCTGCATGGCTTTTGGGTCATTTCTTCGGCCTAGATGCCGTCTGGTATTCTTTTGTAATTGCCGAGGTTGCCGCCCTGATTGTTTCTCTGTGCTTCTTCAGAATGGAGCTCAAGAGGATTGATTTTTAAGAGCTTTTAACACAAATTCTTCGGGGCTGAGAGCAGGAACAGAGGAATTTGAAAAATCCTTGAGATTTCTGGTAACTATGTATTCACATTCCATACGCTTTGCTATGGATTCAATCACCGCATCCTCGTAATCGCTAATTCTTGAATTAAGTGCATTGATACAATCAATTTCGCTGGTTTGAGCAATCTTTACTATATCAAGCCAAAACATCATTGCACTTCTGGTCTCTTCTTCATCATGAAGATATTTTTGGAGCACATAATGGAGGTCGCAGAATGAATTTGCAGCAATATATGCCTCTACCAAGTCTGAGCAACATAGGAGAAATGCTTTTTCAGCATCAGTTGCAAAGGGTTCTCTGGAAGACATGAAATCCAAAGCAACATTTGTATCAATCAATACTTTCAAAGCAGTTTCTCCAACCTTTCATTTCTTATTTCATCTGATGACAAATTCCGGTCTGAAAGAATTCCTTTGAGGGACCGCATTGCCAACTCTTTTCTGAGTTGCGGGCCAACCAAAACAGCTACAATCTTTCCATTCTTTGTTATTGAGACAGGACCATCATCGACAAGAGAAAGGTAATGGCTGAGGTTCTGTTTCAAGTCTGTTGCAGTTACAAAATAGTTCATTTTCAGCCTCCAAAAATGTACATTTTATATTTAAAATATAGTACATTCTTATCCGCAGGTAAAGTACTTTTTACCAAATATCAGATAATGGGTTGTTGCAGTCTTTTGTATATATTATTTTTTCTGTAGGATGATTTACTGACAGGAGCGAACATGATTGAAACCGGATTTGTATCTATTCTACCCCCTCTGATTGCCATTGTTTTGGCATTGATTACAAAGGAAGTTTATTCTGCCCTTTTCCTTGGTGTTTTATCGGGAATGCTTATCTACGTAATTGCAGCTCATGAGCCGCTGATTGCAGTATTCTCACACCTTTTTGACATGATGGCAGAAAAGATTTCCGACAACTCATACATGATTATCTTCCTTGCTCTTTTGTGGGCAGTAATCACACTTGTGGGCAAATCCGGTGGAATGGCCGCCTATGGTCGTTGGGCACAGAAAAAGCTCAGGACAAAGCGCTCTACCATGCTGGCCACTTCCCTGCTTGGTCTTCTGATCTTCATTGACGACGGCTTTAACTGTCTGACAATCGGTACTGTAATGCGCCCCATCTATGACAGGCAGAAGATTTCCCGTGAAAAGCTTGCCTACATTATTGATGCCACAGCTGCCCCTGTTTGCATTATCGCTCCTGTTTCATCCTGGGCAGTTGCGGTTGCTTCTGAGGTAAGTGCCACAGATGGTTTCAATGTTTTTCTGTCAACAATCCCATACAACCTGTACGCCATTCTCACACTCGTGATGGTGCTTTTTGTTTCTTTGTCCGGCAGGGATTTTGGCAAAATGAGAAATGCCGAACTTAGGGCAGAAAAGGAAGAAATCCAGGACAGTGTTGATGAAAAGCCTGCTCACTCTTCAAATAACGGCAAGGTTATTGATCTTGTTCTTCCCATTGCCGTTCTTGTTGTCTTTGCAATCCTTGGCATGGCCTATGTAGGCGGTTTCTTCAGCGGTGTTCCCTTCTCTCAGGCAATTGGCGAAAACCCCACTGCAGGTCTTTCACTTGGCGCTTTTGCCGGTCTTGTCACTGCTTTTGTAATGTACATTCCAAGAAAGATTGTCAGTGCAAAAGAATTCATTGAATCTATTGTCAACGGCATTAGCAGCATTATTCCGCCCATGCTTATCCTCATCCTTTCGTGGAGTCTTGGCGGTGTCTGCCGTCAGATGATTGGAACCGGCCAGTTCATTTCCGGCTTTGTTTCATCTTCAAACTTCCCGGTCAGCATCCTGCCGTTCTTTGTCTTTGTGATTGCCGCCCTTATGTCTTTCTCAATGGGCACCTCTTGGGGAACATTCGGCATGCTGATTCCCATTGTCACTATGATTTGCGCTTCTTCAGGCGCACAGGCTTACCTTGTACCGGTTCTTGGTGCAACTTTGGCAGGTTCTGTCTACGGAGACCACTGCTCTCCTATTTCAGACACAACAATCCTCTCCTCCACCGGTGCTCAGTGTAAGCACATTCGTCACGTTGAGACACAGATTCCGTATGCAACCTTAGTTGCCATTATCTGCGCAATCGGCTACCTGATTATCGGCCTGACAGGTACAGCCTGGATTGGCCTTAGCCTGAGCACAGTCCTTTTACTGGCAGTACTCTTCTTCCGCACACGCTGACTACTTCAAATTGCTCAAAGACTACCTTCATGTCGGGTGTGAAGGTGTAGCCTACCTCTTTGGATTCTTCAAGAAAGAAGGCTTCGTGCTTTGTGCGCCAAGATTGGAGGTTTTCATCTTCGCCTTCAAGAGATGCAAGGTCAAAAGTTATTTCATTGAAAGGAATTATTTGGACTTTTGTGGTTTTAATAACACAGCGGGGATTGCCGTCCCAGTCGGTTATTACACTCATGTCTCCGACTTTAGGGATGGGATCACCTTCTACAAGATAGCCGGGATAGCTGCTGGAGGTTGCCCTCTTTTTGCCCTCCAGGACAAGATTGAGAAGTTTGTTTGCAGATTCTTCTGTAAGGTCAAAGTGCCAGTGTTCAAGGTCTTCTATGTTCATTTCATTTCCTCTAAGAGTTTGGCAAGTTTTTTCATTTCTGAACGAGTGAACGGTCTGAAATCAAGGTCGGAGTATGAGCCGTCCAAGATTTTGTCTATCTCAAGCCAGCGGTATTCGGAAAACTCCTTCATTACTATCTGCTGATCCATGCTGTCTATGGTGTAAAAGAAGGTCTTCCAACTGAAGAAGGGAATGGTAAGGGACCACTGCCCTATGTAGGTAGCATCAAGGTTGAAAAAGTCAATTGCCATTTCTTCTTTTAATTCGCGAGTTGCAGTTGCAAAGTCATCTGCATCAAATTTTTCACGAGTTCCGCCGGGGATGGCCCATTTGTCACTAAACAGAGGGGTGTTCAGGCGTTTACCCATAAGGATTTTACCATCCATGACAAGGCCAACACCTGCTCCGTGGTAGGGAAAGCGTGATAAGGTAACTATCATGCCTATTTTTGCCGTTACGCTTCGGTCAAGAAAGCCGTAATCAAGGCCTGTCATTACGGAGAGATGATTGCTAAGTTTATAAGCAAGGGCGCCGCTTGCAGTTACGGCAAAGAAAACATTAGAAGAATTGGAGGAGATGACGATATCGGCCCCAAGGCCAAGGTAGGCGCCAACTGCAAAGTTTTTGCCCTTTCCGAAGGTCTGCTTCCAGCCTGCTTTTGCAATAAATGAAAGGACACCTTGGCGCTGTAATTCTTGATAATTGAAGGACTTGTATGACAGGTCTGCCCCTACTTTGATGCCGCGCCAAATGTTATATCTGTAGCCAAGTTCTGCTCCGAAGCCGTAGACAGACCTTTGGCCTGAAGAGGTGCGCCCTGCATACGGGATGCCCTGGAAGAATAAACTTGAGGTACCTGCGGAAGATACAGAAACAAGTAGAACAATACCAAAAAGTAATATTAAAATAAATTTTTTCATCATAGCAAAACCGCTTTAGTCAGTGATATCATATCAATGATTGGAGAATTAGCACATGACTTTTTACCAGGCGCAGTTCATGCTCACCGCACTTATGATGGTAACAATGATTCTCCATGTCCTGAACTACAAAGGTTTCACCGTACATCAGAAGAGCTGGTTTCTGCTGACATTTGCAACAATTTTGTTCTGCAGCTTTGCAGAGTTTACAGTTCACGGCATTACGTATCGCCCTGAGCTCAGAATTCCGCTGACAATCATCACTGTTCTTCAGTTCTCTTATTCACCTACCCTGGGAGTTCTTTTTGCCGGTGCTTTGGGAATGAAAAAGCAGGAAAAGGCCTTTTTATGCTTTCTGATACTCGGCATTGTTACTGAAACTGCCCTTGCTCCTTTTGGAAAGATATTTTATTTCTCTGAAACAGGTTATTCCCGCGGAAATTTCTTTATTATTTACGAATTTTTCTTTGTTGCAGGAATACTGCACCTAATTGCAAATCTGATCAGGGTCGGAACGCACTTCAGGCACAGAGACAGGGGTTCTATCGTTATGGTAGTTGTAATTCTTCTGGCCGGTATTGTTCCTATGAGCCTGTTCAAGATTAACGTTTCTTACATAGCCATAGCTATCTGCTCATGCATCTGTTACATCTACTACAACGACCTGGTTCAGTTTGACAATCAGGAAAAGGTCTTGACAATTCAGGAACATGTAATTTCCAGTTTGGCCAACCTGATTGAAAGCCGCGACACAGAAACCGGTGAGCATATTTTCCGCACCAAGGAATATGTAAAGAAGCTTGCCACACTGGCAAGAAGCGAGCATGTTTACAGCAAAGAAATTACAGATGATTTCATTCTTATGCTTTACACCCTTTCCCCGCTTCACGATGTTGGAAAGATTGTTGTCTCTGACAGAATTCTCAAGAAGCCTGGAAAGCTTACTGAAGAAGAGCGTGAAGAAATGAAAAAGCACGCAGCAGCAGGCGGAAGAATTGTCAGAGAGGTGCTGAGCGGCATTTCTTTTGAAGACTTCATTTCTTTTGCAGCCGATATTGCAAACTATCACCACGAGCGCTGGGACGGCACAGGCTACCCTGAAGGCCTCAAGGGGGAAGAGATTCCTCTTTCTGCAAGAATTATGGCTGTTGCCGATGTCCTTGATGCTTTGGTTTCTGCCCGTTGTTATAAGGAACCAATGCCGTTTGATCAGGCAATTGAAGAGATGAAAAACGAGTCAGGAACTCACTTTGATCCGACTCTGATTAATGTTCTTCTTAAGCACAAAGAAGAGTTCAGAATCAACTGATCAGACTTCTATCTTTATCATCTCAATCGGATCTTTTGTTGTATCTGCTTTAAGGACAAAGTTGAAAATATCGGGCACAAGACACATAAAGAAATCAGGCTCCGGGAAGTGTTCTTTCTGTACATCATCAAAGAACTTTGCACCTGCTGTGTTCTTAAGATCCGCAATCTCTTTGTGAATATTCAGATCTTCTCCAAGAAGCTTTGCCTTTATGTATCTGGCACAGAGTGTGTCCTCTGCAGACTCCTCAATTCCATTCAGTCCCATACAGACAAGAGTTACTACAGAAGGGTTTCTTTTTTTAATATATTTTGCTATTGCAGAGGCATTTACAAGGCTGCCTGTTATTACTTCAGTTGCTCTTTGTGCGGCATAGATAATGCCTTGTGTTCCTGCACTTGTACTGTGTACAACCGTCCTGCCTTTTAAGTTCACGGCAGTTGTAAGGTATGAGGGGCTGTTTCCGCTGTCAAAACCGGGAAGTTTAATGCCTTTGCGCTCCCCTACCAAATAATAATCAGGATGCTCTGCTCTTAAGGCATGACAGGTTTCTACCTTGCCTACGGGGATTATCTTTTTAACTCCCAGATCTGCAAGAAAACACTCAACTGTAAATGCCCTGAAAACATCTATGATTACAGTCAGGCCTTCTGCCTGTTTTGCACCTTCTATCTGATTAAGAATGCGGATTTCCATACCATGCCTCTGTAAATAAAGATAATAAAAGTGGAGCGGAATTGCTTCCGCCCCACTTCTTCAGTTCTTTGAAGGTCAGATCAGCTGCCTCTTGTTTCTTTCTGCCACTGCGGCCTCGTCATCTTCAGGATACCAAATAGGTTCAATGAATTTGACGTAGCACTCATCCTGGGCGTTGAAACGGATTCTGTGAGGAGTCTGAATCTTTACCATCTGATCTCCTACCGGTACCAGATACTCTGTTCTGTCGGTAAGGAAGATACGCTTTTCAATGTGTGTTCTGAAACCGTCTTCAGAAGATGTTGTAAGCTCAATTTCGTTAGGACGGGTTGCAACAACCATCTTGCCCTTAACTCCCTTAGGAATGGAAATCTTGAGTTCCTGGTTTGATCCCTTGGGATAAACCTTATCACCCTTGACTTCAACATTGATGAAGGTACTTTCACCAAGGAAGTTGTGTACAAAGCGGCTGTTCGGATGGTTATACAGATTTTCAGGAGTATCAATCTGCATAATCTTACCCATATCACAAACCATCATTCTGTCACTGATTGCCATAGCTTCGCTCTGGTCGTGTGTAACGAAGATGATTGTAAAACCGAACTTCTTCTGAAGTGCCTTAATCTCAAAACGCATGGTCTCACGCAGTTTCGGGTCAAGGTTTGACAACGGTTCGTCCAAAAGCATGACCTTGGGGTTTGTTACAATTGCACGAGCAAGTGCAATTCTCTGCTGCTGTCCTCCGGAAAGTTCTCCGGGATAGACGCCTTCAAGTCCGGTAAGACTTGTGTGCTTCAGAGCCTGAGCAACACGCTCCTTGATCTCACTCTTGTTGACCTTCTTGATAGCAAGAGGGAATGCAACGTTGTCAAAAACAGTCATGTGGGGCCATACGGCAAAGGCCTGGAATACCATTCCAAGTCCTCTTTCCTCCGGCGGGATATAGAGCTTCTTTGAACTTGAAGAAACAAGTTTACCGCAAAGCTCAATCTCACCGGCGGTAAGATCTTCAAAACCTGCGATCATACGCAGTGTTGTAGATTTTCCGCAACCGGACGGTCCGAGGAATGAGAAGCATTCGCCCTCATGTACGCTGATGTTGAAGTTATCAACTGCTGTAATATCACCCAAAGTCTTTGTGGTGAATATTTTAGTTACGTTTCTTAATACAATCTGATCAGCCATGTCACACTCCCTTTCTGTCCTTAACAATGTAGTTAACCACAGTGTTCAGTATGATGATGATACCAATTGCAACCGTTGCAAGAGCGGCGGCCTGAGGAATCATACCGGCGTCACGCAGACCGTAAATCTGGACACCCAACGTCCTTGTCTTGGGACCGTACAACAGGATTGAAGTTGTAACTTCACGCATTGCAGGCAGGAAGATAAGGAAGAAGCCTGATACCATTGCCGGTCTGATGAGGGGCAATGTAATATCGGCAAGGCTTTCTGTGTGCGATGCACCACAGGCTCTTGCTGCTTCTTCAAGCGAGCTTGAGACCTGCAGCAAAGCTGCCGAGCTTGTCTTCATTGAGAAGCTCAGGTAACGGGCCAGGTAAGCTACAATGATAATCCAAATTGTGTTGTACAGGTTGATTCCAAGGATTGAACCCTGCCATGCAAGAATAACTCCGATTGACAATACTGTACCGGGGATTGCATAAGGCAGCATGGACATGAATTCCAAGGCTCCCCTGTTCTTGGGTTTGATCTTCTGAACAACGTATGCAACAAGAGTACCGAGCAGCATACAGACAACGCCTGCTGTAATAGATGCAAACAGAGAGTTCTTGATTGACTGAATTGTTGCATTTCCTTTGAACACTCTCTGGTACTGGATGAACGAGAAGTTCTCAAGCTTGAGAGGCAGACCGTAGGCCTTGAGGAACGATACAAGAACAATCATGACCAAAGGTACAACTACAATGATTACCAGTGTGAGGATACAGAATATCAACAGAGGATATTTTGCACCACGCAGTTTGATAAGTGTAGGTCTTGTACTCTTTCCCTTAATAATGTCGTAACTTCCTGAAGACAGAATCTTGTTCTGCAGAATAAGGGCTGCAGATACTACTGCTACAAGAAGTACGGACAAGGCTGCACCTTCACGAATACCCTCAAACGATCCGCCGGCATTGTAAATAACGGCGTAGATTCGTGTGGGCAAGGTATAGATTCCCTGGGAGTAACCGATAATTGACGGAACACCGAAGTGTGCAAGTGATGTTGTCAGAATAAGCAGTGCACCTGCTGAGATTGCAGGTTTTGTCAAAGGAAGTGTAATTCTCCAAATGACTGTGCTCTGTTTTGCACCGGCAATTCTGGCACACTCTTCCAGTGTGGGGTCCATCTTTTCAAGGGCTGCTACTACCTGCATGAATACAAACGGGAAGTAGTACGAAACTTCTACAAATACAATGCCCCAGATTGAGTTGATGTTAAACGGTGCCGTTTCAAGACCAAAGGTGGTCATTAGGAACTTGTTAAAGTATCCTCCGCGGCCGTTGAGCAACATATCCCATGCCATAGCACCAAGGAACGGCGGGAACATGTACGGAATGTTGAAAAGAGCTTTCATAAGGCCCTTTGCAGGAATATCCGATCTTCCCAAAAGCCATGCATAGAATACACCGGCTATAGTTCCGAAGATTGTGGTAAATACTGCAATCTTTACAGTATTCCACATTGCCGACAGGTTTTTCTCCTCTGAAAGCTGGGTCTTGAACAAGCTCAAATCAAAGTTCCATCTTCCCGTTGTTGCCTTTTCAAAGAAGGTATTGAAAATGATCATGAATACGGGAATGACAACAATGATAATCAGAAGAATAAAGGTTGTGATTGTCAGTGCCTTATCAAGGCTGAACCTCTTTCTTCCGTCCAGAGCTGCAAGGTTATCGGTTTTATTAAACAGCTTCACCTGACACCTCCTTTTTTGCGGGGTAGAATCTGGGATTCACAAAGCGGATTCCCACTTCTGCGCCGTCATCCGGAACTCCGCTGAGTTTTGCATCCAACATACTCTGCTGAACACGGATTTCCTTGTCTCCGAGTTTGATAAAGTAGTTGTACTCACTTCCAAGGAAGACCTTACTGACTACTTTGGCCTTTACGGGGGACTTGGCGTCAAAAACAACGTCGTTCATTCTGACTCCCATATCGGTCTTGACGGAGAAATCAACATCTGCAGGAACTTCAACATCCAAAGCTGCGTCAATGCCGCAGTCCAAGTGGATTTTCTTGTTCTTGAGTACTACAGGAATCATGTTGGAAACTCCGATAAACTCAAATGTAAATCTGTTTGCCGGTCTGAGGATAATATCTTCATCATTGCCGTACTGGCAGAGAGAACCGTCAAGTTCCATGATTGCCATCTTGTCACAAAGCTGGAGTGCACTCTGCTGGTCATGAGTAATGTACAGAACCGTTGATTTCAGACGGGACTGAATCATTCTGATTTCCAGAAGCATCTCTTCACGAAGCTTTGCATCAAGGTTTGTAATGGGCTCGTCCATAACAAGAATCTCAGAGTCAACTACAAGAGCTCTTGCAATTGCAACTCGCTGCTGCTGTCCGCCTGAAAGCTGCATGGGAAGGTGGTTTGCATATGTTTCCATGTGTACAAGTTCCAGAGCCCTCATTGCGCGTTCTCTGATTTCTTCTTTGGGAACCCTCCTCTTCTTCAGAGGGTAAGAAACGTTTTCCAAAACTGTCATGTGCGGCCATACCGCATAGTCCTGGAATACGATACCGATGTTTCTTTTTTCAGCCGGGACGTTGATTCTTTTCTTTGCATCAAAAAGAACCGTGTCTCCGACAGTAATGGAACCGCTGTCCGGTTTCATAAGACCCAAAAGACAGCGCACAAGCGTTGTCTTTCCACAACCGGAAGGTCCTACCAGACACAAAATTTCATTACTGTTTACGGTAAGAGAAAAGTCCTTAAGGACCGTCTTCTTACCATAGGTGGCTGTAATGTTTTCAAATTTTACTTCCGCCATTTTATTTCCTTATAAACGATTCTTATAAAAAAATGCGGGGACTCCCAGACGGAAGTTCCCGCACGGAATTACAACAGATTATTTATTCCAAATCTTGTTGAATACTCCCTGGTAAGACTTCATGTTCTCGCCGAGTTTGATGAAGTCTACAGGCATGTTGACTGCTGCAATAGCTGATGTATCAACCTTCATTGCAACATCGTCTCTGACTGATACCAGGTTCTGCTCAACCAGTACTTCCTGTCCTGCCTTTGAAAGGAGGAAGTCAATGAGGAGCTTACCGTTGTCGGGGTTAGCACAACCCTTAATAAGGGCAACAGGGCTTGTCATTGTTACAACGTCTGATGTTGTGAAGTGGAAGTTCATGGGTGAACCTTCAGCAATGAGGTTTGCTGATACGTAGTCAAGACAGATACCAATCTTGTATGATCCGTCTGCAACTCTGTTATGTGTTGCTGTTGTACCGGACTCAAGCTTTGTTCCGTTGTTGTACAGAGCCTGGAAGAACTTCTCTCCGTACTTATCACTCTGCATCATAGCTGTCATCCAGTACTTTGTTGTTGAAGCCTGGTCGGGGTCTGTCATGATAATCTGGTTCTTCCACTTTGAATCAAGAAGGTCATTCCATGTCTTGGGAGCTTCTGAATCTTTGACAAGTGTTGTGTTCCATGCAATACCCATTGTGACAAGTCTTCCTGCTGTGTAGTATCCGTCCGGATCAATGTAAGCCTTAGCAATGTGGTTCTCTTCAGGAGATGAGTACTTCTCAAGCCAACCGTTTTTCTTGAATCCTTCGTAGTCACACGGGTCACCGAGCCATACAACATCGGCAGCAATCTGGCCGCCCTGGGCTTCTGTTGTCATCTTTGTGAGTACCTTTCCGCCGGAAGCGAAGTAGTATTCCATTGTGATGCCGGGATATGCCTTTTCAAAGGCATCCTTAACTGCCTGAAGCTGTGCTTCCTGCATTGATGAATAGAGCATTACAGTTCCAGAATAGGTTTTCTTGGCTGTTTCTGCTGTAGCTGATGATTCGCCTTTCTTGCTGCATGCTACGATTGTGCAAAGAGCAAGAGCGACGATAAGAATAGCAATAAGAGCTTTTTTCATGCTGAATCTCCTTATTTCTTTTTCTAAAATTTTAACCTATTATCTATGTAATTCAACAAAAATAATTAGGGTGCAGGGTTTTTATGTCATTACTTTTTAAAAATGCAAAGATAATATCTACTGAAAACGATTGTTTCAAAGTTCTTGAAAATGCCTACTTGGGTGTAAACGGCAAGTTCATTGATTACATAGGAACTGAGAAACCTGCAATTGAATACTCAGAAACTGTTGATATGTACAACAAACTCCTCATGCCCGGTTTGGTAAACGGACATACCCACACTGCAATGAACCTCCTTAAGGGCATTGGAAGCAACCTTTCCCTTCAGGATTGGCTTCACCTGATTTGGCCAATTGAGGACAAAATGCGGGAGCAAGATCTGAAGACCGGAATGGACATGGCCATTTTGGAAATGCTGGCCGGCGGAACTGTCAGTTTTTCAGACATGTACATGGCTCCGTGGTTTACCCAGCAATCCGTTGGACAGAGCGGAATAAAGGCAAATATGACTAGAGTTGTCATAGGCGGTGACAAAGATACTGACTACCTTACCTACCCCAACAGACTGCAGTCCCTTGCCTTTCACAAGGATTATGACGGTGCTTATGAAGACCGCCTTCATGTTGATTTCAGCATCCATGGTGAATACACAATTGCAGACAGCGTTTCCCTTAAGTGGGCAGAAGAGATTCAGAAGATTGGCGGGCGTTTTCACACCCATCTTTCAGAGACAAAAAAAGAACACATGGATTGCATTGAAAGAAGGGGCATAACCCCCGCAGCTTGGCTTGAAAAAGCCGGGTTCTTCAATCTTCACAGTTATGCCGCCCACTGTGTTTGGGTTTCTGAAGAAGACATGCAAATCCTTAAGAATAAAAAAGTTACAGTCGTCCACAATCCCACAAGCAATATGAAACTCGGCAGCGGTTTTGCCCAAATTCCCCATATGCTTAAGATGGGAATTAACGTTGCCCTTGGAACCGACGGCAGTGCCAGCAACAACAATCTGAATATGTTTGAGGAGATGCATCTGGCCTCTGTCATTCCCAACGGCTTCACCTGCAACCCCACCCTCATGACCCCTTCTCAGGTCCTGAAAATGGCCACTGTCAACGGAGCTCTTGCTCAGGGTCGTCCGGACACCGGCAGCCTTGAAGTTGGTAAGAAGGCAGACATAATTGCCCTGAATCTTGATGCGCCCCACATGGTGCCTGATCACGACACGCTGGCCCTTATTACGTATTCTGCCCAGGCGAGCGATGTCTGTATGACTATGGTCGACGGTCGTGTTCTTTACAAAGACGGCCAGTTCCTGACTATGGATAGGGAGAAAATCTTCTATGAGTTCAGAAAATCCCACGAGTATCTGTCTTCAAACTGCTGACACCGGTTCATTCACAATGAACTATGTCCGCTTTGGAAGCGGAAAGCGTAATCTGATCATTCTCCCAGGCCTGAGTGTTCAGAGCATTCTTCTTTCTGCAAATGCCGTTGAATCTGCATTTAAAGCTTTTGAAAAGGATTTCACTATCTATCTTTTTGACCGCAGAAACGAACTGCCTCCTGTCTACACCATCTATGAAATGGCAGAAGACATGGCAAGTGTTCTTAAGACCCTTGGCCTTGAGCATAACAGCATCTTCGGTACATCACAGGGCGGGATGATGACACTTTGTCTTGCTGCAAAACACCCGAATCTTGTAGAGAAAATCTGTCTTGGCTCTGCATCTGCCAAGGTAACTGACTTTCAGATCTTTGAACAATGGATTTCTTTTGCCAAAGCAGGCAATGCCAAAAACCTCTATCTTTCTTTTGGCAAGGCTGTCTATTCCAAAGAAGTCTTTGAGAAGTCCAAAGCCATGCTTGAAGCAGCCTCAAAGACTGTCACAAAGGCCGAACTTGAGCGCTTTATCATTCTTGCAAGTGCCATCAGGGGTTTTGATGCAACAGACTTTGTTTCTCAAATCAAATGCACTGCCCTGATAATCGGCTCTTCAGATGACAAGGTCTTTGGCCCTGTTGCCTCTCCCGCAATTGCCTGGTACATGAACAACCCAAATGTCAAACTTGTCATGTACAACGGCTACGGCCATGCAGTCTACGACACCGCCCCGGACTTCCTTGCGCAGCTGAAAAACTTTCTGAACTAACTCAATACCTATACAGAAAAAACTTTTCATCTTTTTTCATTTTTTTGGGTTGTTGAAACATTTACTATATGACCTACCCCCATCTAGAATTAACTCAAGAATAATGCGTTCTGGAAAAACGCAAAACAAGGAGAAAAATATGAAAAAAGTAATGGCAATTCTTATTGTACT
>CADCOT010000021.1 GCA_902803145.1 uncultured Spirochaetales bacterium | reverse complement strand
GTTCCTCCTTCCCTTGGCATTCTTGCTGAAAATTATCAGATTAGAAGATTCAGGTCAAGAGTTCTGACAGGTTTTTTATCTGATTGCTCTTGCCTCCATGTAATATCTCTTCTCGTTTGCTTCTCCCATAGAGAATGTTTTTCTGGGAAGAGCTCCGTCTTTAATAATTGTTTCAAAGAATGTTCCTTTATCAATAGCCGGCAGGAACAGACCAATGTTGCCCTTCTCTGATCCAAGCTTGTCAGTTACATCTGCACCGTGGATGTAGTCAACTTCATAACCCTTCTCAAGAAGATCATCAATAACTTTCTGAAGTGTTCCGGCAGCAATGTTTGCAGCAGGCTCTGTAAGTCTTACATAGACATGTTTGTCAGCTGTGCAGTAGCCAAAGCCCTGTGTGCTCTGATCTTTGAGTCTATCTGCTATGCAATTACGGCATTTGACTTCTTCAAACTTAACAGCCTTGGCATACTTTTTAATCTCATCCAAAAATACTTCTTCAGGAACGTTGAACAGAACTCTGTGAATGGGTTCAAATACAAGGCCCGGATCAAAGATATTCTCAAGTTCAACAAGACAATATCTTGCAGGATGGTTTTCTCTTTCCTCTGCTGAAAGACCTTTCTTAATGTCTTCCCAACAGCTCTTTGCTGTAGCAAAACTGTGGTTTCCGTCACCCATTGCAAACAATAGCGGGTTCTTAGGATCAAGATTTGCATAGAGTTTCTCAAATGCATTCTCAATATCTTTAATATCAGATGCAGAATTGACTACCCAAGCTTCAACCTTACCGCCGTTCTTCATAAGCGGTGTTTCATAAACTTTCTCAAGCTTCTCGCGCTTAGCATAGGTTGCTTCAATAACAGATTTCTTTTCATCTGAAATAAGAACCATGATATGAGGCAGCTCAAGAGGAGCATCAATTCTGATCTTCTTTCTTGGCGGGATTCTGGAAAGGATTGTTCCCTCTGTAGCTCTGATAAGACTGTGTGAGCCCTTCTCCCAACTGTACTGGTCAAGATCCAGAGCGGCCATGAGGCCGAGTCTTGAAGCACTGCCACATGTTCTCTTAACTAAGAAGAAACAATTTTTGTATGTTTTGAATATGTTGTTATCAACATACTCTTTCATTGTCTTATTAATATCAGCAATTCTCTTATCACCATCGTCATCATTCAGATAGCATTCAGGGAATATCAATTTAAGTGTAGAAGGTGCTTTGCCAACAAAGTCCGATACAGACTCCCAATAATCTTTCTCAGATGTGAACTGATCACAGGCTACAACAGCCCACTTTTCAAGGTTAATTCCATCAGCAGGAATCTTTATGTCAGCAGGAATAATACCAAGCTTGCGGTCCATATGAATCTCCTTATATCAAAATGATAATCCCTGATGCAACAAACCGCAACAAATTTCATGATTCAAAAGAAAAAGCTATTCCTCCTGAAGTTGGAAGAATAGCTTTATAAAAATATAATTACCTAGACGCAATCCATTTGGCGAATAATGTAATATCATTTTCAGGTGTAATATCAGCTTCATCCTCATAAATAACTTCACCATCAGGTGTTAAAGCCCAACCTTCAAAAGCCTTATCATCATGAGGAGGATCAGGGTAGACATATGTATTATAGGGCAATTTTATTGTGGTTCCGGCATTTACAACCATTTGATCCATAGGAGTTCCTGATGTTGCACCATTTCCATCAAATGTAATTTTGAAAGTGACAACAACGGGAGTAACACTTTCCGGAAGATGTACAGCTCCATCACATGCTGCAAGGCAAAGAACTAATGCAAGAAGAATAATCAGCTTTGAATAGATTTTGTTTTTCATTGTTTACTCACTCCTCTTAGATCAATGCACTTGCTGCAATATAGAATCTGAATGCAAGAATGTTCTCTTTGCCATAAGAGTCATTAGGAACATTCTGGAAAACCATCTGAACCTGTGTTCCAAGTCCAAGACTGATTGTGTCTAATCTTGGGAAGTAAATTGCCAAATCAGCACCAATCATTGGGAAATGACCTTTCATTTCATCATAGTGTCTGTAATCAAGACCTGCTGAAACAGAAAGAATGCTGTAACCGAAGTTTCTGGTAGCAAAGCGGTATCCGCCTTTGAGCATTACATCACAGGTAAAGTATTTATCTGTGGTATAACCGTAGTCTTTGTAACTGTAGAAGTTAAAGCAACCTTCAACTCCAACAACAATGTTGTTATTGAAAGTATGGTTAAAGAAGATTCCGCTACCATATCCATAGTCAGAATAACCTTTCTTTGTATCGGTTCCTTCTTTTTTAACATCTACCTGCTGTAATGAATAATCAAATCTTATGCCGATAGAACTGCTTGCAGCAGCATAGAGGCTTAAACTTGCAAACAACAAAATGATTATAATGGACAAATATTTCTTATTCACAATAATATATCCTTCTATTACTTAAATTAAGATACAATAACCTTGCTGAGTATACTTGTCAAGTTTTTAATGCCTTAAGAGAAAATTATTAATCATCAACAACAGTCCAACTTGAAGGAACTTTTTCTGACCAAATTCCTGCATACCCATTCTTACAGTGTAAAGTACCAGATGTTTTAATATTTTCTAGCCAATTACCAATGCAATAGTCAGCTGAAATATCAGTTGCAAGACAGGTTACTCTGTTAAGTTTTAAACAATTTGCAAATATTCGACAATAACAACCGGAAACTAAAGTAGCAACATTCAAATCTGGAGCTGTCGTAAGATTTTTACAACTATCAAACATGCCGTAATAACAGTATTCAGCAAGTGTTGTTGCAGGAAGCTCTGGAGCCTTTGTCAAACCATCACAGTTAGAGAACATGACATAGTAGCATTCATTACGCATTGTCTCTGCAGGTAGTTTAGGTGCTGATGTAAGTCCTCTACAACTTGAGAACATGGCATAATAACACTTCTTTGTAAGAGTTGTAGCCGGAAGAACCAGTTCTTTTGATTCATGATTCTTTATATGGGTGTTACCAGAGAACAATTCTTTAAATGCATTATCACAAGGTATGACAGTATTAGTCTCAAAACTATCTTTATCAACCAGGCTCATTACATTGCCATATATATAACAATCTGAAGAACAGTCAATATTTAAACATTTATTCACATCAACAGAAGTGCGATTAGCATAAAAACGAACCCTATCCCCTGCTTCTACATCAATTTTACTTGTTGCTTCCTTTATTTCACCTTCGTTCTTGGTGTAATACACCTTATTCTCAGGATTTGTAGGCAAATACAGGATTGTAATCTCACCACCATCAATAAACTCTAAAGTAAGAGGAATAAGTTTTGGATAAGAGTACCATAATTCAGGAATTCCATTCGGACCAACAGTCCACTCTTCCATACCATCGGCCTTTATAAATTCACCATATGAAGCAATTCCTTTCACCCAGTTTGTTGTACAGTCAGGGGCTGAAATATTTGTTGCAAGGCATGTAATCTTATTAAGAGCTGAACAGCCGTTGAACATGCTGTTATAACATCCTGTTGCCAAAGTTGTTGCAGGAAGATCAGGAGCCTTGGTAAGGCCGGTACATCCGTAGAACATTTCACAATAGCAATAATCAGCCAACTCTTTAGCCGGAAGTACAAGTTTCTTAGAATCGTGGATTTTTATATGAGTATTGTCTTTGAACAGTCCTCTGAATGCATTAGCTATAACATCATTCTTATCTGCAAAACCTTCTTCTTTAAGAAGGCTCATCACATTGCCGTAAACATAGCAATCTGATGAACATTTGATATTCAGGTATTTATCAGCTTCAACAGAGGTTCTATTTGCAAATAAGCGGATTCTGTCACCGGATTCAACTCTGATAGTAGCTTCTACAGCTTGTAATGCGCCCGAGTTCCTAGAGTACTTCATCCCACTGGGGATATTTGTAAATGTAATTACACCATCTTTCAGTACTTCAAATGTAAGTGGAACCTTCTCAGGAGTATCAGATGCAGGGACATCATCATCAAAAGGAAAATCAACAGAGTTATCACATGAGACTAAAAGTGCAAATGCTGCAAGTATTGTAAATAAAATCAAAAGTGCTTTTTTCAAATTGACCCTCCTTTGAAAAACCGCTTTCCTTCTCAAAAGAAGAAAAGCGGTAAAAAATATTAATAATTACTGATTTATTACAGTCCAGCCTGAAGGAATACCTTCATAACTTCTATACTTAACTGACCAATCAGCAGTTGCAGCTTTAGTGAATGTTCCTGAAGAAGAAACTCCTAATACCCAATATGAAGTACAATTGTCTGCTGAAATATCAGTAGCTAAACATGTAATGCTTTTCAGATTTGAACATCCACAAAACATTTCACCATAACACTCTGCTGCTAAAGTTGTT
Organism: uncultured Spirochaetales bacterium; assembly: GCA_902803145.1. Lineage (GTDB taxonomy): Bacteria > Spirochaetota > Spirochaetia > Sphaerochaetales > Sphaerochaetaceae > RUG14846. The sequence goes on along the minus strand of CADCOT010000021.1, from coordinate 8,555 downwards.
GCAGGTAGTTCTGGAGCAGTTGTAAGACTTGTACATTCTTTAAACATCGAATTATAACAATAGGGATTTAATGTTGTTGCAGGTAGTTCTGGAGCTGTTTTTAATTTTTTACACCCGTCAAACATAAGATAATAGCAACAATAAGCCAAAGATTCAGCAGGAAGTTCTGGAGCTTCTAAAAGATTTTCGCAACCCTCGAACATTCCTTCATAGCAATTATCTGACATTGCAGTTGCAGGTAATTTTGGAGGATGCGTTAAACTAGTACAACCAGAAAACATTTCAACGTAACAATAAGGAGCAAGTGTTTGTGCAGGAAGAATTGCAGGGATTTTTGTTAGAGATGAACAGTTCTTAAACATAAAAGAATAGCAATCCTCAGCCAAATTTTCTGCAGGAAGATTTGGAGCATCTATAAGAGATATACAGTGATTAAACATCGAAAAATAACATTTATCTGCTAAAGTTGTAGCAGGAAGTTTGGGTGCTGTTGTTAGACCTGATCCTCTAAACATACAGGAATAGCAACTAGTAGCCAGTGTTGTAGCAGGAAGTTTGGGTGCTGTTGTTAGGCTTGTACATTCAGCGAACATATAGAAATAACATGTTGTTGCAAGAGTCATTGAAGGAAGCTCAGGTGCAGATGTCAAACTTGAACACCTGTAAAACATATATTTATAGCATCCTTTTGTTAATGATTGTGCAGGTAATGCAGGTGCTGATTTTAAACTAGTACAACCATAAAACATTTCTTCATAACAACAATCAGCTAAAGAAGTTGCAGGAAGAACCAGTTTCTTTGAATCATGGAGATTAATCTTTTCATTGCCTTTGAAAAGTTCTTTGAATGCATAATTAAAGACATCTTTCTTATCTGCAAAACCTTCTTCATTAATAAGGCTCATTACATTGCCGTAGACATAGCAGATATCAGTGGATGTGCACTTAATATTGAGATTATTTTTACTCTCTGCAGAATTACGTGTTGCAAACAGTTTTATTCTGTCACCACCCTCAGCATTGATTATGCCATCTTCTGGAACATTCTGCTTAGCATCAGAGTTTCTTATATACTTCATTCCTTCCGGAATGTTACTAATCTTGATAGATCCGTCTTTTATAAACTCAAATGTAAGAGGAACCATCTCTGGAGTTTCTACGGCAGGTACATCATCATCAAAAGGATAGTCTACAGCGTTGTCACAGGAAACCATTACTATAAGTGCAGTGAGTAATGATAAAAGGATAAGTAATGCTTTTTTCAAAGTGACTCCTCCTTAGAATGTGATAAAGCTTCCGACCATTAGGCCAACAGCATAGTCGTTGTTGTCCAATTGGAATGTGGGTTCAAATTGTGCTCCGGCTGTAATTCTTACTTTCTCAGAAATGTTGAAGCCACCGCCTACATAGGCACTAAGGTAAAGGAACAGATCTTTTGCTGTATCTACCTTTCTTCCCTGGATACCAAAGCCAATTTCTCCTTCTACTGACCACTTGTCCCCTATCATCTGGGTCCAACCGTTCTTAATTGCAGCAGCAACTACGTGGTAGCGGCCGGTAAGAGCGTTGTAGGAATAGTTCTCATACTTAAGATCAATTCCAAATGCAAAGCTCTTCCAGACGTAGTGTCTGTAACCAAGTTCAGCACCGAATCCGTATTTTGACGAATATCCTGTGCCTCTGTTTACGTACTGGTATGAGTACGGAGAAGCTTTGACAGAAATGCCAATCTTGTCTGTGAGTGATAATGCATAGGTGCATGAAAGAACAACGATAAGAAGAGCAATAACTAGGAATGATTTCTTTTTCATATATTACAACCTTTTTTAAGTTCGTTTAGAAAATTATCTCTATTGAAATAGATAGTTGTCAATCGAAATAAGTTTTTGAAAAATATGTTGCATCTTATGGGTTTGAGTATTTATGCTTAACGAAGGAGTTCAATATGAAAAAAACAATTTCCATTTTGATTATTCTCTGTGTAGTAGCTAGTTTGTTTGCTGCAACTGGCAGTGTCAGACTTGGCGCAGCCTTTGGTGCTGTAATTGGAAGAACAAAGCCATTTACACAAGGCGAAAAAGATACACTTGTTCATTACAAATCATATGGATTGGGTTTTGATGCTCTTTTCAAAGATGATTTTTCAGATAGTTTGGCTGCTTTCTTTGATTTCAATATGACTATCGGACTTGAAGGAAAGTTCAGAAATCATGATGAAGCAGAATTCAAATCTATTAATGATGAATTCAAAGAAGTTGAGATTATAGCAAAATCTCTTGGTGGAAGAGCAACAAAGAAACTTTACAGCTTGTCAGCTGCTTCCGGTTTGGTTTACAAACTCCCCTTTACTAAGACACATTTTAACTATGCTCTTGGCGGAGGAATCTTCCTTGACAGACTCTTTGCTGAAATTTGTGCATACGGGCCGGATGGTAGCAGTGAAGCTCATCGTGTAAGATGTTTCAATCTTGGTTTGTCTGTCTACATGGAAATGTCAAAGAATATTTCTGATCGTTTTGGCGTAAGTTTGATTTTCATGCCGCGTTTTGGAGTTCTTAGCTTTGCTACAGATGCTATTATTAAGACTTCTGTTGATAAAGTTGTAACAAGAGATGAACAGAGAGCCTTTGGCTTTGCTCCCAGTATCAGCATGCCCGTTTCATTGGGTGCTGTTTACTACTTCTAAAACATGATTCTTGATAAGAATGATTTTGATACTGTAGAAAGAGTTGCAAAGATTCTTCTAAATGGAGGGACAGCTGTTATTCCATGTGATACTATCTATGGATTATCAGCTGTCTTTTTAAAAGGAGAGGCAACTCTTAAAGCCTTAAAGGGACGTGACGCAAACAAACCGTTTTTGGTACTTGCAACTTTAGACCAGGCACGTTCTCTTTGTTCTTCTATTCCTTCTTCAATTATTAATGCCTGGCCTGCCCCTTTGACTGTTATTCTTCCCTATGTTGCCGGCGGAACTATCGGAATCCGTGTTCCTGATGATCCTTTTTTGATGTCTCTTTTAGACAAGGTAGGTTCCCCTATTTATTCAACCAGTGTAAATATAAGCGGAGAGCCTTCTTTGTTGGATTTTGATTCCATTGTTAAAAGATTCGGTGATAAGGTAGATGTTCTTGTAAAAGGTCTGGATGTTCAGGGAACAACTGCTTCTACTTTAATTGATGCTACTGTAAAACCGTTTAAGTTAATCAGACAGGGTGTTTATGATGCTTCTTCACTGATTGATGGAAAGTGAAACAGAAACACCGCTTGAGAGAATTCTGTTTAAAAGATTAAGTGTAATTACCATTGCAGCTGAAAGAATTGTTCTGACTAAGGCCCAGATCATTGTACCTGTACTGAAACTGTAGTCTGTAGCCCATGCAGATATTGAGAGTATTATTTCAACAACAAAGATAATTATTTCAATTCCTGCTAATAAATTAATAATAATCTGGGTGAATTTAAACAAAGAAATATTTGTATCAATTATAAAAGTTAAACCGCATAAAATTACAAACATAACCAAAAGGCCAAACAGCCAGTTTGTAAATGAGTCCAACGTATCTAACAGTCTTCTCTTTTTCACAATTTAGAAGTATGCTCAAAAACATGACGGCATTCAAGGATTTTCTCAAACGTAAAGATATTGAATTCTCAGCCAAACGCTATTTCATTGATGCAATGGGTGCCATGGCTCAGGGTTTGTTCTGTTCCCTTCTGATTGGAACTATAATCAACACCATTGGTGCACAGCTTGGAATTGAATTCTTACAGAGACAGGTCTCCGGATACACAATAGGTGGCTTTGCTACTGCAATGAGCGGACCTGCCATGGCTGTTGCTATTGGCTATGCTCTGCACTGCCCTCCTATGGTTTTGTTTTCTTTAACAGCTGTAGGTTTTGCATCCAATGCCCTTGGCGGTGCCGGCGGTCCCTTAGCCGTGTTCTTTGTTGCTATCATTGCTTCTGAAATTGGAAAAGCAGTTTCAAAAGAAACTAAGATAGATATTTTGGTAACTCCATTTGTAACAATAGTTACAGGTGTTGCAGTTGCCTTTCTGATTGCCCCTCCTATCGGAAAAGGTGCAATTAAACTCGGATCAATAATTATGTGGGCTACAGAACTCCAGCCGTTCTTAATGGGAATTATTGTCTCTGTTACTGTTGGAATCTTCCTGACATTGCCAATATCGTCAGCTGCCATCTGCGCAGCCTTGCAGCTGACAGGACTTGCCGGAGGCGCTGCTGTTGCCGGTTGCTGTGCCCAAATGATTGGCTTTGCAGTTATCTCATACAGAGAAAACAAGCTTGGAGGCCTGGTTTCTATAGGACTTGGAACCTCAATGCTTCAGATTGGAAACATAATCAAAAACCCCAGGATCTGGATTGCCCCTATTGTCACCTCTGCAATCACAGGTCCTCTTGCAACCTGCCTTTTCCACCTTCAGATGAACGGACCTGCTGTTTCTTCCGGCATGGGAACCTGTGGCCTAGTCGGGCAGATTGGAGTCTATTCAGGCTGGGTAAATGAGATTGCTGCAGGAACCAGAAGTGCAATTACTTTTACCGACTGGTTTGCTTTGATTATGATTTCCTTCATTCTTCCTGCTGTAATTGCTCCGTCTGTAAACTACATCTGCAGGAAGCTTGGATGGGTTAAAGCTGGAGATCTGACTCTTCAGAAATAGGTTCTTCTTTCTTTGCTGCCAAGGTGTAAAGCAAGGAAACAATCAGAGAAACACCAAGAGAGATTACAAAACACAAAGGCTTTGAAAGCGGCTTGAAGGGTTTATCTTCATTTTCTTCAAGATTGTAAGAAGTATAAGGTTCCTGGACATCTGAATCTGCAAAAAGGAAGACGGTGTCTCCGTCAACGTAGTAACCAAGACCTAAGGCAATGTCTCTGATACCGTCTTCAGTTGAAAGTTCTTGTGAATGAAGTCTGAGGTTTTCTACATCTGATTTCAGACGGTCAGCTCTGTATTCAAGTTCATGAAGAACCTTTTCCAAGGATTTATTGTAAAAATATCCGCCTTTTGCAAAGAGTCCTATGGAAAGGAAATAAAGGCAGAGAGTTAAAACAACTAAGATAAATAACGACTTTTTGAGAATGTTCATTTCAGATATAATATAACTCAAAGAAAGGACTGATTGAAGTATGGACCTGATTTTTGTTCTTAAAATGATTCCTTTTGCTCTGGGCTTTGTTGTTCTTCTTATAGGAACTATCCATTCAATCAGAAAACCCGGAGAAAATTATAAAACAGACAGTCTTCCTCCAAACGCCTACAACATTGGTTGCAGTAAAGACGACGTATCAGTCTGAATTATTGATTTCAAAGACCATTCTGTCCTTAGTAAGAATAGTATTTTCAAAGATCTCTGAAGCCTCTTCCTTAAGAACCTTAAGTTCTTTATCAGCATATCTGGGACTGTAATGAATAAGGGCTAATTTCTTTACACCGGCATCTCTTGCAATCATTGCTGCTTGGGAGCTAGTCATATGCTTCTTTTCAAAGGCATCCTGTGTTAAAGAATTGTCAAACATTCCCTCACATACAAGAAGATCTGAATTCTTTACATGATTTGCAATTGAAGAAAGATACATAGTATCTGTTATAAAAGAAAAACGTACTCCTCTGCGCGGATTTCCAAGAACTTGATTTGGTGTGATTGAGGTGCCGTTTTCCAGTGTAACAGTCTCTCCCTTTTGCAGACGACCCCACATGGGTCCCATAGGAATATTCAGGGCTTTTGCATTTTCAACACTGAACTCTCCCGGTCTGTCCTTCTCTGTTAAAACATAGCCAAAACAAGGCTTGGTATGTAAAAGAGGAACAGCTTCAACAGTCAGATCTTTGTTTTCATAGACTACGCCGGGTTCTGTCTGAACAAAGCGGATTTCATAGTTTATATACATATCCAACAGTTTTCTGTTGGCATCTATGTATTCTTTAAGTTTTGCAGGACCGTAGATGTACAAAGGCTCAGTTCTGTCTACTTGAGAAGAAAGCATTAACAGACCGGGAAGACCTGTAACATGATCTGCATGCATGTGACTGATAAAGATTCTGCTTATTCTCTTCCAATGTAGATTGAGCATCTTTAGGCTTACCTGCGTACCTTCACCGCAGTCAAAAAGGAAAATCTCTCCTTCTCTTCTGACTGCTGCTGATGTGAGGAATCTGTTTGGCAGAGGCTGCATGCCGCTTGTACCCAGTACAAATACTTCCAAGCTCATATGCAAATTATATTTTTTTCAAACTCCAGTGAAAAGACGCATAGGCGTAATCTTTCTTGTATGTCTGAGTGAAATCATTACTGAAATTGCCGATACTGCAGCCATAATCAGCATGATTAAACCTATTTGGGACCACGGAATTGTTGCTTTGAAATCAACAAGATAGTAATCAAGAGTAAGGATGTTTTTCTCTGACAGAAGTACAAGAACAGGACTCAGATTCATACCGATCAGAATTCCAAGACAAAGTCCAATGGCCATTCCTGACAGAGTAACGGCAAAGATGCTAAGAAATGCACTCTTTCTAACGTTGGAATCTGTAGATCCAAGCAGTTTAGCAAGAGCAATTTCCCTACTGTCATCTTCCACAATTTGGTTTGCTACACTTGCAGTAAAGAAGGCTGCAACAATAACTATGATTATAAGAACCATAAGAATTGACTGCATACTGACTATGTAGTTGTTGTAGATGCTTATGTTGTTCTGCTGCCAATCAGTTATTATTCCGTCTGTTTTAATTATATGTTTGATTTCGTTGAGATTATTCTGAAAGTCAGTTTTCAGTATTATTTCTGTAATTCTGGATTCAGCAGATTCAAACAGCCTTGTTGCATAGGAATAGTCAATAAAGGCCAAGTTCTTATCAATTTGGTTGTAACCTGTGCTGTAGATTGAAGTTACCTGAAGCATGACAGGACGCAATACTCCGTGTTCAGTGTCAGGAACAACCATCATTGCAACTTTATCTCCAAGACCTACTCCCAATTGTTCAGCTGTAGTAGCGCTTATGCAAACACCGTTAAGATTCTTCTTTTGGTCTTCTTTGATTGTTTCAAGTTTCAGGTAATCTGAATTGATTTCAGAAACACCTTTAAGTTGTAAAGAAGCAGTTTCTGTAGCACTGTACATTAAGGCATAACCTTTGACAGTTTTCTTTATACTTAGAACATATTCGTCCGGGATGTTTTCGTAACTTGAACCTGAGATTTGGATATGTCCGTCTGAAATGCGGACAAACTTCTCAATCATTGAATTTACCATGCTTTGAGAGAAAATCAGAGCAGCAACTACAGGAGCCATTACAAGTGAAATTAAGACCATGCAGCCTGTAAGCCTGCCCTTTCTGAGAATTCTCTTTTTACTCCAAAGCCTGACAAAAGGATTCATTACTTCTTTTTCTCCTCCGTCAGAGTATGATTTTTAAGAAGTAAAATTCTGTTACAACGTTTAGCAAAGTCCATGTTATGAGTAACAAGTAAAAGTGTTCTGGAACCTGATTTGACAACATCCAAAAGCCTGTCTTCAACTTCCTTTGCATTCTCTTCATCAAGAGAACCTGTAGGTTCGTCTGCAAGAATAACATCAGGATTGTTTATCAGAGCCCTGGCAATTGCTACGCGTTGCTTTTCACCGCCGGAAAGCTGTGCCGGATAGTGATTCATTCTGTCTTCAAGACCCATCTGTTTTAAGAGATCTTCAGCATTCTTTATGCATTCTGCTTTGTTCTTACCTGCAATCATGGCAGGAACCATTACATTTTCCAAAGCAGTGAAATCTTCCAAAAGCATGTTTGCCTGAAAGATGAATCCTATGCGTTTGTTTCGCAGTTCAGACATCTTTGCATCATTGAGTTTTGAAATATCTATGCCGTCAATAAGAACAGTGCCTTCTGTAGGTTTATCCAAACCGCCGCAGATCTGAAGCAAGGTACTCTTACCGGTTCCGCTCTTACCGATTATGGCAGTGGATTCATTACTGTTAAGACAGAAGTTAATGTTATTGAGAATCTGAAGTCCAAGCTTTGAATCAGCTGTTGGAAAGCTTTTACTTATGTTTTTTAATTCAATCGGATACGTCATAGATAACCTCCATGATTTCGGATTTGAATATCTTTCTGCATCCTGCATAGGTATAAATCAAGCCTAAAAGCAGAACTGCAAGCAGAATGACAATAATTTCAGTTGTAGAAAGAACAGGATTAATCATTGAAGCAATGAACAATGACGAACCTGAGATTCTTCCGATTATGCTGAGAATAGAATCCATGTTATTAAGAGCAAGAAGACCTAAAAGTGCTCCGGCAACCTCTCCTATTACACAAACAATCAGTCCTTGAAGAATGAAAATTGACCTGACAGATTGTCTGTTGCAGCCAAGTGCACGGAGCATAGCACCTTCCAGTTTGTGGCTGTTAATAAGTCTTCTTGTTGAGTTTCTAAGATTCACGCAGATAATCAGGAAAACAAAACTGAGGAAGATGTACATAATTGTCTTTTCAAGAACAAGTGCACCGTAAACAGCATTGTTGTACTC
>CADCOT010000020.1 GCA_902803145.1 uncultured Spirochaetales bacterium | reverse complement strand
GTCTCAGCCTGTCTGCCGTTAAGACCGAACGGTGTTACATCAAGCAGCATAAGATGGTTGTCTGTTCCGTTTGTTGCAACGGGAATTCCTTCATCCATGCATGCCTTTGCCAGAGCCTGGGCGTTCTTCACAATTTTGTGTGCATACTCCTCAAACTCCGGTTTTGATGCCTCTATCAGAGCAATGGCCTTTGCAGCCATTACATGGGGAAGAGGTCCGCCAATTACAAGCGGGCAACCCTTGTCTACGCTTTCTGCAAACTCTTCTTTGCACAAAATCATACCGCCGCGAGGTCCGCGCAGTGTTTTGTGGGTTGTTGTTGTAACAACATCTGCCCAAAGAACCGGGTTGTACTCACCTTCAAAAACCTTTCCTGCAACAAGACCTGCAAAGTGTGCCATATCAACCATCAATGTGGCTCCGCATGCATCTGCAATTTCCTTCATCTTGCGGAAATTGATTTTGCGCGGGTATGCACTGTAGCCGGCAATGAGGATAAGCGGCTTGATTTCCATGGCCTGCTTGAGAATCTGTTCATAGTCCAAAAGACCTGTTTCCTTGTCTACTGTGTAAGAGTAAGCGTCAAACATCTGGGCACTTACGTTCTGTCTGTACCCGTGTGTAAGATGTCCGCCGCTGTAGTAGTCAAGACCAAGAATTCTCTGGTTTCCTGTAAGGGCGCGGATTTTGTTCCACTGCTCTCTTGTCAGATGGCTTACGTTTGTTTCACCAATCTTTTCAAGAGCCGGAATCTGAATGCGATGATTCAGAATTGCCCAGTAAGCACAGAGGTTTGCATCTGCTCCGCTGTGAGGCTGAACATAGGCATGGTCTGCCCCAAAGAGCTTACATGCAGTTTCACAGGCAAGTGCTTCAATTTCATCTACGTTGTCGCATCCTGCATAAAATCTGTGGAACGGAAATCCTTCTGAATACTTATCTGTAAGAAGATTTCCCATTGCAGCCTGAACTGCCGGAGAACAGAAGTTCTCGCTGGCAATAAGCTTGAGATGGCTTCTCTGATCTGCCAGTTCCTTTACTATTGAGCGGGCAATCTCAGGGCTTACCGAACTTACAGAATCTAGCTGGGCAACATAGCTTACCATCTGTGTTTTGATGCTGTTGCCCTGCAGATATTTTTCTAATGCAGACATAAAGTCTCCCGGATCAGCGAAGATCCTTCATATCAATCCAGTCCTGATCGGTGTATGTTTTGTTCTCTCCGGTCATTCCCCAGATGAATGTATAGTTGTGTGTTCCTGCACCGCTGTGAATTGACCATGCGGGGCTGATTACAGCCTGCTCATTGCGCATAACAATGGTTCTGATCTCATCCGGCTTGCCCATGAAGTGGAAGACAACGTTGTCTTTGGGCATGTCAAAGTAGAAGTAGACCTCCATTCTTCTGTCATGTGTGTGAACCGGCATTGTATTCCAAACTGAACCTTCCTCAAGATGAGTCAGTCCCATGCTCAGAGCGCATGTGTCAAGAATTGAACTTTCAAAGTACTTGTTGATAGTTCTCTTGTTGCTGTCTTCTGCAGTTCCTGCTGCCTGGTGAACAGCCTGCTCAAGAGTTACAACACGTGTAGGATAACTGTGATGTGCCGGGCAGCTGTTGTAGTAGAACTTTGCCGGCTTGGCAGGATCAAGACTCTCAAACTTAAGGTCCTTTGAACCCATTCCAATGTAAAGTGCATCACGCTCGCCTACTTCATAGACCTTTCCGTCAACTGTTACACGACCTGCGTGGCCAATGTTGATAAGTCCGAGCTCTCTTCTCTGAAGGAAGAAGTCTACTCCAATCTCCTTTCCGGCCTCTATGGTCAGAGCTTTCTTAACCGGCATAATGCCTCCGGCTATCATTCTGTCCACGTGGCTGTATGTCATTGTGACTTCATCTTCTGCGAAAACCTTTTCAATAAGGAAGTTCTTTCTGAGACCTTCGGTATCAAGGTGCTTTGAATATTCTGAGTTTACGTACTCTCTTACGTCCATAGTCTTACCAGTTTCCTTTATCTTTTTTCTTTGAGATTACCTCAGCTGCAACGTATGCATTCTGGGGAACTGCTTTCTGCTTTGAATCTTTTGAAGATTTCTTACCTTTGCTTTCTTTTCTGATTTCGCCTCTGGCCATAAGAAGCCCTCCTATAACTATTACCTAAAATTTTTATCTATAATGGGCAAACTCAATGATACATTCAGATGCCCTTATTGACAAGAAATAAAGGCACTATTACCCTTTGAGAGTACTATTTTTCGGAGGATAGATGGCTAAAGAAGAAGCTATTGAAGTTGAAGGACTTGTAAAGGAAGCTTTACCTAACGTCATGTTCAGAGTTGAGCTGAAGAACGGACACATTATTCTTGCCCACATGTCCGGCAGGATGAGACAGAACCACATAAAGATTGTACCCGGAGACAGGGTCAAGATTGAAATGTCCCCCTATGACCTTACAAAAGGCCGCATAATTTACCGCGAAAAATAAATTTTCCCCACTATTATAAATGTTTGAACTCAATGCCGCGGACAATCAGGAATTTGCGCAGATCCTGAAGTTCGTATAGTTTGCCGTTGCAGCAACGGATAAAAACCTTGCCGCAGTTAATGGCGTCGTCAAGGGCATTGTGGGCATTGTATTGAAGGCAGAAGTGGTCTGAAAGGAAGGTCAGAGCATGGCTGGAAAGCCCGGGCCAGACTCGGCGGGAAATTCTGAGTGAACACAGATATTTAATGTCAGGCTTCTCAATGCCGTAGTAGGAAAACAGGCTTCTCAGTACGCCCATGTCAAATTCGGCATTATGGGCTACAAGGAAGTCATTGCCGATAAAGAGTTCAATTTCAGGCCAGATGTATGCAAAGTCGGGGGCATCGGCCACATCTCGTGGCCTGATTCCGTGGATTTCAATGTTTCGAGCCCAAAAGGTGTCAAAACCGCGCGGGGGCTTGATCAGGGAATAGAAGCGATCCAGGACGTTGCCGTCGCTGTCAAAGCGGGCAAGCCCTACGCTGCAGGCGCTCTGAGGAAACTGATTGGCTGTCTCAAAGTCTATTGTTACAAAATCCATAAGCCCTCACCTGTTCTCTACAAAGCGCCCGGCAACTTCCGGAATGTCAAATGTAACGTTGTAGACAAGTTCCAGGATGGACAGGTAGCTGACCAGGTCATTTGCAATGTTTATAGTAAAGTCTTCACGCGAAGGAACAAGTCCAACAAGAAGCATTATCACTTCAGATGTAATCCTGTAGAGAATGGCCTTTGCAATTATGTCTGCGTAGCTCATTCCGTCATGGCTGCAGGACTGGTCGTTTATCATCTGAACAGCATGTATGGCCGGCTGAATATTATTTGCAATTTGAACAACTTTTGGCAGCTGAGTGGTAAGCATAGTGTCAATCTTATCTGCCATAGTGGGGACTATTGCCTTCATCTGATCTGCAAGATCAGTAATGTTGGACTGGTCTTTTATAAAGTTGTTAAGGACATCTTCAAGGTGAAGATTATGCTTTTCACTCTTTGGAACATCGTAAACTATCTTGCTGAACTCAGTTACTATTGCCTCTTTTGGCATTGATGATTCTTTTGCCCTTTTGACAAGTTCTACCAGAACATCCAGGTCGATTTTTTCTATGTTTCCAATTTTGGGATCGTAATGTTCAGGCTTAAAATGTAGCAGCTCGTCAATGTAACTGGTAGCCACATGAATAAACAGGTTCATTACGGCATCTGCATAGCCGCTGTTTACGCTGCGCATGTCATGCATCTTCTCTCCGGCTTTGACAATGCTGTCTGCATCGCAGCAAATCAGACAGAAAACAGAGGCAATCAGGATAATAGAAATAAGAATTTTCTTCATTTTTTATCAAAGCCCAACTTTATTCGCAGCGTCAGTGTGTCTACAGGTTTTTCGCCGTAGTTTTCTCCGGCCTCGTGATAGCCGTAGGAAAGCTCAATAGTATTTCCGTAGAAGTCAAGCGCACCTCCAAACTCCAGGTAGCCCTGTTTGTAGGCGGCATTGATTCTGATAAATTTTACTAGGGCAATATCGGCCCTGAAAGTAAGATGTCTGAGAATTTCCTTTCTTGGATACATAAGTTTGTTAATAGCAAACTTGTATTTGAAAAAGCCGACAATATCGTCAAACCTAACGGAAAGACGAGGTTCAAACAGTTTCCATGAATGGGAAAGCTCTAATTCCAAATTCAGGCTCCAAGGCGTGTAGACTGTGTATTTGCTGTTCCCGTTTTTCATAGAAAGGGCATCTTTGTAGTTGCCGTACTTTTGCATGTAGAAGTAGCCGTTAAGGTTTGTTGCAGATGCAGATACCTTCAGATTGCCGCCAAGAACTCCGAATTCAACAGTCAGGTCCACAGGGAAGGCAAAACCGCCGCGGGTGGCCTTGTTATTAATTTCCATACCCTTGTTGACAACCGAGGAAGCATCAAGTTGCTCCATGTACATCCTTCTTATGGCTCTTACCGCTATGCCGGCATCTACAGTCATAGAATCTGAATCATAAACACGTGCACCGTATGCAAGGGTAGCGGCGATATCAACAACAGGAACAATTGCCGTCTTGCCCAACCCCTGAAGCTCAAAATGTTCACTATCAGAACCAATGGGAATTTCAGTGTCCTTCTTGAAAGAAGGCATTGTATTTGCATTGATAACAACATCCAGAGCAAATGCAAAACGTTTTATTGCGGCACCGGCCTGAATATTTACACCAAGAATGCTGTTGTATCCGGAGCCTACGTTTTCAACCATCCCTACTCCAAGCCTGACAAGGTCTGCAGTGTTAAAGTTGAACTTCAAAAGCCTGCTTACAGCCTCTGCAACAGATCTTTT
>CADCOT010000019.1 GCA_902803145.1 uncultured Spirochaetales bacterium | reverse complement strand
AAGTCCAGCTTCCTCTATGTTTGGGGCTTCTCAATTCTGTGTATGATTTTTGCAGCAATTGCAGGAATTATGCCTCTCTGATTGAGAGTTTTCAAAACAACAAAGGCCGTCGTTCGTGACGGCCTTTTCTTTTCTATTAAATAATCAATGATGAACTACGTTTTTCTGAGCCTTGATTGCCTCTATCACACAAGAGGCCTCAGGGGATTTCAAATAACTGACAGTTGAAGGCGGAAGAACATTTTCCAGAAAAGACCAATCCTCGTTTTTAACAGCCAGGCGAACATCAGATGCGCTTATGGGCTTTGAGTTGTACTCAACTCTGGGAATTACTTCAAGCTCAATTCCGGCCTTAGGCAGCTGCTCTGAAAGAACACTGTTGTACACAGATGTAACAGCACTGAAAGGCTCATCTCCCACAAAACGAATTTTAATATTCATAGCCTTTGCTATCTGAGTAAAAACAGTGGCATCCAAAAGAGCATGCTTTTTCATTACATCTGTCTCATCTTTTAAAAAGTAGCTTGGGAAAGTTGCACTGCTGATAATGTAGGGTCCGCTTTCATGAATTGTCACATTTTTCAAAGCCTCAGTGCCCTTTTCTACAAGCATTCTGCGTACCTTGTACGGAAAGACAGACTTATCCTCACTTACAACAAAAATATGCAAATGGTCGCACTGGGATGCAGCTTTTTCAACAAGGTACAAGTGCCCTTTTGTAAACGGATTTGCGTTCATTACAACAGCACCGCTCACCCCGTCTGCAAAGGCTTTTTCTGCTAGATCCGAGAGGTAGTTTTTAAAGCCGTTTCTTCTGTTTTCCAGAAACACAAAACTGCCTTCTACGCGGGCTATTTCATAAAAACCCATATCAAGGAAGAACTTTGCCGCAGTAGTCTTTGTGTAGACAAACACATGGGAAAAACCTAGGGACATCTCATGCTCAAGCAGATGAGACATCATTATATTCATTAAGCCCTCACCCTGATGTTCAGAGCTGACTGCAAAGCACCTTAAGGTATTTCCAAAGGCCGAACCGGTTGCAATTACATTGTAGTCCGAATCATAAACTGCGCAGGTGTAATCAAGGTTCCCATCGCGTTTAATTCCCTCTTTCTGTAAAAGCGCATCCACCTGAGCCATTGCCCGGCTGTCAGAACCTGAAATCTTTGAAACATAATAGTCAGACACCAAAAGCCTCCTTTGCAAAGTGCAGGTAGCAGCAAACGGCAAGAAGATCTGCAGCCCCTCCGGGGGAAAGATTTTGCTCACAGAAAGCCTTATCAAGCTCCCTTACTTTCTCAAGCGGAACAAAGCCCTCAGAAACAAGCTTTCCGGCTTGCGCCGATGCCTGCCTTGCCTTCTCCAAGCCTCCGCGGGATACCATGTTGGTATCCGTGATATTTGCAAGAATTGCCAAAAGTGCGTTTGAACCGGCTTGGTCCCACGTTTTTCCTTCTTTAAGAAGTTTTTCCAAAAGAGGAAGTCCGTACTTTCTTACAGACGGAAGACCTTTTTCCATCTCTCCCCTGATTCCGCTTATACCGTACTGTGCAAACAGCTTTTGACCGGCCGTTGTACACTCGGAAGAATCAAGACTCTTTAAATCTCTTTCAACAATTCCCTTTGAAAGCCGGGCACAGATATCCAGAACACAGTCGGAATCATAGTTTCCCTCATTTACTGCAATGCCTGTTGATGCACAAACAATGCCCATTGTAAACACAGCACCCTTGTGAGTGTTCACCCCGCCTGTTTCAAAAAACATTGATTCTTCTGCTTGTAGACCCAGTTTCCTGAGTTTTTCAAAATTATTTCCGCAAAGATATGCCTTTCTGAAATAGGGATGCAAAGAAGCTGCACTTCCGGCAAAGGTAAGCATATCCATGTCTTTGTGAGAACCGTTGTTTTCCCTGTCTACAAGACCAGGCTTAGGAGTAATGTATACCTCACATAAAAGCGCCTTCACGGCAAGAGATGCAACCAGATCAGCCTCTGCTTCAGGCACAGAATTTTCCAGTATCTGATGGGTACATGATTGCAGTTCTTCTACAGAGTGGATTCTTCTTGAAGAGCAGATTTTGGCCTCATTATTACAGATAAGACATCTTCTTTCAGACAAGCCAAGTTCTGACCTTTCTACTTTGCTGTAGTCCGTGTTGATAATGTCAATATCAAAAAGTCTGCCAAGGCGGTCCGAATCTTCAATGCGAGTGCTTATTTCCTTGAGTTTTCTGACAGGCAAATCTACACAGAACACGGCCTCAGGACCTGTAATTCTGTACAAAACATCCTTAAAGAGAATACGGGCATTTGCAGACAAAAGACCGCCTTCAAGACGCCTAATCCCCAGTCTGAAGGCTCTTTCAATAAGATTGTCTGTCTTTACGGGACCGGCAATATTCATACAGAAGGAGACGACAGGCTTTGAGAACTTATCAATCAGTTCTCTCTGACGCTCTGCCCTCTCCTCTCTGCATTTAAGGACCTGGTCCAGAGTTACTTCCACTTATCAAACCTTATACGGACGAATCTGTCTTACAACGTCAAGGATTGTTCCGTCTCTGGCTTCAAGGACAGCAACAACGTTGTCTTCCCATTCAAGGTCATCAGGTCTTCCTACAATGCTATAGGCCTTTTCCTTCAGACTCTCAATGCTGACATGTGGAATATGTGCGTTATCAAGACACTCAATAATGTCCGGCCTGAGCGGGTTAACTGCAATGCCGTAGTCTGTAACAAGAACGTCTACACAGTCACCGGGTGTTGTAACAGTAACAACGTGTTCACAAACTGTTGCCATACGACCGCGGATAAGCGGAGTTACAATAATGCAGCACTTGCTTCCTGCAGCAGTATCCGGATGTCCGCCGGGTGCTCCTCTGAGAACTCCGTCTGAACCTGTAAGAACGTTAACGTTGAAGTTAGTATCAATCTCTAGAGCTGCAAGAACAACAAAGTCAAGCTTGTTAACAAAGGCTCCCTTGTTTGCCGGGTTAGCATACTGGCTTGCACTCATCTCAAAGTGCCCCGGAGTCTGGTTGATTGAATTAACTGCATCAAGATCAAAGTCCTGGACATCAATAACCTTTCCAACCTTGCCCTTCTTCAGAAGTTCAACCATGGGTCCGCAGATTCCGCCAATTGCCCAACCCATCTTAATGTTGCGCTTGTCCATGAACCTTTCAAGGAACAGGTTAGCAGCCAATGACGGTCCGCCAACTCCGGTCTGGAATGAGAATCCATCCTTGAAGTACGGAGTAGATGCAATTACCTTAGCTACGTTTTCAGCCATCATAAGATCTCTTGGGTTCTTACTGATTCTTGCTGCGGCAGAGGCAATCTTTGCAGGGTTTCCGATAGAATCCACAACAACAACTGCATCAACATCAATGGCCTCAACAGAAGCCGGATAGTTTGGAAAATCTACAAGGCAGTCTGTTACAACAACAACCTTGTCAGCATAACGCGCATCTGTCATGGCATAGCCCAAGCTTCCGCAGTTGCTCTTTCCGCCAATTCCTCTGCAGTTTCCTACGCAGTCAGATGTTGGGGCGGCAACAAAGGCTATGTCAATGTGGACCTCTCCTGCCTCAATGGCCCTGGGTCTTCCTCCATGGCTTCTGATAATTGCCGGGGTCTTCAGTTTACCCTTGGATACTACGTCTCCTATCTTTCCGCGGATTCCCGATGTCTGCAGTCCTATTACTTTTCCTTCTTCAATGTATTCAGCAATGGGGTCATTAGCCTCTCCGAGAGAGGTTGCAGCAATTGTCAGGTCACAAAGGCCAAGTTCTCTTACAGCAGCCTCCATTACCATGTTTGCAACATAGTCTCCGTTTCTAAGATGGTGGTGGAATGAGAATGTCATTCCGCTCTTTGCGCCGCACTGTTTCAGAGCATCTACAATTGTGGCTACAATCTTGCTCTCCTGCGGTTTTTCATATCTTACTGTCTTTGGGGCAACTTTCTGAATGTACTTTCCGTCCATGTAGAACTTGCCCTGATAAACTTCCTTTCCGTCCTTGAGAAGGTAGTTGGGGATATCTCTTCCTACTGCGTTAATCATACCAAATCTCCATCATACATCCCGCATGCCTTGGCAAGCCTGAGTGTTCTCTCTGCTCCGGGTATAAATGCGATATCAATCATCTTTCCGTCAACGGTAAAGACGCCGACTCCGGCAGCAGACTGCTCTCTGTATGCCTCTACAACCTTCTTTGCCCACAGAACTTCCTTTTCAGTAGGAGCAAGAAGATCATGAACAGGTCTGATCTGTTTGGGGTTGATAAGGCTCTTGCCGTCAAATCCCATTGCCTTGTTCTGCAGCAGTTCAGCCTCAAAGCCTTCATCGTCATCAAGGTCTGTAAAGACAGTATCAAAGCACTGGATTCCTGCAGCACGGGCTGCAATGAGCATCTGTCCGCGGGCTACCAAAAGGTCAACTCCATCACGCTGGAAATGTGTTCCCATGCAGCGTCTGAAGTCTCCGCCTGAAATGGCTACACCGAACATTCTCTTTGATGCTGTACAGATTTCGTAAGCATTGATAATTCCTTTGGGACTTTCAAGGGCAGCCATGAGAAGAGTTCTTCCCTCTTCTACACCAAATTCCTTCTCTGCTGCCAAAACTGCATTCTCAACGGTAATGACATCCTGTGCACTTTCACATTTTGCAATTCTTATACCGTCTGCACCGCCTGCAACACATACTCTGATATCTTCCTGCCAGTGCGGAGTATCAAGTCCGTTGATTCTGACAATTACTTCTGTGTTGCCGTAATCAATTGTTTTGAGTGCATGATACAGGGAAAAACGTGCAGCATCTTTCTGGTTTTCTGCAACTGCATCTTCCAGATCCAGCATTATGGAGTCACATCCGTAAATGTATGCATCCTTGATAAGGCCGGGCTTCTGGGCATTCATGAACATCATTGTTCTTCTGAGTCTGAAACGCCTTGGTCTGGGACGTGGAATCATCTTACAGCACCTCCCCATGGAATATTCTTATCTGATTTGCCGCAGCTTCTGAAAACTGCACATTCAACTCTGGCCTTAAGAGTGCAGTCCAGGGCACCTTTGTCTACAATCGTTACTTTGCAGTCTTTAACTTCAAGATGTTCAAGTGTCTCAAGGACCACAGCTTTAATCTGACGGCCGTACTGGTTCATAACGCTGGATGTAAGCTCCATTTCAATTCCGCCCTTGGACGGTTCAACCGTTACCATGGCATCTGAACTTTCAAGAGTTCCGGCAACAGCCGTTTTCTCAACCTTCATTGATAATCCTCCGCATAATTAGTCACTATAGATTGTATATGCAAAACTGGCATAAAAAAAGAGTTGCATGTAAATGTCAAAAAATCATTTGTAAGGATAACCGCAATACGGACAATCAACGTGCTTTCTGATTGTGGCATAATTGAAATACTTACCGCAGGCTTCGCAACGTACACGTTTAGTTACTTCCCCACATGCCACAAAGCAAGATGCTGCAACAAGTAACAGCAGTAATAATGCCACAATCTTTCTAAATCTCTTCATAAGCACCTCTTTATATTGAGTATTATAATTTACAGCATTTCTTTCTGTACACTAAAATGTAGTCATGCGAAGGATATTACCTTTCTTTTTTATTCTTGTATTATTGGTTTCCTGCTCCTCAGTAGGAGTTCAGGAGCAAACCTATACCGTATATGCTCTGGGTCTTGAGCGCGACATCAGCACTACAAAACACGGAAATCTGCATTTAGACAAAGAAGCAGAAGACTTTCTTGCAGAATCAGGCCTGGATTATGGAGACATAGTCAACGTAGCCTTTTTGGATAAGAACGTAAAATTGCCCATTGTCCCCGTCTTCTCTTCTGCATCAGCAGGCCAGGCAGCTCTTGCACTCAGAACAACAGATGTTTCAAAACAGTATGACAGTCTTGCAACGTTGTTCATAAACTTTGGAGACTTCATGACAACCTACGGCATTGCAACAAGAGATGTCTACAATGACGGAACTTGGGAATGGGTTGCAGCGGAAGGAGTAACATTTCCCCTTAGATTTGACATAACTTTGGTTGAAAAGGCCGGATTCAAACGTGAAGTTGAACTTTCAATGCTTGAAAGAACAAACAAACGTGAAGATTATCCTCATCTTGATGATTGGCAGTATGCAAACTTCAGACAGGTAAAAACCACCGGCATGGGCAACTGTCTGTACAGATCAAGTACTCCTATAAGTGACGAACTTGGAAGAGATTCATTTGCAATGAAGGCTTTTAAAGAAGCCGGCGTTACAGTGATTATTAACGTTGCAGATAATACTTGGAATGAAGTTCCAAATTCTTACTACAAAGATCAGAACGTAATCCTGCTTCCAATGTCAGTTGATATTACATCGGATTCCAACATGGTGATTGTTGCCCAAGGCCTGCGTTTCATGGCAGAGAACCCCGGTGTTTACTGCGTACACTGTAAGGAAGGAAAAGACAGAACAGGCTTCATAATTGCACTCTTGGAAATGCTCATGGGGGCCGACATAAACGAAGTTATTGAAGACTACATGGTCACCTATGAAAACTTCTACGGCGTTGAGAAAGGCACTGAAAAGTACAACTATATTTCACAAACCCTGCTGCAGCAGCTTGAGAAGTGCAACATTAAGGGAACTGAAAACCTTAAAGAGCAGACAGAAGTGTTTTTGAAGAAACTGGGCTTAACAGATAACGAAATAGAGAAACTCAGACAAAATCTTAGTGTATAATGGTAATTGTATGAATAATTTTTTTCTAAAAGGAAACATCTGCCACACCCCGGAAATTGGCAAACTTGAAACGTTTGAAAATTCATACCTTCTCTGTGAGAACGGCAAATGTAATGGAATTTTTGCGGACATTCCTGAGAAGTATTCCTCCTACCCCGTTCAAGATACAAATGGCAGTCTTATCATCCCCGGAATGGTAGATTTACACATTCATGCGCCCCAGTATGCTTTCCGCGGGCTTGGCATGGATTGTGAGCTGCTGGATTGGCTTGACAGGCACGCCTTCCCGGAGGAAACCAAGTACAGTGACCCGGATTATGCTCAGAAAGCTTACAGCATTTTCGCTTCAGATCTGAAAAAGAGCGCAACCACAAGGGCAGTTATCTTTGCAACACGTCACAGCCAGGCAACAATCCAGCTGATGGATCTGATGGAAAAGACAGGGCTTGTAAGCTTTGTAGGCAAGGTTAACATGGACAGAGAAGCCCCTGAAGCTCTGAAGGAGGAGAATGCAGACAGCTCCGCTGCCGATACCGTCAGATACATTACAAAAGCTTTTGAGCGTAATTACAAAAACACATACCCCATCATAACTCCCCGCTTCATACCGTCCTGCACTGACAGTCTTATGGAGAAGCTCTCGGAAATCAGGAGAAAGTACAATCTTCCTGTACAGTCTCATCTTTCAGAAAACCTGGGAGAGGTGGAACTTGTAAAAAAACTTAAACCGGATGCATTGTTCTACGGTGATGCTTATGATAGCTTTGGACTTTTTGGAAAAGAATCAAATACCGTAATGGCACATTGTGTTCACTCAACTGATGCAGAAATTGAGAGAATGAAGGAAAACGGCGTGTGGGTTGCTCACTGTCCGGATAGCAACATGAACGTTTCATCAGGTGTTGCCCCCATCAGAAAGTACATTGACAAAGGGCTGCGAATAGGACTTGGAACAGATGTTGCAGGAGGACATACACAATCAATGTTCCGTGCAATAGTTGCTTCACTTCAGGTTTCAAAACTCTACTGGCGTCTTATTGACCAGAGTGTCAAACACCTTTCATTCAGTGAAAGCTTCTATATGGCAACAAAGGGCGGCGGTTCGTTCTTTGGTAAAGTTGGAAGTTTTGAAAAAGGCTATGAGTTTGATGCTCTTGTCCTTGACGATTCTGTCAGACCCCACCCTCAGGAAATATCTGTTTCACAGCGTCTTGAACGTGCTGTATACTTGGGCATAGACCTTGATGGAATAAAAGAAAAATACATAAGAGGCATAAAATGCATTTAAATCATAAAAGAACCCTGCTTGTCATCCTGATTGTTTTTGTTGCATGCACAATGCTGTTTGCACAACCTGTAGGTGAAACAAAAAAGCCAAAAAGAGTCGGTATTATTTCTGCAATGGATACTGAAATTGAACTTCTTCTTTCAGAGGCGGAAATTGAACGTGTAGATGAAATTGGCGGACTTAATTTCAATGTCGGAAAGCTTTGCGGTGATGATGTTGTCATAGTCAAAGCCGGCATAGGAAAAGTCTATGCATGCGCCGGTGCTGCAGCAATGTTCAACAACTACGACATAGATTATGTAATCTTCACAGGCGTTGCCGGCGGTGTTGGAGATGACACCCATGTTCTTGATATGGTTATAGCAACAGACCTTGTTTCCCATGATTACGGAACAATTACAGATGAAGGCTTTTACTGGCGTGATGAATACAGTGAAGATACAAAAGGTCGCATTTACTGTGACCCAAATCTGGTAGATGTAGCGGTTCTTTCAGCAAAACAGGTTCTTGGAGAATCCAGAGTTTTTACCGGAACAATAGTAACCGGAGACCAGTTCATCTCTTCTTCAAAGTATGTAAAGCAGCTTCAGGAACAGTTCAACGCCCTTGCATGTGAGATGGAAGGCGCATCCGTAGCTGCAATTTGCAGAATGTATAACATTCCCTGCGTTGTCATTCGTACAATGTCTGACAAGGCAGACGGAGTTGCCCGCGAAACATACGAATTCATGATGGATGTTGCAGCGGACAACTCTTGTCACGTTGTTATGAAAATGCTGGAGTATATCTGACTTACTTAATTACCTTCAATTCGTAATCTCTAGTTCCAAGCCCTATCTTCTCTCCGTGTGAAAGTGTTTCTTTGTAGCGAACATTCGGATTATTATCAAAGAAATGGTCATGGTGATGGTGCCAGTTAGGATTTGCCAGGTTGTCTCCAAGTTGGCTGTTGCGTACAGGTGTGGCCTTCTGACAAAGGTCTACGCAGGCCTGGTCAAGGGCAATGGGGTCAAATGATGCAAGCATTCCAATGTTTGGAAGAATAGGTGCGTCATTCTCATCATGGCAGTCACAGTTGGGAGAAACGTCCATAATCAAACTAATGTGGAAGGAAGGCTTGCTGTTGCAGATTGCAGAAGCATACTCGGCCATCTTGCAGCAGAGAACCTCATTTGCAGAATCCCAATCGTTGCTTATGGCATCAAAGTTACATGCACCAATGCAGCGTCCGCATCCCTTACACAGGTTCTTGTCAATAAATGCCTTGCCGTCTTTGCCATAGCTGATAGCATCGCTTCCGCACTGGGAAGCGCATTTTCTGCATTTTCTGCACTTATCGGGATCTACAGAGGGCTTTCCGTCGTTGTGCTGGATCATCTTTCCTGCTCGGCTGCCTCCACCCATTCCTACGTTCTTGATGGCGCCGCCAAAGCCTGTGGACTCGTGGCCCTTGAAGTGAGAAAGGGAAATGAAAACATCACAGTCTGCAATTGCACGTCCAATGAGAGCGGTCTTGCAGAACTCTCCGTTGGGAACGGGAAGTTCAACGTCATCTGTGCCCTTAAGGCCGTCTGCAATAATAATCTGACAACCTGTGGTAACTGAGTTAAAGCCGTTCATCTCTGCACAGCTTAAGTGGTCTACAGCGTTCTTGCGGCTTCCGGGATACAGTGTGTTACAGTCTGTAAGAAACGGCTTTCCGCCAAGTTCCTTGATAACATCTGCCACTGCTTTTACATAGTTAGGTCTGAGATAGGCGCAGTTGCCAAGCTCTCCAAAGTGCATTTTGATTGCAACAAACTTGCCTTCAAAATCAATTTTTGAAATTCCTGCAGCCTTGATAAGCTTCTGGAGCTTTGCACACTGACTGACACCGATTGATGTTCTGAAATCTGTAAAATAAACTTTTGATTTTTCCATATCCCAAATTATCCCCTATTCCTTGTGTTTTATAAATTATTATGTAACTTTCAGAGAAATATTATCAAATTTTACTTCAACATTGCGTGCAACGTAGAAGCCTGCATACACAAAATCAGAATCAACAGAGGTAAGCGGATAGTCAAAGCCTGCAGTTGCACTTTGACTTGCAAATGTAAGAGCGTAGCCGTCAGACGTACCTCTTATTTCCATTTCATACTCCGCCCCGGATGCAACACTTTCAGGAGAAGATGGAGAAAAGAACAAATTCCCGCTCTTACGGCCAAAGTTCACAGCATTGCCCTGCTTAAGAACTCCGGCAGCAACATAGTCTCCCATTGTTTCTCCAACCCGCTGGTCAATGTATAAATCATCACGGACCATAAGACCAAAGGAAACCTGATCGTTGCTTTCAAAACGCTTAATCTGAGCCTTTGCACTTAGAGTAAAAGGAACACCTGCATGAATTGGCACATAGTAAAAGAAAAGACCGTCACTGCCCTCTGCAATCTTTCCGTTGTTGTTTTCAACACAAAGAACAAGACTGTCATCTTCCCTCTTTACAGAAAAATCTGAAAGATTTCCAATATCGCCAAAAGCGCTGCCGCGCCAAATATTGCCATCAGAATCAGTAAAAGAAGATCTGAAAACACAGTTCATCTGCTCAAGTGTGGGAGCACTGTAGGTTCTTTCAACATAGTCCTTGTTAATACTCATTTCAAAGAACTTTTCATAACTTGGTTTTTCAAGCCCAAGGCTGAGCTTTGCCAACATGGGTGCAGTTTTTACAGCAAGAGAAGAGATTAACCAAGCATTGAGTTTTGCCCCATATACATTGGTATGTGTGCGGTCCAGACCTGTTTTTCCAGTGTAACTGTGCAAGGCTTTTGCCTTCTCTCCCAGCTGAAGATTTTCTTTGATTGTTGCCGCAGTAAGGTCAATCATTTCAACATGCAAACCGCAACTATTCAGCCTTTTTACCATGTTCCTGATTGCCTGAGCATAGTCTCCGCCGGGATAAGTTTTATCTCCAATCACAACAGTCGGAGTAATGTGTCCGCAAGGTCCGTTGTAGCTTTCAGGCGTGTTTTCCACAGAAAGACGAGCAATCGGCGTACACACAACAGGAACAACATTACGCGCCAAAGCAGGCTTAATGTAGTTTTCAATCAGGCTGCTCTCAAAACCTCCGTTGGGATCTGTAAAGCGCCCCGGCTCAGTCTTTTGGTCATTGTGCCCAAAGCCGATAATCAGGAACTCAGACTCCCCGGACTTCCCAAGGTCATCCATCAGAGCCCTGTACTCTTTCATTGTGACAAAGTCTTTTGACGATGCTCCCGAAACAGCATAATTTACCACCTCAGAATCAAAATAGTTCTTCAGCTCTTCACCATAGCCCTGCCTGGGAATGTAATAGCTGTCATTAAAAGAGGAAACTGTAGAATCTCCAACAACCCTAATCATAATCAGAAGCGTGCCGTCATAACCATGTTGCAGTTTTCTTCCGGCTCTCTGGCACTCCAGAACCCGGATCCCACAGGTACGTATGTAGCAACATTGTAATATTCACCTGGAAATCCATCCTTACCGGTTGAAGAAAAAATGTATTCAGGTGCATAAGGAGCAGAACTAGGGAACAGTGTTCTGAAGATAATAGGATCAACCTGATCTCCGGGTTCACGTATTGTAGGATTGCCCCATGAACTCATGTAATCCTTGGAAGGACTTGTAATGTCACTAAGAGAAGAATCATTAACAAGTTCAGCAATAACCAGAACATCCGTGTCTTCATCTTTCCAAATATAATTTTCCGGATGACTATAAAGTTCTAAACAAGCATAGGTATCTTTTTCATTATCCCACACAACATAACAATATCTGCTGTTATTACTAATTTTTTTAGTGATTAGTTCACCTTTCTCCTGCCCTGCTATACTTTCTACGCTATATAAAGGTCCTGTAGCAAGCACAACACAGTTTGAACGACTCATGTAATCAGCAATATCTTGTTTTTTTGCTTTCGAGTAGTCGTTTGGCAACTGTTCACAATGTCTTACAAATGAACTAGCGTTAATTAAAAAAACATTAGTTTGGTGCTGATGAGCTTCATCAGTGTGATAGTCGTAGCCCCACAATGCATAAAGAGTCGTATCTTTAGCAGGAGCTATTCCTTCAACCTTTCCGTCTTTTTTTAGGTAAACTGTACCTTCGCAACCGTTAGGATCGGTACACCATCCTCTAAAAACATAGCCTGGATAAAACTTATCATTAAGCGGAGGATCATATAGATCCTCCGGAACTGAAGGATACGTCATTTCACTGGAATCACTATAAAGTGACACCTTGTCCAAGCTTTTTACAATAATATCGTCAATGGGTGTATCTATGCTTCCGCCATTCATGTTATATGTAATTGTTATCGCCCAACGTGCATATAGATAGATTCTACTACCTGCTTGTACTAGGTCCTTTACCACAGCCTTGTTTGCATAAATATCACCGGAACCATCAGAACTTGTATCCCACTCTAAGAACACATTATCACGATCAAAGATTTCCTTTATGTCCGGAAGTGAATATTCTTCGCCACAGCCAACTTCTACAACTTTTTCCTCATAACCATTCATCAGATCTACAAAATAAATGGAATAGGTTCCTTCGTTTTTCTTCCACTGAGCATAGAGATTCAGCTCAGGTTCCTTTCCATCATAGGTGTATGTATCATTTTCTTTGAAAAAGGTACCTGCTCCGTCTTTTTGTGTGTTCCAGCCGATAAAGAAATAATTATCTCTTGAATAGGCGTTTGTATAGAGTTTCTGAGGTTGCCCTGCAAAAACAGTCTGAGCAGTCATGTAACCGCTTCCGCCATTTGGGTTAAATCTGACTGTTCCCTGAGAAACTAAATTGTCAACCTTACAGGCTGTGAACAACAAGAGGAAAAGAACTGAACAAATCAAAAAGTATCTACGCATCTACTTTCCCTCTGTCAGAACAGTGCCGTAACCAATCTGGTCATTTCAAAATTCTTACCTGCAAGATTCCAAGTAAGATTCCCATCATCATCAACAGTTACATAATAAGCTTCTGAGTCCGATGCGCTTGTTCCAGACCAGACTCTATAATCACTATTACCAAGACTCTTAACAACACCTGCCAGATTTCCCCAACTGCTAATATAATCCTTTGATGGCAGGTTCTCATTAAAATCTGCGTTATATGACAGTCTCATAATGACTATAACATCCGTTCCGGCATCTTTGTAGAAATAATGACGAGTCGCACTACCAGTTGAAAATTCATAAACTTTGTAATCCCAGCTGTCTTGTGATGTGGTAACAACATACCTGTAAGGACTTGAAGTATCAGACAACTCTCTTGTAGCAAGTTCTGTTACAACACCGTCATTATTCACGTACCAAAGAGGGCCTGTAGCAAGTATGACAGCATCAGTTGAAGTAATAGTAGGAATAAAGCCAGGGTATGTTTGTTGATGATGTTTGCTTTGATTTATTTCATCACAATTTACATAGAAAACGTTATCCGGCTTAGAAGAGTAGTTGTAATTAAAACCCCATTTTGCATAAAGCAGACTATCGTTTGCTATTGTTGGTGATTTAACGGTGCCGCTTGAATCCTTTAAGTATATATCTCCATCATAGCCGTTTTTATCAGTGCACCACCCACGGAAAACATGGTACTCGTCATCGTGAATAGGGTCTTCATCCTCATACTTAATGCTAGAGCCATCATTTAATAATATTTCAGATAAGCTTATTTCTGTTTGGTCGCTGATAGGAGTATCCACAACCCCGTGATTCAGATCATATGAGATATCAATAATCCAGCGTGAATAGAGCTTTACGGTTTCACCGGACTTTGCAAGGTTTTTTACAATCTGCCCATTTGAAAAGGTTTTTCCATCCTTGCTGCCATCATTTGTAGTTCTCCAATCCACAAACTGATTTGGATGAGTAAAACCAAGTTCATCAATGGTTTTCAACTTTGTATTTTCATCACATGGTATTGCCTGAGATACATGAGTGATAGGAAGATGAAGAGTATCTATAAACTCAATAGTATAGTATGTTTCTTCTTTTTCACCCCACTGGGCAAAAAGAGTAATGCGTGAATCTCTGGAATCATAGGTAAAGTCTGCATTGTTTGCATATGAAGTACCTTCTCCGTTTTTAGCGGTGTTCCATCCTTGGAATGTGTATCCGTCTCTTGTGAAGGTGTTTGTGGCAAGTTTTTGCGTCGTTCCATTGGTGAAAGTCTGGCTTACCATTGTGCCTTTTCCACCGTTGGGATTGAATGAAACGCTCTTTAATGCCTCAGGTCCGCCAAGTTTGCAAGATGACCCAAGACACACTAATGCTAGTACAAGGAAGAGCATTAAGATTAACGAGCGAGTACTTGCGCGCATGCGTATATTATAGGAAGTTCACTCTGTTATTTCAATTAACAATCTGTGGAGGGCACTTTTGCCGCCCTCAAGGATTAGAGAGTCATCCCTCTTTTCAATGTCATCAAGGGCGTCGTGTCCGGGCAAAGTGAACCACGGTTCAACACAAACATAGGGGGCTTCTTTGTGGTCTTTATGCCAGAAAGCACACCACTTTGTATCAGGATATTCTACCCTTACGCTCTTCTTGTCTTTGTCAGTTTTGATTACACAGACATAGCCTGTGTTTTCAAGGCAGACAGCATCGTTGTCAAACAGGTTGTGTTTAAGATGAAGGCGCTTATTATCAAGCTTGTAATATTCCGAAATTCCTGTATCCAGCACACCCGGAGTGAAGATTCTGCGTTTTACACCTGTTGCATTCGGGAACTCTACATAGTAGTCCTCAAAAGCCAAACCCTTTGTCATTGGAACATTGATTCCCGGGTGTCCTCCAAGGCCGTAATACATGGTTTTTTC
The DNA here is from genome assembly GCA_902803145.1 of uncultured Spirochaetales bacterium. GTDB lineage: Bacteria > Spirochaetota > Spirochaetia > Sphaerochaetales > Sphaerochaetaceae > RUG14846. The sequence continues at coordinate 1,182 of CADCOT010000019.1, read as the reverse complement.
AGAGTGGTTTGTAACAAGATAGCTTACCTTTAAGGTCATTCCGTCAAGTTCGTAACGGACACGGAAATCATAGTCAAACGGATAGAGTTTTTTCATCTCTTGTGTCACAACCAAAAGCATTGTACATGCACTTTCTTCCCAGCTTTCTGTAAGAAACTGTGCAGTAGGAGCAAGACCGTGAATTGGCATTGGACCATAGGTTTTTCCCTTGAATTGGTACTCTTTGTTCTGAAGTCTTCCTACAAAAGGAAAAAGAACAGGTGAATGGCCCTTCCAGATATCGGGATTACCCAACCACAGATATTCTGTGCTCTTTGTTGCAAGTCTTGAAAGCTCTGCTCCCCTTTCCGATATTTCTGCTGTCAGAATGCCGTTGCTGATTGTAACCATTATTTTTTCTCCTTTGTAAGAATTCTCTTAATCACATAGTTTTGAAACCTCTGCGGCAGCGCATTAAGTATGCGCAAGAGAGGACTTCTGTTTATATTGTAAACATAATGCGGATGTTTTGAAGTAAGAGACCCGAGTATTTTCTGTGCAATTCTTTCAGGCTCAACGTTTGCAGTTTCAATACTGTTTACAAGTCCAAGAAAACGTTTTGAAGTGTCCTTGTAAAGCTCAGTTTTGTTGCAAAATTCTTCAATTTTCTTCTGAGACTGACCAAGAAAAGAAGTCTTAACTGCACCGGGACGGATAACTACTACCTTGTGCCCCAGGAGCTGAAGTTCCATACGCAGGGAATAAGCATACTTTTCAACTGTGCTCTTTGTTATTCCGTAAAGTCCTGTAAAAGGAAGCGGATCAAGAGGAGCAAGCTCACTTGAAACCATTACAATTCTTGAGCCGGGATTTAGCAGAGGCAAAAAAATGCGGTTGACAGAAGCAGTTGCAAAGAAGTTGATATTGAAAATTCTTTTCAGCTGTTCTTCAGATATTTCAACCAAAGAATCCATGTCATAAATGCCTGCTGTATGAACAATTGCATCTATGTTCTTTGCCTCTTGTTTTATCTTGAGAAAAGCCTTGTTCAGAGATTCTTGGTCAGTGATATCAGTTTGTATGTAGCGCTCACAGGAAATGTCTGCAATATCAAGAGACCACACGGTAAAGCCGTTCTTTTCAAGAAGAGACCTTACCGCGCTTCCCATGCCTCCTGCCGCTCCTGTGAGTACTGCTGTTTTT
>CADCOT010000018.1 GCA_902803145.1 uncultured Spirochaetales bacterium | reverse complement strand
GTCCGTATCTGTATAGTTCTCTCAAGGATTCCATACCAAAAGAGTAATACATTTTGAGGATAATTACACCATCTCTGATGGTCTTTCGTATTTGTACACTCCGTCCGAGGAAACAACAATCCTTATTTCAAGGTCCCTTTCAGGGCAGAGAAAACGGTGAACTCCTTGTGGCAGATAGAGAACCGGTGTCTTTCCGTCAGTGTCTACGTAAAAGGATTCGGAGTGTACATTTTCAGGAATCCAGGTTCCTGAGTAAAACTCAAGTCCGGTAACTTTCATAGGCTCTGTCCCTACAAGGCTTGTTTTTCCCAAAGTTCCATTGTAGACATCTTCAATCAAGGTTTCTGTATCCAACAGGCTGTAATCTTCAAGTATCAAGGCAGCATTTTCCACAAGCTTTTCAAAGTTGACGTGTAAGGCAGACGGATGCTCCAAGGTCTGCAGAAGTTCTGCAAGAACGCCCTTATCCTGATCAAGGACAAAGACGTTTCCTTGGGAAAGCGGGGTGACGGCACCGCCAAAGGGTTTTAAAGAGCCCAAAGGGTAGGCGCAGATATAAGTGGTCTGAGACTTTGGGATATTTAGGCTCACCGTTCTTGTTGAATTGTCAACAAAAACGCTTTTCATGCTTGTTCCTTCATTCCAAACCAGGTCGTACCACATGCTGGTTTTGTCCTCCTCCCACGGGTGAAGAGGAATGACAACCTGAACCGTTCTGTGCAGAGACTTTTCAGCACTGCAACCGACATAGAGTGAAAGGACAACAAGGACTGCAGCAACAGCTATATTTTTCATAGTTTCTCCTTTGCCCTATATATACGCCGTTTTTGGCTTTTTCTTTCGCCTGTTCATAGCGCAGTGCAGAGATAAAATACGCAACAGGTAGTGGTATTTATAAAAAATAATTGTTAATATAACCCCTGTATGGCTAAAGAAAAAGAAAACAGAGCAATATACGACGAAGATTCCGTACAGCACATGTCGGCCCTTGAGCACATCCGCCTCAGGCCCGGAATGTACATTGGAAGACTGGGCAACGGCACTCATGTAGATGATGGAATCTACGTACTGATGAAGGAAGTTGTAGACAACAGTATTGATGAATTCATCATGGGTTGCGGCAACCGTATTACTATCAGACTTGAGGATAACAAGGTATCCGTCAGGGACCTGGGAAGAGGTATTCCTCTTGGAAAGGTCATAGACTGTGTTTCGGAAATCAACACCGGTGCAAAGTACAATGACGATGTATTCCAGTTCTCCGTGGGTCTGAACGGTGTTGGTACCAAGGCAGTAAACGCTCTGAGTTCTTATTTTCACGTTCGCTCACACAGAGACGGAAGATTCTTTGAGGCTTTCTTTGAACGCGGCATTCTTGTCAGCAGCAAAGAGGGTTCTACGGATGAGCCCAACGGAACCCTTACAGAGTTTATTCCTGATGAAACTGTTTTCGGACCGTACAAGTTCAACGAAGAGTTCATAGTCAAGCGTATTGAAAACTACTGCTACCTGAACACAGGTCTGAGCATTGATTACAACCGAAAAATCTACAAGAGCCAGCATGGTCTTCTTGATTTGCTGGAAAAAGAGGTTCAGGATAACGGAATCTACTCAATGATTCACCACAAGTCAAAGACTTTGGAATTTGCCTTTACCCATACAAGAGAGTATTCGGGAGAGAACTATTTCTCCTACGTAAACGGTCAGCATACATCTGATGGAGGAACTCATCAGGCAGCTTTCAAGGAAGGAATTCTGAAGGGTATTAACGAGTTCTTTAAGAAGAACTGGGCCCCGCAGGATGTTAGAGAAGGCATTGTAGGTGCTGTTGCAGTAAAGGTTCAAACTCCTGTTTTTGAAAGCCAGACAAAGAACAAACTTGGCAACACGGAAATAAGAATGCCCATTGTTGAAGAGGTAAAGGAAGCCATTGTAGATTTCCTGCACCGTAATCCTGAAGATGCACAGAAGCTTAACCAGAAGATTCTGACCAATGAAACAATCAGAAAAAAGCTTACCGAGGTTAAGAAAATTGCCAAGGAAAATGCCCGTAAGATTTCCATCAACATTCCCAAGCTCAAGGACTGTAAGTTCCATCTTGGGCAGGGCGGACAGCATGCAGATCTTGGAGAGCGCAGCATGATTTTCCTGACCGAGGGAGATTCTGCATCTGGAACGCTGAACACTGCAAGAGACGTAATGACCCAGGCTGTTTTCAGCCTCAGAGGTAAGCCGCTTAATGTAAACGGAATGAGCATGAGCGATATGTACAAGAACGCAGAGCTTTACAACGTTATGGCAGCCCTTGGTATTGAAAACGGAATTGAAGGCCTAAGGTACGGAAAAGTTATTTTTGCAACTGATGCCGATATTGACGGCTTCCACATCAGAATCCTGCTTCTGACATACTTCTTAAGCTATTTTGAAGATCTGATTAATGCAGGAAGGGTGTGGATTTTGGACACCCCGCTTTTCAGAGTCAGAAACAAAGCCGTTACCACATACTGCTACTCGGAAGACGAAAGAGACAGGATGATGAAGCAGATAAAGGGTGCAGAAGTAACACGCTTCAAAGGCCTTGGAGAGATAAGTGCCAAGGAGTTCGGACAGTTTATCGGAGAGGATATGCGCCTTATCCCGGTGAACATTGAAAGCCTTGCAGATGCACGTAAGGCAATGAACTTCTACATGGGAAACAACACCCCGGAGCGCCGGGACTTTATCATGGAAAATCTGGTTTAAGGGGGAGACGGTATGGCATACGCAAAAGACATATTCAAACAAAACTTCCTCGAGTACGCATCCTATGTTATCAAGGACAGGGCCATCCCGGACATTGAAGATGGCCTGAAGCCGGTTCAGAGGCGCATCCTCCATACGCTCATTGAGATGGATGACGGCCGGTTCCATAAGGTAGCCAACGTAGTTGGTTCTGCCATGCATTACCACCCGCATGGCGATGCTTCCATCTATTCAGCACTTGTCAATCTTGCTAACTGCGATCTTTTCATAGAGAAGCAGGGTAACTACGGAAACTTCATGACAGGTGACGAGGCGGCTGCTGCAAGATACATTGAGTGTCGTCTTCTTCCTTTTGCAAAAAAGGTTCTGTACAACCCTGAAATAACAGAATACGTAGAGTCTTATGACGGCAGAAGTAAGGAGCCTGTGGCCTTTCCTGCAAAAATCCCCGTAGTTCTGATTCAGGGAACTGAAGGTATCGCCGTAGGCATGAGCACAAAAATCCTGCCTCACAATGCCCTGGAAGTAATAGATGCCCAGATTGCAGCCATAAAGGGTGAGGATTTTACCCTTGTTCCGGATTTCCCCGGCGGCGGAATAATGGATGTTTCCGACTACAGGGACGGACTTGGAAGTGTTGCAGTCAGAGCAAAACTTGATATTTCCAACCCCAAAAAGATAATCATTGAAGAACTGCCGTTCGGCGTTGATTCTGAAAAGATGATTCAGAGCATAGATGCCGCAGCAAAGAAGGGCAGACTGAAGGTTGCCCAGGTAAACGATTTTACCGCAGACAAGGTCAACATTGAGGTTTATCTTTCAAAGGGAACATACACAAAAGACCTTGTAGATGCACTTTATGCCTACACCCTGTGTGAGCAGAAGATTTCTGTTAACTGCCTGGTCATTCAGAACAAACTGCCTGCACAGATTACGGTTTCCGACATTGTTCGTTACCATGCCGACCACCTTATCAAGGTCTCAAAGGCAGAGCTTGAAGTAGAAGAGGGACACCTTCTTGATAAACTGCATTCAAGAACTCTTGAACGCATATTCATAGAGGAAAGAATCTACAAACGCATTGAGCAGAAGAGGTCTCAGGAGGCTGTTGAAGAGGCAGTTCTTACAGGTTTCCAGCCGTTTGCAGATCAGCTTGTGCGCCCGGTGGACAAGGACGATGTTGAGCGCCTTCTGAAAATCCCAATTCGCAGAATTTCTCTGTTTGATATGGAGAAGAACCGCGAAGAGATTGAAAAGGTTAATGCAGATCTGAAGCGTTGCCGCTACAACCTCGGGCATTTGAAAGAATATGCAATTTCCACTCTTGAGGACATAAAGAAGGATCTTGATACTCCTGAACACAAGAGAAAGACCGTTATCAAAAACTTTGACATGGTAGATGTGAAGGAAGTAGCCAGACGTGATTTGGATCTTAGATACGACCAGAACACAGGTTATCTTGGAACATCTGTTAAGACAGGCGATATTGTCCAAAAGGTTTCTGAGTACGACAAGCTTCTTATCATAACAAAGAGCGGTACCTACTACTGCACTCCTGTTCAGGATAAGACCTTTATAGGAAAGGAAATAAGCTACATTGGATTTGCCGATAAGAGCGCTTTGGAAGACCTTGTCTTCACTGTTATTTATCAGGAGAAGGATACAAAGAAAACCTTTATCAAGAGGGCCAAGTTCAACAGCGGCTTCATAATGAACAAGCCCTATGAATTGCTTCCTGATCCTGAAAACAACGTGCTCAGAAAACTTTCAACCCTTCCAAATGCAGAAGTAACAATCACATTTAAGAACGCAACCGGAAGATTTAAGGAACAGGTGGTTCTTTTCTCAGATTATCTGGTCAAGGGAGTTAAGGCCGGAGGAGTTCTTCTTACAAAGCGTGAAGTTGCATCTATAAGGCTCAAAGGGGTCAAGGTAGTAAGTGGTCAGGAAGGCCACGAAGGGCATGGCGAGGCACCTGAAACTGTTCAAGAAGTTGTTCTTCCTCCCAAACCTGAAGAAGGCAACCCACAGGGAGAATTGTTCTGATGAGTATTGCGGACAGGGTTCTGTATGAAGACAACCACCTGATTGCAGTTAACAAGCTGTGCGGTGAGATTGTGCAGGGAGACAAAACCGGAGACAGAACCCTTGCCCAAGATGTCTGTGCATATCTTAAGGAAAAGTACTCCAAACCGGGAAATGTCTATCTTGGAATTCCTCATAGGCTGGACAGGCCCACAAGCGGAATTGTCATTTACTGCAAGACAGAAAAGGCCCTTTCAAGGATGAACAATCTTTTCAGAGAAGGCGGGGTGGATAAGTACTACTGGGCTGTCTGTGACAGAGACCCGGGGCACGAAGAAGGTTTTTTGGAGCACTGGATAGTCAGAAATGCGCAGAAAAACACAAGCCGCGCCTATTCCAAGCAGGTTCCTGATTCTCAGAATGCAAAGCTTGAATACAAAGTTCTTGAAAGATCAGACAGATACACTTTGATTCAGATTCATCTTCTGACGGGGCGCCACCATCAGATCAGGGCTCAGCTTGCTGCATGCAACTGCCACATAAAAGGGGACCTGAAGTATGGTTTTCCGCGTTCAAATCCCGACGGAGGAATCTGTCTTCATGCCCGCCACGTTGAATTTGTCCATCCTGTTTCAGGAGAGAAGGTGACAATAACTGCCCCCGTTCCCGAGGGCGATGTTTGGAGATTCTTTGAATCAGGGCAGTGAAACAACTGCACGACCTGTCATCCCGTCGGCCTTGATTACCAGACTTGTTTTGCTTCTGACATGGACAAAGTGCTTTGTTTCCTCAACAAGAGGAAGTTCCATTATTGCCTTATAATCCAGCTTTCCGTCCCCCTGAATGGGATTGTTTGAAGCATAGAAGCAGCCAAGCGATGTTACGTTTTGGAAGAAGTGCGTGCCCTCACTGGGTTCTGCCTGGATTTCTTCCAAGCCGGTTTCCACAATAACCTGAGCCTTGGCAATCTGAGGCCATGAGCAGGGGATTCCCAGCCAGTTGTCTGAAGACCCCAATCTTCCTGCTACAACCAAAACATAGGGATTCTTGGAACTGCTGTTCAGTTTGTCCAGTTCCTTTGCCATCTGTGTCATTTCAGAACGTTTGAAAACATCCGGTTTGACGCAGATTATGTCGTGGATGTTATCCATCTTGCCGTTTCCCATTACTTTGTTAGTGGCAATCAGGGCTTTTTCCATCTCTCTGTCTTCAATGCTTACATCTTCAAACCTGTCTGTTCCGGATATCGGTCTTATCTGGAGAATTGAGAAATCAACCCAGTCTGCATGTTCCAAGTTGACTGCAATCTCAATTTCTACAGGCTCTGCCATGGTACGTGTGCCTAGTTTGAGAACATCGTCCACAATGGCGGGAAGAGGAATCATGTTGTATTTCACAACCCCGTTGAATGTCAGACTCTTAACGCCCTCATCTGAAGCATTCTCAGATGCAAAGCCAAAGGGAGTCATGACGGAAACAAGACCTCTGATGCTCTGAGGGAACTCGTAGCCCTTTGACATATCAAGACGCACCAGGTTGTCTATGTCTGAATAGGGGTCAAATCCGTTTTTCACATCCAGGGCGTAGAAAGAAGTCTGTGCTGATCCTGAACCGTTTAGTGAATTTACAGGAACTCCCGGTTTGGCCGGACAGAATTTGAAAGAGACACCTTCATCAACAATGGTTTTACCAAGTCCGTAGGCCAGCATTCCTATTCCGTCTTCTGCCTTTCTGCTTCCTGCGGGGTAGTAGTCCAGAGATCTGGCAACTCCTGAAATATTGGGGAACCAGTATTCGCCGTGTTCAGAGCCTGTAACGTGCTGAATTATTACAGCCATCTTTTCGTCTTCAATAGAATGGCCAGTGCTCTTAAGGTAGTCACGGGCAATCTTGAAATATGTGGAAGCCCAAACTGTCTTTACGGCACTTTCAAGTTCGGCAAGTCTTTTCTTTACGGAACCCTTGTTGGGAATCATTACAGTTTTGTACACTCCGGCAAAAGGTTGGTAGTGGCTGTCTTCAAGCAGGGAAGAGGAACGTACAGAAAGGGGGACATCGTTTACCTCTATAATGCGCTTAAGGTCCTCATGAATG
>CADCOT010000017.1 GCA_902803145.1 uncultured Spirochaetales bacterium | reverse complement strand
TTTATGAGTATAATGGTATATGACCACTACATAACCGGAACTTGGAGGGACTATGTCTAAAGTTATTGTTGCAAATGATCACGGTGCAGTTGAACTTTCTGCTTCTATTGTTGACTATCTTAAGTCACTGGGTTACGAAGTTGACTGGCTTGGAACCAAGACAGAGGACAGCGTTGATTATCCTGATGTTGCAAAACTTGCATGCAAGAAGTTCCTTCAGGGCGGCTATGAATTCGGAGTTCTGTGCTGCGGTACGGGAATTGGAATCTCAATCAGCGCCAACAAGATTAAGGGAATCAGGTGTGCTCTTCCACAGAATTGCTATGCAGCACGCATGACAAAAGAGCATAACCATGCCAACTTCATTGCCTTTGGCGGCAGAATTGACTATCCTGAAGACCCGCTGAAGATGCTTAAGGCTTACATTGACCAGGAGCCGTCAACAGAACCAAGGCATCTTAACAGAATTACCAAGATGATGGCTCTGGAAAATGATTAACATACTCAAGTACATAAAACGACAGTACAGATTATATCTTGTTGTCATAGCAACAATGCTCATTACAGTCTATCTGGGCGCACAGGGACCGAAGTACGTTCAGAAGATAATAGATGTGTGCGTTGTAGGGGGAAGAAGTTCAGAGCTTTTCTCAATTCTTATCCCAATGCTGGCTGTCTATATTCTAAACGGATTGTTTAACTACATTCATGAATATGCCTCAGACTGCATCTCTTCAGGTGTTCACAGACACATGAGAGAAGATGTCTTTAACAGCATAATGAGACAGGACCAGAGTTTCTTCCTTCAGAACAACCCCGGAGAACTTATGAGCCGCACAAAGCAGGACATAGAGAACTTCGGTTTTGTTGTAGGTTTTGTTGCCATGTTTGCCCTGTGGATTGTCTTTTATGTAATCTACATGCTCTACAACGTAATCAGAATCAGCACCATAGGAGCTCTGCCTGTTCTGATAATCATGCCCATTATCGGCATCCTTGCAGTAATTTCAGAGCCGCGCGGTGACAAACTTGCAGACAAGCGTTCTGACACCGTTGCTGCAATGAACCAGACTGCAACGGAGTCTTTGTCAGGAATCAGAACAGTCAAGGCTTTTGGTCGTGAAGAGTATGAAGCCCAGCGTTTTGACAAGCAGAACCGCCTGTTCTGGAAATACTCTCAGAAGCTGGACTTTTTGTGGACAGACTGGGGCACTCCCATGACAACACTTGCCCGCATAATGTTGGCTGCAACAGTGCTGGTTTGCGGAATTTTGGTAATAAACAACACTCTTTCTCTTGGAGAACTTACCGCAATGAGTGTCTATGCCTCAGAGCTTTCATGGCCCATGATGGAGATAGGCTGGCTTTTGGCCGAGTTCTCTAACGCCAGTGCATCTTGGAGAAAGATTAAGAAGATTCTTTTCCGTGAGCCCCGCCTCAAAGATGGCCCAAAGACAATGGAAAAGCTTTCCGGAGATCTTGAGTTTGACCACGTTACCTATGAAATTGACGGAAAGAAGATTCTGGATGACGTTTCATTCCACCTTAAGGAAGGCAAAAAACTTGGCATTATGGGTGCCACAGGAAGCGGTAAGACAACAATTACCAACCTTGCAATGCGCTTTTCAGACCCCACTTCAGGCCGCGTTCTCACAGACGGGGTGGACCTTAGGGAATACACAATTGAAAGTGCAAGACGCAGCAAGGCCATTGTCACCCAAGATATCTTTTTGTTCTCGGATACCATCACAGCTAACCTTCAGAAGGGCATGAAGGGCCGCCTGACCATTGAAGAGATTGAAGAGGCCGGCAGAGATGCCGATGCTCACGAGTTTGTTTCCAAACTTGCCCAGGATTATGAAACAGTAATCGGAGAAAAGGGCGTAGGTCTTTCGGGAGGCCAGAAGCAGAGAGTTGCAATTGCACGTGCCTTTGCTTCAAAGCGTCCTCTTTTAATCTTTGACGATGCAACCAGCGCCCTGGACATGGAAACTGAAAAATC
>CADCOT010000016.1 GCA_902803145.1 uncultured Spirochaetales bacterium | reverse complement strand
TCTGAAGCGAACTGTTACTGCAGGATCAGTTACGTCCTTGTAACCGCCAAGGTTTACTTCCATGTTTGAAAGCGGACAGCCAAGACCCGGGCTGTAAGGAAGAATATTAAAACCTTTGTAGATAAGGCCCTTGTCATAGAGAGACTTGAACACCCACCAAACAGATTCCATGAATGAGCGGTCCATAGTTCTGTAACCATGGCGGAAATCAACCCATCTACCGGTTCTGTTAATGTCTTTTTCCCAGTCTGAAGTAAAGCGCATAACAAGAGAACGACACTCTTCGTTGTACTTTGCAATGCCGTATGATTCAATCTCTTTTGCAGTAGAAAGACCGCGCTCCTTGCGCATGATATTTTCTACAGGAAGTCCGTGACAGTCCCAACCCCAGTTGCGAACTACACGCATGCCCTTCATTGTTTTATAACGGGGAATAATATCCTTGATTGTACCCGGAACAAGGTGTCCGTAGTGAGGATGACCTGTTGCAAACGGAGGACCGTCGTAGAATGAAAATTCTTTGTCTGCGGGTCTCTGTTCAATTGACTTCTTGAAAATATCATTATTCTCCCAGAATTTGAGAATATTCTCTTCCATAGCAGGGAAATTCTGCTTAGGATCAACGCTTTTAAACATTTCTTTCTCCTTGAATCAAAGCAATTAAGTATATATAAAAGAAAGGGTCTGCCTCAAGTATCATGATTGCTGTATAATTTGAGAGATGAAAAGAATTCCTATTCCCCGCACCATAAGGGAACTATCAGATGTTTTTATCTCAAACGGACACTCTCTCTACGTTGTAGGAGGTGCTGTAAGAGACTATTTGCTCAATACTGAAAACAACGACTGGGATTTCTGTACAGATGCCCTTCCTGAGCAGGTAATGAGCATGTTCAAGTTTGTAGTTCCTACAGGAATCAACCACGGTACGGTTACGGTTCATTTCAAAGGCGGAGAATATGAAATTACTACTTTCAGAACCGAGGGCAACTACTCAGACAAGAGACATCCTGACAGTGTTTCGTTTGTAACTAACCTTGAAGAAGATCTTTCCCGCAGAGATTTTACGGTCAATGCTCTGGCAGCTGACTGCACAAACGGAATTATCATAGATTTATTTGACGGAATCTCAGATTTGAAAAATGGTGTTATCCGTGCAATCGGAGATCCTTATCAGCGCTTTGATGAAGATGCTTTAAGACTTCTCAGAATGTGCCGCTTCTGCTCTAAGCTTGGCTTTACAGCCGATATTCCCACATATGAAAGCGCTAAAGCGCTTGCCCAAACTATTCAGGCCGTCTCTAAAGAGCGAATTTATGATGAGATTTCAAAGATTCTTATGTCAAAAGTGCCCTCTGTCGGTTTGAAAATGATGCACTCAACAGGACTTATGAAGTACATTATTCCTCAGCTTGATATCTGTGCTGAAATTGAGCAGGACAAGGTGGGTTCTGATAATGTTCTTTCTCATATTTTTAATGCTGTTGATGCTGCTGCTTACTACAACTACAGTCTTACAGTCAGGTGGACAATGCTTCTTCATGACATAGGTAAACCCTCATGTATGAAGAAGATAGGAAACTTTACCAGATTCTTCGGACACGATATTGAAAGTGAAAAGATTGCCCTGGAAGTAATGAAAGAGCTCAAGTTCTCAAATGCCATGCAAGCAGATGTAAGTGTCCTTATAAGAAACCATATGGTCCGCTACAAGGATGACTGGACAGACGGTGCAGTAAAGCGTCTTATCAACAGAGTTGGAGTCCAGCGTCTTAATATGCTCTATGAAGTTCTGTGGTGTGACCAGATTGCTTCTGAAGGTAAGGCAAGACTTGAGGAAACAGATAAACTCAGAAAGCATATTGAAAGAGTTCTTGACCAGCCTATGAGCCTTAAAGACCTTGCCGTAAACGGAGAGGATCTGATGGAAATTGGAATTCCAAAAGGACCGGAACTTGGCAAGATTCTTTCACAGCTTCTGGATATGGTAATTGATTACCCTACTCTTAACGACAGAGAAACTCTTTTAAGACAGGCTGAATCACTCTTTAATACCAAGTGACTTACAGGCAAGCTTTGCTGCGTTCTGCTCGGCTTCTTTCTTGCTGTGACCGCACTGAGGTCCGAACAGATTGTTGTGTACACTGACTGTGTACCAGAACATCTGATTGTGCTCAGGACCCTCTGTTTTTACCAGGTTGTAAACAGGAACAGTTTTCCATCTCTTCTGAACAAATTCCTGTAACAAGGATTTGAAATCTCTGTGGCTGTTCTCAAGTCTTGGAATAAGGTGTTTAAGAATAAAAGGCTTAACTGCATTAAAACCCTGGTCAAGGAAAACTGCAGCAAAGACTGCTTCCATACAGTCAGCAAGAATAGCCTTTTTATGACGTCCTCCGGTCAGTTCTTCTCCTTTTCCGATAAGAAGATATTTGTCCAGATGAAGATTCAGTGCAACTTCTGCAAGTGAGTCTTCGGAAACAGCAAAACTTCTTATTTTTGAGAAGTCTCCTTCATCACCTTCATAGTTCTCATATAGATACTCTGAAACTACAAGGGACAGGACACTGTCACCTAAGAATTCGAGGCGTTCATTGTCGTTGATTGAACTCTGTTTGTACTCATTGGCAAAAGATGAATGAGTAAATGCAGTGTTCAACAACTCAAGATTTGTGAAACTGAGTTTGTTGGACTCACAAAAAAATAAAAGCTCCCTTTCACGATTTTCCGTGAGAACAGGAGCTTTTTCGTAGTCAGACATAGATTAGTGAATAAGAGTTGCCAGGTATGCAACAACCTCTTTTACTGTTTCAAATGTTCTGCCCTTATCATCCGGAATAGTAATATCAAACTCTTCCTCAAAACCGCTGACAAGGTCAAGAATATCCATGCTGTCTGCCTTAAGGTCATTTACAAATGACGAATCAAGAGTAATCTCATCTTCATCAACTGAAAGCTTCTCAGCAATAATTGCTCTGACTTTTTCAAAAATATCGTTCTGTGTCATTATGGATTAGTCCTCCGGATTAACAAACTGAACACCCTTGTAATAACCGCACTTGGGACATACACGGTGGGGAAGAATGAGTGATCCGCACTGTGTGCACTTTGTAAGAGTGGGTGCTGCAAGCTTCATATTGGCTGCTTTGCGGGATGCTGCAGATGCTTTTGAAGTCTTATATTTCGGTGTAGCCATGTTAGTAACCTCTGATTGATAAAAATAACAGTCTGAATATATATAAAAACAGTCTTTAAGTCAACCGTCTAAGAACAACGGGAGGTACAAGATTTGTAATATCCTCCCCTTCTTTCAATTTCTGTTTGATTTTTGAACTGCTTATATCAAAATATCTTGGATCTGCCGGAATCAGAATTGTTTCTATTTCAGGCAGAAGATTTCTATTTGTATTGGCCATGGAATACTCATAGTCAAAATCATAGCTTGTCCTGATTCCTCGAACCATAACACCAACATTATGCTGGGCTGCAAACTCAACGCTGAAACCGTCCCAAGTGCAGACCTCTACATTGGGAATTTCTGCAGTCAGTTCTGTGAGCATTTCCCTTCTGTTTGAAGAGTTGAACATATACTGTTTATCAGGATTTATTGCTATAACTACAAATAGTTTATCAAACATTTTTGCAGCTCTTTTAATAATATCCAGATGTCCGTATGTAGGAGGATCAAAAGATCCGGCAAACATTGCACGTCTGCAGTTCATTCCTTAGTACCTTCAACAAACTTTTTCATAGCCATGAAAGAATCTGTACTCTCATAGTTGATTCTTTCTTTAATTGTATAACTTCCGTTGCTGTCCTTGGTACAGATGCCGAATCTTCCCTGTCCTATGTAGGAAACAACATCCGGTTCGGTAACTTGGTATTCGTTTTTGATCTTTTCAATTACGCAGTCAAAATGGCTGTAATTACCGCCGGGTTCGGATATGGCATCAGCTATGTTGTCTATTGTTTTTCCGCAAAGAACACAGACAGGTCTGGGTTCGTTTATACTCTTAACCTCAACATCCGGAAAATTGCTATGTTGTCTGTTCTTTTTTCTCATCAGAATGCTCCGACAATGCACGTAAGTTTGTCCTTGCTGACAAATACTGCATCAAATCTTACAAAATGATAAACATCATTTACTTCAGAGGCAAGATAGACTGATGCAGTCTTCTTGATTCTGAATACTTTTGCTTGGTTGATCTTCCGACTGAAATCATTCGGATTCCAATAAGAAGGAATACTCTTAACCTCTGCAAATACTATTGTATCATCTTTGTGAAGAATAATATCTATTTCACCTTCGCGGGTTCTGAAGTTTCTTTTAAGAACCGAATATCCATTCTTAATATAGAACTTGGCAGCAATGTCTTCGCAGATTCGTCCTTTAAAAATTGAGTCCATAATTACCCTCCGGTATATTATGGACTCTAAACGCCTTAAACTACGTTACGTTTTTGTATGTAATTTATTGCTACAACAAAACCTACACCCAAGAACCCAACTAGGTCTGTAACGGTTCCCGGATAGATTAGAAGCAGTCCTGCAACGCATGCAACAATCCTCATCCACATTGGAAGATTTCTGTTCAGATAACCTTCAAGAGCCATTGAAACTCCAAACAATCCGACCAGTGATGAAAGGATGCCCTGCAATGCCGGCAATAAGCCCTGATTCATGAGAAGCATGGAAGGATTAAGACAGAACATGTAAGGAACAATAAAAGCAGCTATTGCAAGTTTTGTTGCATTCAGTCCTGTCTTCATAGGATCTGATTTTGCTATTGCAGATCCTGCATATGCAGCAAGAGCTACAGGCGGTGTAATGTCTGCAACTATTCCAAAGTAGAATACAAAGAAATGAGCAGCAACACGTGGAATTCCAAGCTGAATCAGAATCGGTGCTGTTGTGGAAGCCATGATACAGTAGTTAGCTGTAGTAGGAACTCCCATTCCCAGAACTATGCAGCAAAGCATGGTCAGGAACAAGGCAATGAATAATCCCAAAAGCGGATTAGGAATAGTTTCACTTACTGTTACAATTGCTCCTATAAGTCTGGATGCAAGACCTGTTACGGTAATGCAACCTGCAACCATTCCTGCCATTGAACATGCAATGATAACTGTAATACAGCTTCTTCCGCCGGCTGAGAATGACTCAAATGCCATAACACCGGTCTTCTTTGCTACACCCTTTACATTCTTTTCACTGCGGATATATCCGGGAATTGCAACAAGAATTGCTACAACAATTGCTATGGATGCAGAATAAGCAAGAGATCTGATATTTCCTGCAACCAGCCATACAAGAATTATAAGAGGCAAAAGAAGATAGATATCTTTAAGCAGATACTTAAACTTAGGCAGATTCTCACGCGGAATACCCTTAAGTCCAAGTTTCTTTGCTTCAAGGTGAACTGAAATAAAGATACCGGCAAAGTAAAGAACAGCAGGAAGTATTGCCCAAACAGCTACCTTCATGTAAGGCTCTCCCATGTACTCTGACATAAGGAAGGCAGCTGCACCCATGATCGGAGGCATTATCTGTCCGCCTGTAGAAGAGGCAGCCTCAACTGCTCCGGCAAATTCACCTTTGTATCCTGTTTCCTTCATCATAGGAATTGTTACAGAACCTGTTGTAACTGTGTTACCGACGCTGGAACCTGAAACCATTCCGCAAAGTGCTGAAGAAATAACTGCAACCTTAGCAGGTCCGCCTGAAGCCCAACCTACTAATGAATTAGCAAGATTAATAAAGAACTGTGCAACACCTGTTCTTTCAAGAAATGCACCGAATACTATGAAGATTGCAATAAATTTTGCACAGACCTGAAGCGGAGTTGCCATAAGACCGCTTGTTCCGTAGAACATGGTGTAGATAACTCTGGACAGGTTCTGTCCGCTTGTAAAGGTGTAAATAAGAAGAAGACCTACAACACAAAGAATAGGAAGGCCTACACATCTTCTACATAGCTCTGCAAGAACAAGAATAGAAACAACGCCGATAATAAGATAGAAAACTGCACCGCTTATAGCATTCTCGCTTCCGGGGTTTATCTTACTTGCAGAAGTAATAACCATGACAAGTTTTCTGTAGTTCAGACAGTAGTAGAAGAAACAGAATGCTCCTGCAATCATAATCACAATATCGTACCAGGGCATAGTATTTTCCCTGACATGCTTCTTTGATGCAGGATATGTCAGATAACCCATAATTACAGTGAAACCCAGGAAGGCAGTCAGCCTGACCGGGATATCAGCTGTAGAAAACAGCGTTGACCATATACAGTATAAAGAGAACAACGCTGTAATAAAGTTAACTACAAGTTTGGGAATTCCGCTCCAGATTCTGGTAGCGGATTCCCTATCAAATTTTCTTAAAATATCATCAGTATTTACTTTCTCAGACATTACTTACTACCGTATGTACCTGCGGGGATTGTGTATTTGCTGTAGAAGGGAGATGCCTTGATAAGAGCATCAGCATGAGAGTCATCAATGCTTACAAGGTATACAGTCTTTGCTGTTGCAAGATCTGTAATAGCAGTTGTAGGAGCACCGGCAACGATGAAAGCTGCGTCAATCTTTCCGTCCTTCAGGCTGTCAGCTGAATCGCCGAAGCTCTGGTAAACAGCCTTGATATCGCCTTCGTTAAGTCCGTATGCATCAAGTACATCAAGTGCATTGAAGTAAACACCTGAACCGATAGCACCGATTGATACTGATCTGCCCTTAAGGTCTGCTCCGCTTGTAATATTGTCCTTTGTAGTTACAATCTGTACCTGCTCCATATAAAGAGCTGCAACAACGCTGAATCCCTTAACAGGAGATGTGAAGAGTCTCTCTCCGTTGTAGGCATAGCTCATTACGTCAGACTGGACAAAACCAAGCTGGACATCGTTAGCAGAAAGGTCCTCAATATTAGCCTTTGAACCGCCGGATGTAACTGCAGTAATTGAGTAAGAAGAATTCTTTGTTACATAACCTGCAAGAACGCTACCAAAGCCATAGTATGTACCTGTGTCTCCGCCGGTACCAAATGAAAGTGCTCTTGAGCTGCCCTTACCTGCTCCGTTCTTAACAGAAGCTACTGTATAACCCTTTTCTGCAAAGTATTTTGCAGCACCGGGATGGTAAGGAACTGCTGTAACAGAAGATGCAAATGCAAGATCAAGTTCTGCACCCTTTGCATGCTGTGCTGTAATAGCATCTTTATTATCAAATATAGTCTTAACTATAGAATAGACTTCATCTTCAGGAACATCGTCACGGACAATTACAACTGCACCAACTGCAACTGTCTTAGTGTCAGCAAATGCTGCACTCTTTGATGTATTTTCAGTAGAAGTTGTTGTAGTTGTTGATTCTTTCTTTGCACAAGAAACAAACATTGTTACTGAAAGAAGAACAATAAGCAAAACAGTTAAAATTTTTTTCATATAAGGATTCCTCCTGATTCCTGAAAAATCCTAGCAAAAATATAAAAATTAATGAAACACAATTTTTCAAACAAAAACTCGTACTTGCCACAAGCATTTGGTTGTGGTAACATAAAGTATGAACTTCCTTATATTGAAATATTTTAAGACTGTAGCAACCGAATTAAATATTACTCACGCAGCTCAGAAACTATATATATCTCAGCAGGCCCTAAGTGCCCATATGAGGAACCTTGAAAATGAGCTTGGAGTAAAACTATTTAACAGAACTCCCCGCCTCTCCCTTACTGACGCCGGAAGGTGTCTTTTAGAGGCAACTGAAGGCTATGACCGTCTTACAAATGTACTCAATGATAAGCTGAATGACATTAGAAACCATGAACGCGGTGAACTGCGAATAGGCCTCTCCTTTACCAGAGGACAGTTTATTCTCCCCTCTGTTTTGCCTTTATACGCTCAGTCCCATCCCCAGGTTCATATCAGAATCTATGAAGAACCTTCCAATTCTTTAATGGAACGTCTTTTACATGGTGAAATTGACTTCTGGGTAACTGCAGAAAACCCTGATATTGAAGGCATTCATAAGGAGCAGCTGTTTAAGGAAAGCTTCTTCCTGGTTGTCCCTGAAAAGATTATTAATATAGATGAAGATTTCAAACTGGAAGATATAATCAACTGCCCGTTTGTTCTTCTCAATCCGGGCAACAGAAGCCGCGACCTGTTTGATAATGCAGTACGTGCAAGAAAGCTTACTCCCAACATCATCCTGGAAACAGATAACTCCCAGACAGCCTTTGCTCTTGCCCAAAAGGAAATGGCAATTACAGTCTACTCCGATATGTTCCTCAGAAACTACTCAGGCAAGCTCAACCCCAGGGTAAAAATAATACCGCTCGGAAAATACATTCCGAGCGATATCCTTCACGTTTATTATACTGAAGAGTGTAAAAGTTCAGGCTATAAGCAAAGCTTCCTGAAAAGCCTTCACAAAGCCTTTGCCTGATTCTGTACTCAGATACCCTTGTGGCCTCTGATCTGCTCTGGTACCTTTGCAGCCTTTCCGACTCTTCCTCTGAGATAGTACAGTTTTGCTCTTCTAACGCGACCACGTCTGAGAACCTCAACCTTCTCTACTCTGGGTGAGTGAAGCGGGAAAATTCTCTCAACGCCAACACCGTATGAATTCTTTCTTACAACAAATGTTCTTCTGATACCTGTGTTATTCTTGGCAATAACAATGCCTTCGAAAACCTGAATACGCTCTGTAGCGCCTTCAACAATCTTGAAGTAAACCTTAACGGTATCTCCAATGTGGAAGTTTTCGGCATCCTGCTTCATCTGTTCCTGTTCAATAGCCTTAATCAAGTCCATTTTATAACCCCTTGGTCAGTTTAATTTCATTTAATATTTTTTCTGCCTGTGGATCCAAAACAGCATCTTCCAGCAGATCCGGCCTGAAAGCTAAAGTCTTTTCAAGCCTCTTTTTCAGCCTCCACTTCTCTATGTTGGCGTGATGTCCCGACAATAATACATCAGGAACTGACATTCCGCAATAGGTCTCAGGCCTCGTATACTGCGGGTATTCGAGTAACGGACCCGTGAAGCTTTCTTCCTCTAAGGAAGATTGGGTAATAACCGAATCAATCAGCCTGTAGACTGAATCAATAATTACCAGGGTGGCTGTTTCCCCTGAACTAACAACGTAATCACCAATGCTTATCTCATCATCCACATAACGGTCAATTACCCTCTGGTCAATACCTTCATAATGACCGCAGATAAAGACTAATTCAGGCTCCAGACTTAATTCTCTGGCATAGTCCTGCGTTAACCGTCTGCCGGATGGTGTTGCATAGACAACACGTTTGTTCATGGCATCAAGGTGATCCAGAGCTTTAAAGAGCGGTTCGGGTTTAATGACCATGCCCGGACCCCCTCCAAAGGGTGAATCATCACACTTGTGGTGTCTGTCTTCAGCGTACTGTCTCCAGTCAATCAGACTGTAGTCAATAATTCCGCTTTCAACAGCCCTTGCCATGATTGAATTCTTGAAGAAGCCTTCCATCATTTCAGGAAACAGGGTTAGAACTTCAATCTTCATTCCACCAGTCCTCTGTTCAGCAACGTCATAGTTCCTTCTGAAATATTTACGTTGTCAACAAAGATTCCCTTCAGATAAGGAACAAGTCTGATCTTTCCATCATTACACTTTACCTCAAGCAGAAGTGCCTGCGGTCCGTCCATAAAGGAAACAACCTGTCCGACTTCTTCATCGTTGTACATGAGCCTTACCCCTACAAGGTCAGCTGCATATACTTCATCTTTTCCAAGCTTGCTTGCCTTTTCTCTTGGAACAAGTATGTCCCAACCGGAGAGAAACCTTGCCTGCTCAGGACTGTCTATCCCCTTAAACTTAACAAGGAAGATAGAGCCTTGATCAAGAATTTTCTCTATCTCTTCTGTCCTCTGTTTACCTGCCTTTTCAAGAACCACTTCTTTCAGGTTATGAAAATGACTGTAATCATCGGAATATGAATGCACCTTCACAAAACCTTTCAGTCCATGAGGTGATCTGATAACTCCGATTGCAAGAAACTGTTTCATACTTCAGTCCAGGATTTCAAGGCTTGCATGCTTACCGCTTTTTGTAGCAGTTGCACTGAGAATTGTTCTCAATGCTTTGGCAATTCTGCCCTGCCTGCCAATCACCTTGCCAATATCATCCGGTGAAACTCTAAGTTCAAGAATAGTTGACTTCTCACCTTCTATCACATTGAGCTCTACGCTGTCCGGATAATCAACAAGTGATTTGACAATGTATTCAACAAGCTCTTTTTCCACAGCATCACTCCTTTGCGGATGATTCTGCTGCCTTAATACCCTGTTTTGCGAACAAACCCTTTACAGTATTTGAAGGAATTGCTCCCTGGGAAAGCCAGTATGCAGCTCTCTCTGCATCAATCTTAACCTGGTTTCCTTCAGCCTCGATCGGATGATAATATCCAATCTCCTCAAGAGGTCTGCCCTTACCGGCTTCTCTTGAATCCATGACTGCAACCCTGTAATAAGGTCTCTTCTTTGTACCGAATCTCTTCAGTCTGATACTTACGCTCACGTCTTTCCTCCTGGCGAATCTTTACATTCCCAGCTGCTGCATTACAGCACTCTGGTACTTTTTATTTTTAGCGAGCTTCTTCATGTTCAGCCGCATCTTTTCAAATTTTTTAAGCAGGTGTCCTACTTCTCCCACAGAAGTTCCGCTTCCTTTAGCAATCCTTCTCTTGCGGGCCGGACCAATTATATATATATTCTGCCTTTCTGTTAAGGTCATTGACTGAATAATTGCTTTTTCCCTGACAAGTTCTTTTTTGTTGATATCATCTTCGGAAATGCTGCCCTTGGCACCGGGGATCATTTCAAGCAATTTTTCAACACCGCCCATCTTTGTCATGTTCTCAAGCTGCTCAAGATAATCCTGAAGGTCAAACTCGTTTTTGGCCATCTTCTTCTGAAGCTTGAGTGCCTGTTCTTCGTCATAGGTTTCCTGTGCCTTTTCAACAAGGCTGACAATGTCTCCCATTCCAAGAATTCTGGAAGCCATTCTATCAGGATAGAACGGTTCAAGACCGTCCATCTTTTCACCTGTTCCTATGAACTTAATCGGCTTGCCTGTTACTTCCCTCAACGAAAGTGCAGCACCGCCTCTGGTGTCAGAATCAAACTTTGTAAGAATAATTCCGGTAATTCCGGCCTTTTCTTCAAACTCCTGTGCAATTGATACAGAATTCTGACCTGTCATTGCATCTGCTACAAAGAGTTTTTCATCAGGTTCAAGAGCAACTGTAAGGTTGTGAATCTCCTGCATCATCTCTTCATCCAGATGCATTCTTCCGGATGTATCAACAATCAGAACGTCATACTGAAGTCTCTTAGCTTCCTTGTATGCATTCTTTGCAACCTTTACAGCATCTTTTGTGTCAGTCTGAGCATAGACAGGAACATCCACCTGCTGGCCAAGAACCTGAAGCTGAGTAATTGCAGCAGGTCTGACAAGGTCACAGGCTGCCATCATTACCCTACGTCCGTCAGCTTTAAGCTTGGCGGCAAGTTTGGCACTTGTTGTAGTTTTACCTGAGCCCTGAAGACCCATCATGAGAATTACACTTACAGTATCAGGACCTTTGAGGTTGAGTTTCTGACTGTCCGGATCACCGAGAAGCTGAACCATTCTGTCATAGACAACCTTAACAAACTGCTGACCGGGATCAACAGATTTAAGAACCTTATCTCCAAGAGCATCTTCCATTGTCCTGTTGACAAAGCGTCTGACAACCCTAAGGTTAACGTCAGCGTCTATTAGGGCAGACTTAATCTCCTCTACTGCATCTGAGATGTTCTTTTCAGAAATCTTGTTCTTGCCCTGAAAAGTTCTGATTATTGATGAAAATCTGTTGCTCAGTCCGTCAAACATAACAACTGACTTTATATTAAATATATAAATATGTCAATTTAGGGGCTTTGAAGGGGTAAAAATCTGTTCTGTTATATAGGCAATTTATTCTCCAGCGACTTTTTTGAAGAAAAATCTACAGTTTTGTCGCCGACTTTCAAAATCCAGCGACAATTTTACAATTTTTTACACGAAATTGTCGCTGAAACATGCAGATAATATGAAGTGGTTTTTGCCGTTCCGAAACCATAATATGGCATGACACTAAATGACCTATTTAAACGCAAAACTCACCTTGAGAAACTTATTAAAAGGTTGCGGGAAACTCTGGATACATATCCTGAAGGAAATCTGTATGTTAAAAAGTACGACTACAGAAATGCTCAAATCTATTACAGACAAAATGGTAATACTATGTATCTAAAACGTAGCAAAGACAGAAAACTAATAACCAAACTTTCTCAAAAAAAATACTTTCAAACTGTCCTATTAGAAGCTGAAACAGAATTGAAACTGCTGAACAAATTGCTCAAACATGAACAAGAAAGATCCCTTGCATCCGTTTATGATAACTTTGAACCTGCTTTGAAAGAATACATAAAGCCTGTTGAACTATCTGTAGAGGAACAGATAAGGCAATTCAAAGACAGAATTCCTACCGGACAGTATATAAGAACAGGACAATACGTTATTAAAACAACCAGAGGTGAATACGTAAAATCCATGGCAGAGTTTATAATAGCAGAAGCATTGTTAAAACATGGTGTCCCTTACATTTACGAAGATAGAGTAAGAAGTATAGACCTTCAGAATTACAAACCTGATTTCACAGCAATTAACATCAAAACAGGAAAGATATTGATTTGGGAGCATTTAGGCATGTTGGAAAAGCAAGACTATCTTGATGACAATAATATGAAGTTTGAATCATATCGACTTATGGAAATCTATCCGGGAAACGGAATGATAATTACCATGTCATCAAAAAACAAACCCCTCAAACAAGAAACAGTTGAATACATAGTAGAAAACTCATTTCTAAAATGAATAATCAGTTCTTAAGGACCTGCTCGCCGTCTTTGACGGTCTGGCTCTGGTCTATGCGGTAGCTGACCATTTTGGATACACCGGCCTCTTCCTGTGTAACACCGATAAGGCTGTCAGAGCTGAGAACTGTGTACTTGTTATGGGTGATGATAATGAACTGGCTGCGGTCATCAAAGGTTTCAAGAACCTTCATGAAGGCACCGATGTTCCTAGCATCAAGTGCAGCATCAATCTCGTCCAGAATACAGAAAGGAGACGGCTTAACCTTATATGTTGCAAACAGTAAGGCAACAGCAGTCATGGACTTCTCACCACCGGAGAGAAGCGGAAGGTGGGTCAGTTTCTTTCCTGGCGGCTGAGCCAGAATCTCAATACCGGATTCAAGAACATTCTCTTCATCAGAAAGTGAAAGCTCTGCCCTACCGCCTGAGAAAAGAGTTGTGAACATCTGACTGAAAGCTTCAGAAATCTGATGATAGGTTTCCATAAACATTGCAGAACTCTTTTCCTTAATGTCAGCAATAATCTCTTCAAGATCCTGCTTGGCCTTGATAAGGTCATCAAGGTTCTTGCGGTAGAACTCGTAGTTACGGCTGGCTTCGGCAAATTCTTCCTCAGCCATGTAGTTAATGTAACCCAGGGAGTCACGTTTTTTCTTACAGTCTTCAAGTTCACTCTTCAGCTGGTCAACCGGAGCTGTGATTTCATGAGTATTAAACTCACGCAGAGATTTTCCTGTTTCTGCAAAGAAGTCCGTATAGATTTTCTGAATCTGAGATTCGAGGTTCTCAGTATTTGCCTGCTTTGTAGCAATGAGAGAAATCAAATCCTGACGTCTGTCAAATTTGTCCTTGAAAGCAGCATTGTTCTGAGTAATCTCTCCGTTCTTGTTGTCAATCAAAGTGTTGATTTCAGCAATCTCGTCCTTCAACTGAAGCTTGATATCCTCCAATTCAACCTTCTTGGCCTTGGCTTTATCAATATTTTCAAGAGTCTCGTTTTCCTTAATCTGCTCTTCTTCAATTGAGTGACTTGCATCTGAGAAATCAAATTCACGTTGCTGAAGCTGATCTTTCAACTCTGCAATTCTTGTTTTTAAAGAAGTATGCTGGGTTACATACTGAGCTTCCTGAAGTCTGAAATCTTCTATGTCTTCATCATACTGGATTATCAAACGTGAAAGTCTTGAGATTTCAGCAAACAGAGAAGCATCTTCTTCCCTGTTCTTCTCTTCAAGTCTGTCAATCTCTTCAAGGACTTTATCAAGCTGCTCCTTTTCAGAAAGGATACCGCTCGGAGAAAGGAACTCATCCAAGAAGGTAGGAATTGATCCGCTGTATTCCTGGAACATTCCCTTAATTTCATCCAGTTCTGACAGTAGAAGTTCTTCAACTTCCTGTACGGCAGAAAGATAAACAGAATCTTCAAAGTCAACTTTTACAAGACCACGTAAGAATTCCGAACGGTCTGAAACAAGTCTTGAGAACTTGGAAAGTCTTTCTATGAAGGCCTTTTCAGACTTAGAACGTGCTGCAGAACTGTATCCGCTACCCTTTATGCTCTGAGAAAGAGAATCTGCAATGCGTCCTGCAAGTTCTGAAATCTTTTTTACAGTTTCACTTCTTCTTTCAGCAAGTTCCTGACGCTGAGTTTCAAGATTATGTCTTGTTGCTTCATGGGCAGTCTTATCTGAATTAAGCTTTTCTCTATCAGTTATTGCCTTTGCAGAACCGCTTCTTACATCTGTGAGCCTAGATACTATGCCTTCAAGTTCAGCAGTTCTTTCATCAAGAATCTGTTTATCAGCTTCATAGCGGTCTTTTACCTGCTGAGCTTTAAACTGAGCAGCCCTAGTTCTCTGATGAATATCCTGATAACGCTCATTGAGAAGTTCAATTTCTCTGTCAATTGATCTCTTTTGTTCATCAAGTCTTTCATAGCGGTTATTGGCATTTTCACGGCGTGTTTTAAGCTCGTCCAGTTCTATATTCAAGCCTTCCATTCCGCTGCGCTGAGAATCAAGATATTTATCCAATTCATCAGCCTCTGCCTGAAGTTTCTTAAGTTCTTCTGCAGTCTGCTCTTTGAATTTGCCAAGTGCCTGTATGTATGAAAGCTGAAGTTCTACTTCCAGCTCCTGGATTCTGGAACTTATTTCTCTGTGCTTCAGAACCTTGTCCATCTGGACTTTAGTAGAGTTGTAAGTCTTTTCTATCTGGGCAAATAAGAGTTCTGCAGTCTGGATGTTTTCATCTGTTTTCTGAAGTTTTCTTGTTGCTTCTTCACTCTGCTGCTTAAAGCGGCTGATACCAGCAGCTTCTTCAAATACGTAACGTCTGTCTTCCGGTTTAACAGAAAGAATCTGGTCTATCTTTCCCTGCTCAAGAATACTGTAAGCAGCTTTTCCTACTCCGGTATCCATGAACAGTTCTTTTATGTCTTTGAGAAGAGCTCTTGCCCTGTTAATGTAGTATTCTGTTTCACCGTTACGATACATTCTTCTCTTGATTTCAACTTCAGCACTGTCTATTGCAAGAAGGTCTTCGCTGTTATCAAGAGTTAGAATAACCTCACACATTGGCATGGGTTTTCTGGTATCTGTACCGTTGAAGATTACATCTTCCCTCTTTCCTGCTCTGATGGCAGAAAGAGACTGGGTAC
This sequence comes from uncultured Spirochaetales bacterium, assembly GCA_902803145.1. Classification (GTDB taxonomy): domain Bacteria; phylum Spirochaetota; class Spirochaetia; order Sphaerochaetales; family Sphaerochaetaceae; genus RUG14846. The sequence continues at coordinate 1,436 of CADCOT010000016.1, read as the reverse complement.
CAAGAACCCATTTGATGGCATCTACAACGTTGCTTTTTCCGCTTCCGTTGGGACCTAAGAGACAGGTTACTCCTTCATTAAAGTCAAACCTGGTTCTGTCGGCAAATGATTTGAATCCAAATAATTCAACAGATTTGAGAAACATACTTCTGCTATTTTATCATAATCCCAGATTCTGTTACAATTAAACTATGACGCTAATTATCGGTACAGATGAAGCCGGAAGAGGACCTTTGGCCGGTCCTGTATATGCAGCAGCAGTTGCGCTTCCATCAGATTTCCCCTTTGAAATTCTCAATGATTCAAAAAAGATGACCGAAAAGGCCCGCCTTAAAGCTGAATCAATAATTAAAGAAAAAGCTTTGGCCTGGGCAGTTGCATCTGTAGGTCCGGATGAAATAGACAAAATCAACATTCTCAATGCAGCCCTAAAAGCTATGACAATCAGCTGTGAAGAAGTTGCAAAGAAACTGAAAGAAAAAGGATATACAGATTTTGAGGTTCTTGCAGACGGTAACAGAATGCCGCCTGTCAGCCTTCCCTGCAAAACAGTTGTAAAAGGTGATTCAAAGATTCATGAAATAATGGCTGCATCCATCCTGGCAAAGACAGGACGTGACCGATACATGCTTGAAGCTGCGCAAAAATGGCCCGAATACGGGTTTGAAAAACATAAGGGATACCCTGTGGCATCCCATTACAAGGCCATAGAGAAATACGGACCCTGTCCTATTCACCGCTTAACTTTTAAGGGCGTTTCTCAGCGTTGATTTTAATGTAGTCAACTGCCTTCTGGAATTCACGGATAAACTCTCCAAGATCTTCCGGATAGACAATTATACTCTGACGTATGAAGCGGCCTTCATCTTCGCTTGCCTTGCTTTCAACAAGATTGAGATAAACATCTCCTCTGAAGTTTTCCTTGACGTTGAAAAAATATGTGCGGTCGTTGGAAATAAGTTTTGTTGAGAAAACCTCGCCTCTCTGTCCCATAGTTTAACCTCTTTACAAAAAAACCACTCTGAACGAGTGGTGTTTAAGCGCCCGACGGGAGTCGAACCCGCGTCTTCAGCTTGGAGGGCTGAGGTAATACCGTTATACCACAAGCGCAATTGTGCACCTCTGAGAGGTGCAATTCTTAATCAATAGGCCTTTGAAGAACGCATCTTATGAACTTTCTTCATCTGCTTTCTTGCAAGGGCTTTCTTCTTTCTGTGCTCAATTGCAGACGGCTTCTCAAAATACTGTCTCATTTTGAATTCACGAATTGTGCCTTCTTTTTCGACCATCCTCTTGAAACGCTTAATTGCTTTCTCAACAGGTTCATTCTCGTCACATCTGACGTATGCCATCTACTACTCACCCCCTCTGCCCATCGGCTCAAGAATTGCGTTATGTAAATTACTATACAGGTAAAATTTTGTCAATCACTCAAG
>CADCOT010000015.1 GCA_902803145.1 uncultured Spirochaetales bacterium | reverse complement strand
TGCTCAATGTCAGCAGCATTAATGCAGATAATTACATCCAAGCTGTCTTTGAGAGACTGGAAAACCCTCATTTTGACATTGGTATCAAAACCGGGGAGGATTCTTGCTGCGTGGTAGTCAAACAGCAGTTTTCCGCCGCATTCCAGATACAGACGTCCGTTAATCAGACTCTTTCTGTTAAAGATGTACTCTGTCTGTTCTCTAAGGTATCTTTCATTGTCAAAACCGATTTTTTCCATGTTAACACCCCTCAATAGATTACACGGAATGCAATATCGTCAGCCTTCTCTCTTGAGATAAGGGCTGTGATAATCTCAAAGGCAAACTCCTGAGCACAACCTGCACCACGGGCAGTAATAACGTTGCCGTCTGTAATAACTTTGGAAGAAAGAAACTTTATGTCCGGAGCATACTCATCCATTCCCGGATAGCACACTGCCTTGCGGTCTTTCAGAATTCCAAGAGGACCTAAAACAACGGCAGGAGCTGCGCAGATTGCACAGACAAGTTTTCCTGCCTTGTAAGTGTTCATGATTATCTGAGATACGAGTTTGCTGTTTGCAAGGTTCTCTGAACCGGGCATTCCTCCGGGAAGTACAACTGCATTCCACCCTTCTGTTTCCACCGTCTCCAGGGCACAGTCACAGTGAATTCTGATCCCGTGACTTCCCATTATCTTTTCTGTGCCAAGACCGGCAACGGTGACCGAGACACCTGCGCGTCTGAGAAAGTCAACCGGAGTCAGTGCCTCCACCTCTTCAAAACCATCTGCCAGAATTACAAGTGCCTTGATCATCTTTTTCACCTCTTTATCAGAAGTCTGCCTGTCCGACTGCACGCGGATAAGGAATGACGTCTCTTATGTTCTGCATGCCTGTTACATACTGAACTGCTCTCTCAAATCCAAGACCGAAACCTGCGTGCGGTACGCTTCCGTATCTTCTCAGATCCAGATACCACCAGTAGTCTTTTTCTTTAAGACCAAGCTCGTTCATCCTTGCAAGCAGGACATCCAGGCGGTTCTCACGCTCTGAACCGCCGATAATCTCTCCAAGTCTGGGAGCAAGAATATCGACAGCCTTAACTGTCTTTCCGTCATCGTTAAGCTTCATGTAGAAGCTCTTGATCTCTCTGGGGTAGTCAGTTACTGCTACAGGGCGCTTACAGACCTCTTCTGTAAGGAATCTTTCATGCTCTGTCTGAAGATCGCAACCCCAGTAGGGCTTGAAATCAAACTTGTCAGCAGCTTTCTCAAGTTCCTTAACTGCCTCTGTGTATGTCATGCGTGCAAACGGGCTGTTTACAACGTGGGCAATAGTGTCCTTTACGCCTTCCTGAACAAACTTTGAGAAGAAGTCCATGTCCTCTTCACAGTTCTCAAGGGTGTACTTGAAAACATACTTGAGGAAGGCTTCTGCAATATCAATGTCTCCGTCCAGGTTGCAAAATGACATCTCAGGCTCAATCATCCAGAACTCTGCCAAGTGTCTCTTTGTGTTTGAGTTCTCTGCTCTGAAGGTCGGTCCGAATGTGTAAATGTTCCTAAGTGCTGTTGCGTAGGTCTCACCTTCAAGCTGACCGCTGACTGTAAGGTTTGTCTTCTTTCCAAAAAAGTCCTTAGACCAGTCAATTGAACCGTCTTCCAGTCTGGGAGGATTTGCCATGTCCATGGTTGTAACCTGGAACATCTGACCTGCTCCTTCTGCATCACTTGCTGTGATAAGAGGAGTGTTTACATAGTAGAAACCGTTTTCCTGGAAGAAGCGGTGAACAGCATAGGCCATGGTGCTTCTGACCCTGGCAACAGCACCGATTGTGTTTGTTCTGGGTCTTAAGTGGGCAATTTCTCTCAGATACTCAAGAGTGTGTCTCTTTTTCTGAAGAGGATAACTTTCCGGAGCCTCTCCAAGAATCTCAATACTCTGGGCCTGCATTTCAACCTTCTGGTTTCCTCCCTGAGAGGGAACAAGAATTCCTTTGCAGACAACAGAGCTTCCGGTTGCAATGCGGTTAAGGAGATTACTGTCAAATTTTTCATGGTCTGCTACAACCTGCAGACCCTTAAGACATGTTCCGTCATTTACTTCAATGAAGCTTACTGTTTTACTGTCTCTTCTGGTCCTGACCCATCCTTCTGCTGTTACAACAGCGGGTCCCGGTTCTGCGTCTCTGAGTTTTTTAATAAGTTCAGACATACATCTCCCCTCCAAATAAAAAAAAGAACAGATACCCCTAGAGGCACCTGTTCCTGTTTAGCGGCGAAGGGCCACGATCCCCTGACCGATCGGATATGAGCCGATTGCTCTACCAACTGAGCTACGCCGCCGTGCCTTTTCACTTATATTGTATTTTGCAAAAAACAGCAATAGGTAAAACTCAAAGTTCTGA
>CADCOT010000014.1 GCA_902803145.1 uncultured Spirochaetales bacterium | reverse complement strand
GCAATCAGATAAAAAACCTGTCAGAACTCTTGACCTGAATCTTCTAATCTGATAATTTTCAGCAAGAATGCCAAGGGAAGGAGGAACTGCCCATGTTTGACAGGATCAGATTAAGATCAAATCAGACAGGATTCCTGTTTCCTGAAGCCGTTATTATCGGTATTAATTAGACAATCACGAAAGTGGTTGTCTTTTTTTTAAGGAGAGACAAGATGTCAAAGCAGGAACCCATCAGGGATGCAAAGTCGTTAGGTACTTCCAAAATGATGATTTTGGGCCTTCAGCACCTTTTTGCCATGTTCGGAGCAACAGTACTTGTTCCGCTTTTGGTAAATTCTTACGGTCTGCCGCTTTCAATGCAGACAACACTTCTTATGGCAGGTCTTGGAACACTGCTGTTCCACCTGATTACAAAACTCAGAGTTCCAGCATTCCTGGGTTCTTCATTTGCCTTCCTGGGCGGCTACGCTGCAGTTGCAGCACTGAGCACAGGCAAGTTTGCAACAATGGGTGCAGCTGAAAAGCTTCAGTATGCAGGCGGCGGAATTGTAATTGCCGGTCTACTGTACCTTGTTCTTGCACTTGTCTTCCACTTCTTCGGAGTAAAGAAGGTAATGAGATTCCTGCCTCCAATCGTAACAGGACCCATTATCATTCTTATCGGTCTTAACCTTGCCCCTTCTGCAGTTGCAAACGCATCTAACTGCTGGCCTCTGGCACTTCTGGCAATTGCTGTAATTGTCTACTGCAATATTTGGGGAAAGGGAATGATTAAGATTATTCCTATCCTTCTTGGTGTAGTTGTCAGCTATGTTGTTGCTCTGATTGCAAATGCTTTTGGTGCAAACCTGATTGACTTTACTGCAGTAAGAGAGGCAAAGTGGTTCGGACTTCCTCAGTTCATTACAAACCCCGGCGCTTCAATTGCCAAGTTTGACTTAACAGCAATCCTTGTTATGGCACCGATTGCAATTGCTTCAATGATGGAGCACATTGGTGACATCTCAGCCATCAGCGCAACAACAGGTGAGAACTTTGTAGAGAACCCCGGCCTTCAGAGAACACTTCTCGGTGATGGACTTGCAACAAGCTTCTCTGCCTTCTTTGGCGGTCCTGCTAACACAACATACGGTGAGAACACAGGTGTTCTGGTTCTTTCTAAAGTATATGATCCTAAGGTAATCAGACTTGCAGCTCTGTACTCAATTGTTCTGAGCTTCTGCCCCAAGTTCTCAGCCCTGATCAATTCACTTCCTGTTTCAATCGTAGGCGGTATTTCATTCATCCTTTACGGTATGATTTCAGCTATCGGTGTTAGAAACGTCGTAGAGAACAAGGTTGACTTCACACAGTCCAGAAACCTGATTATCGGTGCAGTAATTCTTGTCTGCGGTCTTGGATTTACAAACGGAATTACATTCACAATCGGTAGCGCAAGCGTAACTCTTACATCTCTTGCAATTGCCGCTCTTGCCGGTGTTATCCTTAATGCAATCCTGCCCGGTAAGGAAGACTACTCACTGAAGAAAGATGTTCACAACGGACGTTCTTCCGGAGACCTTGGAACTTATTAATCTCTAAATATTTAGATTGAAATTTAAGAGCTGATTCCTATTATGGATTCAGCTCTATTTTTTTTATCTTTATCTCTAATTTTAGTGCTAAACAAGGGAAAGATTTTACCGTTTAAACACCATTATATAGCGATGGGCCTTGAGGCTCTGTAATAATCAAACGGAGGTATTCAGATTATGAATAACTTTATCGAAAACATTCTTTCTTACAACGTAAAAGATAGGCTGTTTCGCTTTATATTCGGATCACAAGAACGGAAGGAATGGACACTGTCTCTGTACAATGCAATCTACAACACGGATTACAAAGATGCAGAAGAACTGACACTTACAACAATCAATGACGGCATATACATGTCATTGAAGAATGATCTGTCATTTCTCTATGCAGATACAATGACATTTATAGAGCATCAGAGTCTGCCTACAAGCAGCATAACAATCAGGATGCTATTCTACATGGTTCTGGTTTACGCTAAATATCTGAAGGATACAAATCAGATAAGAAAACTCTACAACATGACAAAGGTAGAGCTTCCAACACCGAACTTCATTGTATTCTACAACGGAAAGAAAGATATAAATGAAAAAGTAACGTACAAATTATCTGATTCATTCAAAGTAGAGGGAATGGTAAAAGCGGAGCTGATTGTAGATATGTTTAACATAAACAGTTGTAAAAATTCTGCGTTATTTGAGAAGAGCAAATATCTTAGGGAGTATTCTCAGTTCATAGCAAGTTTGCAAAGTAGAATAGAGATGGGCTATAATGTCAATAAGGAAGAACTAAAAGAAGCAGTAAAACAAAGCATAGAAGAATTGCCTGAAGGCTCAGAACTTAAGGAACTGCTGATAAGAAACTGCGAGGGGGTAACCGGAATGATATTTGATGAAATAACATTAGAAGACATCATTGAGGCCCGTGCTGAAGAAGCAGCAGAGATGGCTGCAGAAGAAGCCGCAGCTAAAGCCGCAGCTAAAGCTACAACAGAGAGCAGGGTTGAAATTGCTAAGAAGAGCATTGAAGCCGGACTTGATTTTGAGACAATCAGCAGGATTACAGGATTGTCTGTAGATGAAATAAAGAAATTGAAATAATTGATTGAATACAATTAGAGGGCTGATTTCTCAGCCCTCATATTTTTTGTTCTTATATTATTTTGCAGGGATAAGTCCGACTACAAGAATTACCAGAAGCAGAACAGGAAGAATGAACTTGAAGTAGATGCCCAACTTAGGAGAAATCTTTAAGCCCTTACCTGTGTTAGCTTCTTCAAGGTATTTGTCAAAACCCCATCCCCATTTGCATGTACAGAACAGAAGGTAAATAAGAGAACCGATAGGCAGAAGAAGGTTGGAAACAATGAAGTCTTCTGAATCAAGAACATCTCTGTTACCGATAATGTGGAGATTTGACCAAATATTATAGCCAAAGACACAGGGAAGGCTGGCAACAAGAATAAATGCACAGTTGATCAAAGCAGCCTTCTTTCTTGACCATCCCCAGTTGTCACAAGATGTGGCAATTATGTTTTCAAATACTGCAATTACTGTTGTGAAACTTGCAAAAGACATGAACAGGAAGAACAAAGTTCCCCAAATTCTTCCACCGGCCATGTTAACAAAAACATTGGGAAGGGTAATGAAGATAAGGGAAGGACCCTGAGCAGGAGAAATGCCATAGGAGAAAATTGCCGGGAAAATGATAAGGCCGCTGAAAAGTGCAACAAATGTATCAAGACCTGTAATAATTGATGCTTCTTTTACAAGGGTGTTTTCCTTTGACATATAGCTACCGAAGATTTCCATAGCAGCAACACCAAGGCTGAGTGTAAAGAAGGCCTGGTTCATAGCACCCATAATTACCTTAAAGATACCGGCTTCAACTGCTCTGTTAAAATCCGGAAGAAGGTAGAAGGCAAGACCCTTACCTGCACCCGGAAGTGTGAAAGAGTTGATAGCAAGAGCAATGATAAGGATAAGAAGACCTGTCATTATAACCTTTGTTACTCTCTCAAGACCGCTCTGAAGTTCAAATGAACAGACAAGGAAACCTGCAACAACAGTAAAGATCATGGCTATAGCCATCTCACCGGGGTTGCCGAGCATAGAGAAAAAGACATTCGGGATGTTCTCTGAAGCCATACCTGTAAATGTTCCGGTAAGAAATTTTACAAAGTAAAGAAGCATCCAACCGGAAACAGTGGTGTAGTACATCATAAGAAGATAGCAACCGGCAATGGCAAACCATCCGTGGACATGCCACTTTGAACCAGGCTTCTCAAGTGTTTTATAACCACCAACTGCACTCTTACGTGAAGCTCTACCTACGGCAAGTTCCATAGAAAGAACAGGAATTCCCATTAAAACAAGGAACAGAAGATAAAAGAGTACAAAAACACCACCACCATAAACGCCGGTAATATATGGAAACTTCCAAACATTTCCAATTCCGATTGCACATCCTGCGCTTACAAGGATGAATCCTAACTGTGATTTGAATTTCTTATTTTCCATAAATCCATACTTTATTGTAAAATGGCCTAGGCGTTCAATATTTTTACAAAGAAATTCGTTTTAATAACTTGCCAAAGATTAAAATCTCCTGTATGTTAATTGAGGTCGATAGACATTTGCCACCTTAGCTCAGCTGGCCAGAGCACGTGACTTGTAATCTCGGGGTCGTCCGTTCGAATCGGACAGGTGGCTTATCGGAGAGGTTCCCGAGCGGTCAAAGGGGGCAGACTGTAAATCTGTTGGCTCAGCCTTCGAAGGTCCGAATCCTTCTCTCTCCATTAGTAATCAGGGTCTTCCCAAAAGGGGAGGCCCTTAATTGTTTAAAGGATTCATATGGGCTGTTTCTACGACAAAGGATTAAAGTTTTCTTGCCAGGGATGCAGGGTCTGCTGCTCAGTGGATCCCGGCTTCGTATTTCTCAGTGAAGACGATATTCAACGTATGGCTGACGGTTTATCAATGGAAAGGCAGGCTTTTATTGATACTTACTGCAGAATTGTAGATATGGGACAGATGAAGATGATTTCTCTTCTTGAGAAGGAAAACTACGACTGCATCTTCCTGACAGACAAGGGCTGCAAGGTTTATCCGTACAGGCCGGTACAGTGTGCAACTTATCCTTTTTGGGCTCATATTCTTGAAAACAAAGATGCTTGGGATGAAGAAGCTAAGACTTGTCCGGGCATGAACAAAGGTCAATTACACAGTAAAGATGAAATTGACAAAATCCTTGAAACCAGACTTTCAAACACTCCGGTTGTTCTTATATAATATATTGGGGTTTTATGCCGGTATTTTCTGACGCTCAGATAGAACAGATTAAAAGCAGACTGACAATCAGTGAAGTAATCTCACCGTATGTACGTCTTACAAGAAAGGGAGACAGGTTCTGGGGACTCTGTCCTTTTCACCATGAAAAGACACCTTCCTTTACTGTAAAAGATGATCTGGGATTCTATAAATGTTTTGGATGCGGAAAAGGCGGCGGAATGTTCGATTTCATTATGGAGATTGAACATGTGACCTTTCCGGAAGCAGTTGAACAACTTGCTAAAAAGGCCGGAGTAGAGCTGAAAGCCGAGACTGAGTTTGACCGTAAAGAAAGCCAGAGAAAGAAGTCTCTTCAAGACCTTTACAACAGAATTGCTAAAACTTACCATCTGATTCTCACAACAAAACCCTATGCTGAAGAAGCAAGAACCTATATGAAAAAACGCGGAATTTCAGATGAGACCTGTGAAAAGTTTATGTTAGGATTTGCTCCTGAGAATTCCAGTAACTTTTATCCCACGTTTAAGCAGAACGGTTTTTCAGATGATCTGTTGAAAAAAAGCGGCCTTTTTTCAAAAGGATCTGATGACTTTTACCCGTTTTTCAGAAACAGATTTATGTTCCCAATCCGTACATGGCAGGGAGACGTTGTTGCTTTCAGCGGCCGTGACATGACAGGAGAGGATAGGGCAAAGTATAAAAACTCGCCCGATACAGAGCTTTACAGCAAGCGAAACATCCTCTTTGGCCTGTATGAAAGCCTTCCTATGCTCAAAAAGAAGGGAGAAGTCATCCTCTGTGAGGGCAACTTTGATGTAATCTCTCTTCATCAGGCAGGGCTTGCAAACGCCGTTGCGCCTCTTGGGACATCGTTTACAGAAGAACAGGCAAAGCTTCTCAAAAGATGGGTCAGCAAAGCTTACATATTGTTTGATTCGGACAGCGCAGGACAGAACGCAACAGCCAAAGCGCTGATGATTTTACAGAAAAATGACATTGAATGCGGTGTTATCAGGCTGACCGGAGCCAAGGATGCTTCGCAGATGTTGGAAGAGCAGGGAGCCCAAGCCCTTATTAATTCATGTAATAATATAATTACAGGTTTCTCTTATCTTGTACATTCTGCTAAAAAAAAGTATGATTTACGGCAGCCCAAAAGCAAAACATCTGTGTTCAAGGAGGTTATGCCTTTCCTTGATGCTACTTCTTCAGAGATAGAGCGTCAGGGTTATATAAAGTATCTTTCAGAAGAGCTTGGTGTATCCGAGGAACAGATAATCGGAGATTACGCACGGCAGAAGAACAGAGAGCCTGTAAAAGTTGAAGAAAGGCCTGTCAGTAAGAGTAGAAACCTGCTTAATATTTCGCGTGATCTCAATGCTATGCTTCTTCTCATAAATAACAGATCTGAATTTGAGAAGTTCAGAAAAGCCGTGCGGATTAATCTTCTTAACGACAAAGAAGCACAGAGCCTTTATGCCGTGCTTGAAAACGCAGCAAGAGAAGAGATTACAGATACGGATCTTATTCTTCAGATGATTGAAGACCCTGACTTGAAGAATCTGGTTGTTCAGTCATTTGATTCCAGCCTGTACAAGGTTGCGAATCCTGATGAAGCTGTTAAAGAAGCAATTAACGTTGTTCTAATGGAAGAGCTTTTGGAAAAGAGGCGCAGAATCCAGGGAATGGTGAACTCTGCTTCAGTTGAAGGAATTTCAAATGATCAACTGCTGGAGCTTATGGAGACTTTGAGAGACTTGGATAACGAAATAATTGCGCTTCAGAACTTATGAGGGTTTATTTGATAGATGGACGAAGAAGAGAGAGATAACAAAGAAGAGATTCTTCAGAAATTAATTTACTCGGCTCAGAACGAAAACCAGTTCACAGCATCTGACTTGCGTGACTACCTTCTGGCTCAGCATGTTGATATTGACTCCGACTTTGAATACTACTGCAACGAACTCAAAAGCAGGGGGCTTCTCATCTCCGAGGCTGAATCTGCCGCAGATGACTTTTTAGAAGAGCCTACCGGCGATGAAATGGAGCTTGAAGACGAAGAAGATGACATGCTTGCTGATGATGAGGATGATGACCTTGTTGAAACAGATGCACTTGATCTTGTAGAGCCTTCTGACAGCGAACTGTACGCCGTAGAATCCGAAAACTCCGGTGACGAAGACGAAGATGAAGACGAAGAAGACGAGTACGAAAACCAAATAGAGGACAAAGACTCCTACACAAAGTCATTCATTCTTGAGAACTCTGAAGAGGGAAGCTACGGTTCAATTGACCCCATCTCCAGCATTGATGACAGTGTTGAGAGTGCTGCACACAGACCTGCAGTTCTTAGCACAGACAAGGGAGAAACCAGTTCTGACGATCCTATCAGACTCTACCTGAGAGAGATTGGTAAAGAAAATCTTCTTACTGCAGAAGAAGAGGTAAACCTCTCAAAGCAGATGGAAGAAGGTTCTGAGATTATTACAAACGTAATTCACAAATCCGGAATTATCATTACCTGTTTTGCTCAGATTCTTGTAAAGCTCAACACAAAGTACGAAGAAGCTGAAGACTACAACGCAAAGGATCAGAAAGAGCTGCTGCAGGAGCAGAAGAGGTACGCAACCTTCTATCGTGAGCAGCTTAAGGAATGCCAGAGCCTGATCAGAAACTACGTTGAACTTAAGCAGAACAAGCTGGCAGCCGGTGAAGAAGTTCTTAACAATGAAGAGCTTCTGAAGAAGAAAAATACTCTTCTTAAGAAACTTTCAGCACTGTACCTCCAGCCTGAAGAAATTAACATGTTCACTGACAGGTTCATTGATGCTGAAAAGGAAATCAACAACCTTAAGAACAACAAAAACGTTCTTGAAACCAAGCTTCAGATTTCCAGCATTAAGGAAGTCAGACAGCTTTCCAGAAACCTTTCTACCGCCAGCAAGCGCGGCGAGGTTGAACAACAGCTTAACATGAGCTTTGACGAGATCAGGGAACTGACTACAAGTTACCAGAACACAGTCAGAAGTCTCAAAAATATTGAGTATGATTTTGAAGACAGCTGCGATGTTATTCTTGCACAGGCTCTTGAGATTAAACGCGGAATGTCAATGCTCAAGACTGCAAAAGATCGCCTGATTCAGGCGAACCTCAGACTTGTAGTCTCCATTGCTAAGAAGTACACCAACAGAGGTCTGCACTTCTTTGACCTGATTCAGGAAGGAAATATTGGCCTTATCAAGGCTGTTGAAAAGTTTGAATACCGCAAGGGCTTCAAGTTCTCCACATATGCTACATGGTGGATCAGACAGGCTATTACAAGAAGCATTTCCGACCAGGCTAGAACAATCAGAGTTCCTGTTCACATGATTGAGCAGATTAACAAGGTTGTCAGAGAGTCCAGAATGCTTATGCAGACTCTTGGACGCGAGCCCACCGATGCTGAAATTGCTCAGAACCTTGGATGGCCTGAAAGCAAGGTTAAGACTGTTAAGAACGTAGCACGTGAACCTATCAGTCTTGAAACGCCGGTAGGTGAGGAAGAGGATTCACTTCTTTCCGACTTTATTGAGGATAAGGAAGTTGAAAACCCTGCTGTTCAGACTTCTTATGCACTTCTTCAGGAGGAATTGAAAGATGTTCTTTCAACACTTCCTGCAAGAGAGCTTGAGGTACTTAAAATGAGGTTCGGTCTTGAAGACGGATACTCATTGACATTGGAAGAAGTTGGGTTGTATTTTAAGGTGACCCGAGAAAGAATAAGACAGATAGAGGCTAAGGCACTCAGAAGACTCAGACATCCGAAGCGTGCCAAGAAACTCAAGGATTATGTATAAGGATTGGAGGTTGCATGAGCATTAATTACGATACTCTGAGAAAACTTCAGGATGTACTTGCCCAGGTCTTCGTTATTGAAGACAAGATTAAAGATATTCCCCGTGATCTTTATGACGGAGAAAGTGTTCTTCAGCAGATTAAGATTGACTATCTTGACCTGTCAGCAAAGCGTGACCAGATCAAGCAGGAACTTGATGAACTGAACGAAAAATACACAAATGCCGTAAAGGATAGGGAAGAGAAAGAGTCTTCAATGGTTCAGGCAACTCTGGTTCGTGAAAGCGAAAGCACAGAGAAGGCCATTAATGAGGCCAGAGCAACTGAGCAGACCCTTTTCAAGAGCCGCAATGCAAAGCAGAAGTATCTTACCGAACTTGAGGAAAAACTTGAGGTTCAGGCAGAGATAGTTAAGGCTAAGGAAGAGGAAGTTGCTGAGGACAGACAGAAGAAGGATGCACTTATTGAAGAGCAGCAGAAGATCCTTGATGAGCTTCTTAAAGAAAGAGAAGAACTGTCACAGAATCTTCCTTCAAACCTGATTTTCAAGTTTGAGAGAATTATCAGAAACAAGGGCGGAGTAGGAGTTGTTCCTCTTCATGGAATCATCTGTCAGGGATGTTTCATGGAACTTCCCCAGCAGTTTGCTAATACAGTCAGAAGAAATGAAGATATTAACTTCTGCCCGTACTGCAGCAGAATTCTCTTCTATGAAGAATCAGAAGAAGATGCAAGCCTTGATGCTGTTGTTCACGGTGATGTACATGATGAAGAGATTGATGAAGAACTCAGCGGCGGCGATGATGTTGGCGTTGTAGATTCCGACGACAATCTTTTTGAGTAAGATTAATTGAAGTCTTTCAGGCAATCGCGGAGGCTTTGCCTCTGAGGAAAGTCCGGGCTCCGCAGGACATGATGCCGGTTAACGGCCGGGCGT
>CADCOT010000013.1 GCA_902803145.1 uncultured Spirochaetales bacterium | reverse complement strand
GTAAACACTGATGTTCTTTACATCCAGAATCTTACCCATCAATCAGTCCCTCCTCTTTCCAAGATAAGCCTCAATAACAACCGGGTCCTTCTGAATCTGCTCAGGTGTACCCTGGGCGATAACTTCACCGAAGTTCAGTACTGTTATCTGTTCACAGATACCCATAACAAGGCTCATATCGTGTTCAATCAGGAGAATTGAAATGTGGTAGGCATCCCTGATTTTACCTATTGTTTCCATAAGGTTGTCCGTTTCTGCGGGGTTCATACCTGCAGCCGGTTCATCAAGCAGAAGAAGCTTTGGATTGGTTGCAAGAGCACGGATAATCTCAAGACGGCGCTGTGAACCATAAGGAAGATTACCTGCAGCTTCATGTGCATAGCGCTCCATATTAAACACGTGGAGAAGATTCATTGCCTTCTCGCGTGCCTTTTCCTCTTCCTTCCAGTATTTGGGCAATCTGAGCATTGCGTGTGCAATTGAGTAAGACATGCGGTTGTTGAAACTGTTCATTACGTTATCAATTACGCTCATGTCTTTGAAAAGCCTTATGTTCTGGAATGTACGGGCAATTCCCTCGTGGCTACGGGCAATTGTGCTCATGCCGGCAAGGTCTTTGTCACAGAGAGTTATTACTCCGCTTGTGGGTGAATAGACGCCTGTAAGCAGATTGAAAACCGTTGTCTTTCCGGCACCGTTAGGGCCAATCAGACCGACTATCTGGTTTTCTCCTACTTCAATGTTGAAATCGCTTACTGCTGCAAGACCTCCGAAGACAACCCTGAGGTGTTCACATTTGAGTACGTTACTCATCTTTCACCTCCTTTTTCTTACGGATGTTGTTCACAATCTTTTCAATTGTGTTACCCATTGAGAAGTCATAGGTTCCCATAAGTCCCTTTGGTCTGAAAATCATCATAAGAACAAGGGCAAGCGAGTAGACAACCATGCGGTAATCGCTGAAAGCTCTGAGCATTTCAGGCAGTGCTGTAAGTACAACTGCAGAAATGACAGAACCGAGCATTGAGCCCATGCCTCCAAGAACAACCATTACCAGAATTTCAATGGACTTCATGAACTTGAATGTTGACGGATACAGAGATCCGATATAGCCGGCATAGAGACAACCGGCAACACCGGCAAGCATTGCTGAGAATACAAATGCAGTTGTCTTGTAGAATGTTGTGTTAATTCCTACAGATTCAGCGGCAATTTCGTTGTCTCTGATTGAGAGAACGGCTCTACCGTGTCTGCTCTTCATGAAAACATGAATCAGGAACAGACAAAGAGCGGTAACAATAAACATGACGGCAAGACTTGTGAACTTGGGAATTCTGGCAAGTCCGGATGCTCCGTATGTAAACTTGAAGCCCAAAACAGAGTCAATGTTTGTAAGAACAACTCTGATTATTTCTCCGAAACCAAGAGTGATAATTGCAAGATAGTCACCCTTCAGCCTCAATGCAGGAATACCAATCAGAAGACCGAAGATTCCGGCAACAAGTGCGGAAATGAGAATTGCAATAATAATGTACGGAATCAGGGCAACTGTGTTACCTGCCCTAAGCAGTGTTGCAGCAGGAGTTGCCTTCATAAAGATTGCACCTGCATAGGCACCTACTGCCATGAATCCTGCATGTCCAAGAGGAAGTTGTCCAAGGTAGCCACACACCACGTTGAGGCTGGTTGCAAGAATAATGTTGATTCCGACTGTAATGATAATTCCCTTGTAGTACTCTCCCCTCAGTCCTGTTGCTGCAACAATAACAGAAAGAAGAACGTAAAGAAGTACTGTAAGAGATGTGTTGATAATGTATCTGGCAGGTGTCTTAAGTTTGACTCTTTTCATATAAAACCTCCGTCAGACCTTTTCCTGAATCTTCTTACCCAAGAAGCCTGTAGGCTTGAAGAGCAGAACAATAATCAGAACCAAGAATACAGCAGCATCCTTCCACATTGAGAAACCTGCAGCTGCAACAAGTGCCTCAAGAATTCCGATTGCAAAACCGCCTATCATGGCACCGGGAATTGAACCGATTCCGCCAAGAACAGCAGAAACAAAGGCCTTGATACCAAGCATTGAACCCATTGTGGGGCTTGCCTGGGGATAGGCGCACAGATACAAAACTGCACCGACACCTGCAAGGGCACTTCCCATAGCAAATGTCATGCTGATTGTCTTGTTAAGACTTATTCCCATAAGCTGGGCTGCACCCATGTCTTCAGAAACAGCTCTCATGGCCTTACCCATCTTGGTTTTGTTTACCACAAATGAAAGCAGAATCATGATTGCAACGGAAACAAGGATTGTAACAACAGCAGCCATGCTTATGTTGATGCTTCCCATTGAAACAGTACCTGTGATCATTGACCTCATGCTCTTCTGGTCTGCACCAAAGACAAGCTGAGCACCGTTTTCAAGCAGGAATGAAATACCTATGGCGGTAATAAGGAGAGATAGTCTGGGTGCGCTTCTTAGCGGAGTGTATGCTACCTTTTCAATCAACACTCCCAGAAGCGTGCTTACACCGACGGCTAGTATAATTGCCACAATGGGAGGAAGTGCGAAGGAAGCTATGGCAAAGTAAACCATATAAGCTCCAACCATGATAATGTCGCCGTGGGCAAAGTTCAGCAGCTTAATTATTCCGTAAACCATGCTGTATCCCAGTGCCACCAGCGCATAAACCGACCCGGTCTGTAAACCGTTGATCAGCTGTGCCACCAGCAATGAAAAACTCATACCGTCTTATATCTCCTTAATTCTTGACTATATAGAATCTACTAAAACAAAAAAAGGCGCAAGTGTCTGCGCCTTTTTTTCCGATAATCTTTAACTGTTAAATCAGTTATCAGAAGAGTTTGTCAAACACCTCGGATCCGTTTGTAACCTTGATTACAGCTACGGACTTGACGGGGTCGTTTGTAGCATTGAATGTATAGGAACCTGTAATACCTTCAAATCCCTTTACACTCTTAATTCCGTCAATGATTGCCTGCTTGTACTCAGCAGTTCCTGCCTTAAGACCCTTCTTCTCTGCTTCTTCAATACCGTGAGCCATGAGAAGTGAAGCATCCCATGCAAGAGGAGCAAACATGTTGGGAACCTCTTCGCCGTATGTTGCCTTGTAGTCAGCTTCAAACTTTGCAACTGAGGGTGTTCCAGGTGCATAACCTGAGAAGTAGACTGTTCCTTCAAGATCCTTTGCACTTGCATAGTCCTTAACTGAACCGAAACCGTCACCACCGACAATCTTTGCATTGCATCCTGCTGCTCTGAGAGCTGTGATTGCAAGACCTGCTTCTCCGTAGTAGATGGGCATAAATACTACATCAGGATTTGCTGCTGCAATATTTGTCATCTGAGCCTTGTAGTCAACATCGCCGGAGGCAAAAGCTTCTTTTGCAACAAGTGTAAGACCGTTTTCTGCAAACTTGGCCTCAGCTGCTGCAACGATTGACTCTGAATAGTCTGAACCGTTCTCATAGAAGAAAGCAACTTTCTTTGCACCGAGAACCTTGTTGGCATACTCTGCCATCTTCTCGCCCTGGAACGGATCAAGGAAGCATGAACGGAATACGTTTGTCTTAACTTCTGACTTGGGGTCATCCGGATTCATGACTGTAACCTTGGGGTTTGTTGCAGATGCTGTAATCTGAGGCATGTTGTCATCATAGGTTACATCTGAAAGTGCAATTGTTGCGCCTGTAAGAACTGAACCGATAATAGCTGTTGCACCGTTTGCCTTAGCAAGATTGTATGCGTTAACAGCCTCAACTCCGTCTGCCTTGTCATCATACTCAAGAAGATTAATCAGCTTTCCGTTGATACCACCGGCAGCATTGAGCTGGTCAAAATACATCTTAACTGAGTTACGTACGGGAACACCGTACATTGCATAATCACCTGTTGTATTTCCGATGAATGCTATTGTGATTGTGTTGGGAGCAGCCTCTGATGAAGCTTTCTTGGAACAACCTACAAACAGACATACAACTGCAACTGCGATTACTGCTGCAAAAACTAATGTCTTTTTCATAATAATTCTCCCGTTTATACTTCTATAAAAAAGTGATTTAGTCGCAATTTTTCCGTCATTATGCAAAAAAATGAATTATTATTCAATATTTTGCCGACCAAAATGAGGGATTAAAAAAAGCTAAATTTTTCTATATCTATAGATATAGGCTTTTCAAGGGCCTTTTTTCGCAGTTGACAACCGGTTTTTCTGGCATTATTTTTCATTCCATGGCTAAAAAAACACTGATTATCGTTGAGTCTCCCACCAAGGCAAACACAATCAAAAATTTCCTTGGCTCGGATTGCAGGATAATTGCCAGCAAGGGTCATATCACCACCCTTCCCACAGTCGGAATGGCAATTGATATCAAGCACGGCTACAAGCCCCAATATATAATTGATGAAAAAAAGAAAGACGTCATAGCTGAGATGAAGAAGGCTCTTAAGGACGCTGACGAACTCATACTTGCAACTGATGAGGACCGTGAAGGAGAAAGCATCAGTGCACACATTCTCAACATTCTTAAGCCCACAATCCCCTATCGCCGCATGGTTTTCCATGAAATTACAAAGAAGGCCATAACCCAGGCATTCAACAACGGACGTGACATTAATAACAACCTTGTCAAAGCCCAGGAGGCACGCAGAGTCTTGGATAGACTTTTCGGTTACTCCGTCAGCCCCGTTCTTTGGGGAAAGCTTGGAAACAACTCCCTCAGCGCCGGCCGCGTCCAGTCCGCAGGCCTCAGGCTCATTGTTGACCGCGAACGCAAGCGCATGGCCTACATAAAGACCTCATACTGGGACATAAAGTCAACGTTCAGTGAAGGCTTCTACGCAAGACTTGAAACTCTCAACTCCAAGCGAGTTGCAACCGGCAAGGACTTCAACCCCGACACCGGAAAGTTCAACGCTTCCTCAAAGGCAGTCCTTCTGACCAGAGAGGACACAGAAGCTGCCATAGCTGCCCTGAAGGGCGATGTCTTCACGGTTACAGAAATAAGCGATACACCTGCAGTGCAGGCTCCGCCTTCACCCTTTATGACAAGTACCCTTCAGCAGGAAAGTAACAGAAAGCTCCACATGTCTGCAAAGGACACAATGAGTCATGCTCAAACTCTGTATGAAAGAGGTTTCATCACATACATGAGAACTGACAGCATTTCACTGTCAGAGGAAGGAACCGAAGCAGCAAGAAAGGCTGCAGCAGAAAGATACGGAAAAGCCTATGTTTCTGACAGTCCTCGCAAGTACACTTCAAAGAGTGTAAATGCACAGGAAGCTCACGAGGCCATCAGACCTGCAGGAGAAACTTTCCTTGCACCTGAAGAAACCGGCCTTGTAGGACGCGACCTCAGTCTTTACACACTCATTTACAGACGTACCCTTGCCAGCCAGATGAAGAATGCCCAGAAGGTTAACACTTCTGTAACAATCCAGGCCGGAGACAGCACCTTTGCCGCTTACGGAGTCAGGGTTGAATTCCAGGGCTTCCTCAAAGCATATGTTGAGGGCACTGATCACGAAGAAGAGCAGTCTGAGAGCACCCTTCCCAAACTTGAGAAAGGTCAGGTTCTCAATGTCAGCTCTCTTGAGAGCGTAATGCATGAAACAAAGGAACCAGCAAGGTTCACAGAAGCCTCTCTTGTTAAGGAACTTGAAAACCTTGGAATCGGAAGGCCTAGTACCTATGCTTCAATAATTGACAGAATTATTGAGAAGGAATACGTAAAGAAGGAAAACAACGTTCTGATACCCACATTCACAGGTTTTGGAATTATTCAGCTTCTTGAAAACTGTCCTAAGTACATTGATTACAAGTTCACCTCAAACATGGAAGAGGACCTTGACCGCATAGCCAATAATGAAATCACAGAGACGCAGTTCCTGAAAGATTTCTACGAAGGACACCCCGGCCTTGAGGAAGATGTAAAGAACATGAAGGAAAAGATTGTTCCCATGTCCGTCAAGAAAATTCATCTTCCCCAGATCAGCGAGGAAAACACAGTTACCTTGGGCAAGTTCGGACCTTACATCCAGGACAAGGACGGTACCTACTACTCTGTTCCCAGCAACTACTATCCTTACAATGTAACCAACGAGATGCTGGATGCCCTTAAAACCAAAAAGCCTGGCAACCCCATAGTCGGAACAACAGATGACGGTCTTCCAATCTTCTACTGCACCGGAAAATACGGTGACTACTGGCAGATTGGAGATGTTGCAACAAATCCCGATGTCAAACGTTTCACAGTTCCCAAGGACCTTTTGGGTGTAAACGTCTCCAAGGACGACATCCTTGCCTTCTTTGCTCTTCCCCGCACAGTCGGAAAGACAGAAGACGGTCAGGAAATAACTGCAAACATTGGCAAGTACGGTCCCTATCTTAAGTGCGGAGATTCTTACTGTAACCGCAAGAATTCAATGGAAATTCTTCACATCAGTGAGCAGGAAGCCAGAAAGGTTCTTGCAGAAAACAGTAAGCACAGCACCTCTTCAAAGAAGAGTTCTTCTGCAACTAAAAAGACTGCAGCAGCCACTCCTGTAATCATTAAGGACTTTGGTGTTCAGGACGGTGAACGCTTGGATATCCGCCAGGGTCGCTACGGCTACTACCTGAAGCACGGTTCAGAAAACTATCGCCTTGCCCCCAAGTATCAGCATGACGAACAGGCCTGCATTCAGATGCCGCTTGAAGAGGCTCTCTCAGCTCTTAAGAAGTCCTGAACAGGGTTGAATTAACAGGCTGATTACTGTAAATTAGTTGGGTAACGCGCCCTTAGCTCATCAGGATAGAGCGTCTCCCTCCTAAGGAGAAGGTGACCTGTTCGAGTCAGGTAGGGCGTAAGAAGAAAGGGTTGTAACAAAAACGTTGCAACCCTTTTCCTTTTCTATCCCTCCACATGGCGCTCTATCGGTGTTTATCAACCCCATTCGGCATTTATCGACCTCTTTTGCGTTTTATCAACCCCTTTTGTGTTTTATTGACCACGTTGCAGTCAACAGATGTCAATACGTGTCAAAAGGTGTTGAAAGAGGTCAATACGTGTCAAAAGATGTCAACAAGGGTTGAAAGGGGTTGATTGAGAGCCATAGAAATAGAGGCTGCAACTATTGTCGCAGCCTCTTGAGGTGTTTTTTTGCTAAAGAGCCTAATGTAGACTAGTATTCGGTGTGAAATCTGAAGCTTTTTCTTCACTTAAACCACATTGTTGAAGAATAGCAGTCTTAAATGCTTCCATACTGTCGGTATTCAAGCCAAACAGTCCATTGAAAGCCTGGATATAACCTGTATTGGCATTACCCTCAAACAATCCGGAATCAAAGGCAGACATATCTGATGTGGTGCCTTTATTGTTCTTGATACTATACACTACGGGGAAGATGATATCCTTTATGTAGTAATTATATCCTGACTGTCCATAATTATTATATCTGAACAGTTTTTCGGCAGTAGTATCTTTAAATGTGTATTTCAGGCTATTAAATTTTTCCATACTGACTATCCCAGCAGTCCTAGCAGTAAAACTAGATTCATCCAACAGATTAGCGAAACCATTAAAGAAAAGACTAAGATATTCATAGGCAAAATCTATGTTGCAAGTGTCATCGTCAAGAATTGCATAGTTGGGTGTTTCAGGAACGGAATCAACAACGTATGTATAACCATACTTTGCTTGTTTACTTGCATCTAAAAGGAACTCATGAACTCTGTTGGTATCTGGAATTTGATCTATGAAAACGAATTGGTTCTGATATTTTTCATATCCAAGACCGGCAGACAGCATATTCCCGTCTTGTTTTAGAATGACATTAAATTCCCTGAAGCTTAAAGGAGAACTTTGTGATCCAGCAACACCCTTTAAGGTGGGAAGACCAAGTTTGTAAAGTTTTATCTGTGTTGCAGTATCAAAGTCCCCATTTTTAACTCCTGCAGTAAACGAGATAACGCCGTTTTCTTCTTTTACAGGTACATTGTACATTTCAAACAGAAGTACCACATCACCATTAGGCTGTGCTTGGCGATTCAAAAAAGCCGCAACTATCTCTCTGTAAGAAAAGGTCTTATTGATCCAAGAGTAATAGTACTCAAAAGCACAAATAGGCTTTTTTTCTTCGTATGCAATGATAAAAAGATATATTCCGTCTTCATTGACTTTGCCAATTTTAACTCTTGCATCAAATCCGTAAATCTTTAAATTTCCTTTCTTATACTTTTCAACAAAAGCTTTTGGATTCTCGGTATATTTTTCAAATGAAGGAAGCATGGGAAGACTGCTCATTGCATTACAAGCCAAGAAAATTCTCGCATTATCAGCTCCGCCAATATTGGGATGATTACCAACGTTCATTTCCATAAATGGATTTTTTTGCGGGAAGTGTGTCATTCCCTTTGAAGATGAAAGACCAAAGTCAGGAATGAATATTTCCTTACTCTCTACATCTGCAACATTATTGTTTGAAGAATCACCATCACAGGATACAAGGGCTGTGATGAGGAATAAAGCAAGTGATAATGAAATAATAGTTTTCAAGACTTTCATAAGTTACTCCTTAGGAAAGTCTACCAAACCCAGTTAGTAAGTAAAGGTTTTGACCCGGGTTTTCAGATGAATAGTTTCAGTTTCTTGCCAAGGAGTGGATAGGCCCAGACTGCCCAGATGCCTGTAAGAAGGTAGCGGGAAAAGCGAAAGATATCGCCGGAAGGCAGGATCGGCTTAAGGCCGATAAGGATACCAATAAGTCCGACCATGCCAACAATGTATCTGAGGATTCTCAGGCCGACGGAGCCGTCAACCTTGAAGGCAATTGTTGTCTGCTCCAAGGTTGAGAAGAACAGTACTCCCCCGCTTATTGCAAGACCTATGTAGAGATCTGAGACCATCTCTGAATTAAATGTTCCGTTCTGGCAAAGTATGGCAACAACAAGGCCTGCAATGGTCATGAGGGCTGCTACAAACATCATCTTCTTTGCATCTCTGTAGACGTTATCTTGGAATGACATTGCATAGCGGGTAAGAAGGATTGCACAGGGTATGCCAATTGCCAGACCTCCGAGAACGTCTGTCGGCCAGTGAACGCAGAGGTAAACTCTGAGAAAAGCAATAATAGCAATCAATGCTATGCAGATGAAGCGCACAACTTTTGATTTGAAAGATTTTGCAATTGAACCGTAGAAGGAAGCAGACATGGTTGTGTGTCCGCTGGGGAAAGAATAGCCGGTGGCTGTTTCTTTTCTGACAACATGAAGATTTTCCAGGACCATCCAAGGTCTTGGGAAACGGACAATGACCTTGATTATGTTCATGATGTTGGTTGCAAAAATCATTGCAAAAAAGGATGCAAAACCCTTTTTCTTGTCTATGCACCAGAAAATCAGCATTGCAATTGCAATAATCACATACTCCTCTCCAATGATTGTGAAAAAGTTTGCCAGAGCATCCAAGACAGTATTATGGATGGAGGAAAAGAAATACATTATTTGGTGATGAATACTCATTATCACACCTCCGGAAATTCGCAGTAAAAGCAAATTTGCTCGTGCAGAAGAAGAAAATCAATCAACGGAAATGTGAAAGAGACAGTGTTGTCTTTTACAACTCCGTTGGTAAGAGTAGCCTTGGCCGGCAGGGAAAGAGCAATTGTTATTGAGCTTTCATCTATTGCCCCAGGTCCGTCTTCTCCTAGGATAAAACCAACAAGTTCCTTGTAATCTTCTGCTGTCAGATAGTCGTATGGAGGATTGTTGTAAACAGGTCCCCAAACTGCAAAGTTACGTTCTGCCAAGAAAGGAACAATCTTTGTAAGGTCGTCCCAGTTTTCAAGGCTTATGTTCAATTCAATGCGGACAGTACCCTTTTCTCTGGTTACTGTAATAAGCTTCTGATTCGGATTCTGAGCACACAGACTTGCCACAAGCTTTTCAAAATCTGAGAAACTGAAGTTACCCTTGTAGCCGTACTCCCCTTCCTTTGTAAAAGAAACATTGGAAGCATAGGGGTTGGATGCAAGATTTGTTGCAAAATCAGATATTGCAACATCTGTTACAGGGTCATTGTGGCCAGTACTCTGCCACGAAGAAAGATCCTGAACTACGTTGATAAAGAAGTTGCTGACTGTAATGTCGGAATTTGCATTTCCTGAAAGCGGACTTGTCGACCCAAAGTTCATGCCCTGAGTAACAGAGCAGGATGTGAGAACAAGTAGGATTAACAGCAAAAATGCCAATCTCTTCTTCATACAATCATACATTGAATCTGAAGTGCATAATGTCTCCATCCTGCACCAGATAGTCTTTTCCCTCAATTCTGAACTTTCCGGCTTCACGAACCTTTGCTTCGCTGCCGTATTCAAACAAATCATTGCAGCTGTAAACCTCTGCTCTGATAAAACCTTTTTCAAAATCTGTGTGAATAACACCTGCAGCCTGAGGTGCCTTGTATCCGGCTTTGAATGTCCAGGCACGGTCTTCATCAGAACCTGCTGTAAAGAAAGTTCTCAGTCCAAGTGTTGCATAGGCAGTGCGGATAAGAGTGTTCATTCCGCTTTCCTCAAGGCCAAGTGCCTCCAAGAATTCAGGCCTGTCTGCCGGATCCATTTCTGCAATCTCTGCCTCTGCCTTTCCGCAGATTACAACAACGGGACTGTTTCGTTTTTCTGCAATTGAGCGCACTACGTCCACATATTCGTTTCCGCCAATTCCGTCTTCATCAACGTTGGCAACGTAGATTACAGGCTTCATAGTAATCAGATGCAGATCTGCAATCAGGGCCTTTTCGTCTTCTGACTGGACTACTGAAGAAGCACTCTTTCCGTCCTGAAGTGCAGCGATAAGGCGTTCATACAGAGGAAGAAGAAGTGCATTTTCCTTTGCATCCTTTGCACTGACACGGCTTAAACGGCTCTGTTTGTCATATCGCTTTTGGACAGTTTCAAGGTCTGCAAGTGCAAGTTCTATGTCTATTGTTTCAATGTCTCCGGCAGGATCTATGCGGTTATTAACATGGATAATGTCCTGATTTTCAAAACAACGCACAACATGGGCTATGATTCCAACTTCCCTAATGTTGGCCAGGAACTTGTTGCCAAGGCCCTCACCTTTTGATGCACCGGCTACAAGACCTGCAATATCTACAAATTCTGTGACGGCAGGAATAACCTTTGCAGTAGGAATCAATTCCACAATTTTGTCCAGCCTTGCATCCGGAACGTTTACAATACCCACGTTGGGTTCTATTGTACAGAACGGATAGTTTGCAGCCTCCGCAGGCGCGCTTGTGATAGCCGAGAATATGGTTGATTTTCCTACATTGGGAAGGCCTACAATTCCACAGTTGAGCATGGCAATTCCTCCGAACTATAATATATTACGCATGAATGAAGAGATTCAAGGGACTATGCGGGCTACCCTTGTGGTATGCGAAGACAATCTCCCTGATGCCGAAAGAAAAAGAGATGAACTTGAAAGCCTCTGTCAGACAGCGGGAATTAAAACCGTTGGTTGGTCGCATTTCAAAATCAGAGCTGTAAATCCTGCAACCTACATAGGAAAGGGCCAGTTGATGCGGCTTTTGTATCAGGCCCAGGAAACCGAGTCAGATCTGATTGTTTTCAATAATTCTCTGTCACCCCGAGTTCAGCGCAATCTTGAAGCTGAAACAAATCTCTGCGTAATTGACCGTCAGGAAGTTATTTTGCAGATTTTCTCCCAAAGAGCACAGACAAGAGAGGCAGTTCTTCAGGTACAGCTTGCTCGTCTTCAGTACTCCCTGCCCCGTCTTACCAGAAGATGGGCAAACCTCTCACAGCAACGCGGAGGTGTTCGCGGTTCAAAGGGAAGCGGAGAAAAGCAGCTTGAATTGGACAGACGTGCAGCGCAAAACAGAATCAACATTCTCAAAAAACGCATTGCAGAAATATCGGTACAGAGAAATGTGCAAAGACACGGCAGATCGGTCAATTCCATTCCCACTTTTGCTATTGCAGGCTACACAAACAGCGGAAAGTCTACACTTCTCAACCGCCTTTCCGGCGCCGATGTTCTTGCAAAAGACATGCTTTTTGCTACTTTGGATACAACTACAAGAAGAATTGAACTCAAGGACGGCACACCGGTTCTTGTAACAGATACTGTAGGCTTTGTTTCAGACCTTCCTCATGAACTTGTAGATGCATTTAAGTCCACACTGGAGGAAGCCTCCTTGGCAGATGCTCTCATAATAGTTCTAGATGCATCTTCTCCGGATTTGCTTCTTCATTGGGAAACCACCAAAGAAGTTCTTACCTCACTCAACGCATTTGATAAACCGAAATTGGTTGTTCTTAATAAGGCTGATCTTCTGACAGAGGAGAACATGTTTGCCATTCAAGCCTTTATGGCAAAAGGAGAACACACTCTTTGCATGTCTGTTCTCAAAGACGACCTTAACAACCTATATGAGGAAATGCGCCAAATAGTTGAATAAAAATACAATCTTAAATTATTAGCGACCTGCCTTATTGAATAATCTATATAGAAATCAGTAAGATAACTAAAAATGCATGAATATGCACACTAAGGAGTGGGAACCTTGTTAAAGTACATTGTTAAGAGAGTTTTATTAGCTCTGCTGACAATCCTGATTATCTGCATGATTACATTCTTTGTCATGCATGCAGTCCCGGGCGGACCGTTTAACAGAGAAAAGGCATTGTCACAGTCAACAATAGATGCACTTAATGCCAGGTACGGACTGGATAAACCGCTTTGGTCTCAGTTCATAAACTACATGAGGTCTCTTTTAAAAGGAGATTTTGGAGTATCTCTGAAAAACGGCAGAGAAATCAGAGACATTATTGCAGAATCTTTCCCAATATCGGCAAGGCTGGGTCTTACAGCCATGGCCTTTGCGCTTTCCTTGGGAATAATCTTCGGAAGCGCCGCCGCAATTATGAGAAACAAGTGGCCTGACAGGGTCATTGTCTTCTTCTCTACTCTGTTTACTGCAGTTCCGAGTTTTGTTCTGGCTACATTGCTCTTGCTTATCTTCTCTATAAAACTTGGCTGGGTACCTGTCTGGACCGCAACGGAAACTCACTATGTTCTTCCGGTCATGGCCCTTGCAGCCTATCCTCTTGCATATACCACACGTCTTTCAAAGACCAGTATGTTGGATGCACTGAGCCAGGATTACATTAGAACCGCAAGATCCAAGGGTGTTCCCAAGTGGAAAATCATATTCAAGCATGCTCTTAAGAATTCTCTCATTCCTGTTATTACCTACGCAGGACCGCAGATTGCCTACATTATCACAGGCTCAATGGTTGTAGAAACAGTTTTCACCGTAGGCGGAATCGGAACAAAGTTTGTAAGCGCAATCAACAACCGCGACTATACGCTGATTATGGCAACAACAATCTTCCTTGCCACTCTCATGGTTATTGCAACAATGATCTGTGACATTCTGTATAAGCTTGTTGATCCCAGAATCAAGTTTGACTGAGGAGGCAGAAGATGGAAAAGAAAAACACCATACCCAAGAAAAATCCTCTCAGCCTTCAGCTGAACCTCTCAAAATTCAATTCCTACATGTTTGAAAAGGCAACTGATGAAGAAAAGAAACAGCAGGACGTTATGAGTGAAAGCACCACTTTCTTCAAAGACGGAATGAAAAAGCTTTTCAAAAACCCCCTTGCAGTAGGAAGTATAATTGTCCTCAGTCTGATTATCCTTATTATTATCTTTGCACCGCTGATTGTTCCTTACAGTTATGAAGAGATTCTTTCAGTCAACGGAATAAGAGACAAGGGAGCAAAAAACCTTGCACCGTTCACATACAGTAAGATGGAACAGCAGTACATTGATGCAGGCGGAACAAGATTCCCCCACATATTCGGAACAGACGAACAGTGCCGTGACTACTTTATAAGAGTTGTGTACGGAACCCGAGTCTCTCTTACTGTAGGTTTCTTTGCAAGTATCATTGTTCTCATTATCGGAATGCTCTACGGAAGTATTTCCGGCTACCTTGGAGGAAAGGTAGACCTGATAATGATGAGAATTGTAGATATTATCTACTCTCTGCCGGACATGCTTCTGATTATTCTGCTGTCCGTTGTTTTGCAGACAATACTTAACTTCTCACCGGGCTCACTTCTTGATTCCCTGGGAACAAACATGATTTCTCTGTTCATAGTCTTTGGACTTCTCTACTGGGTAGGTATGGCAAGACTTATCAGAGGTCAGATTCTTTCAATCAAGCAGAATGAGTACATTCTTGCTGCTAAATCAATCGGAGCCCCTACTTCAAGAATTATCAGAAGGCACATCCTGCCCAACTGTATTTCCGTAATCATCATCTCAACTGCACTTCAGATTCCTTCTGCAATATTTACAGAAAGCTATCTGAGCTTTGTAGGCTTGGGAGTTCAGTCACCCATGCCTTCTTTGGGATCCCTTGCAAATGCTGCAAGAGGCGGACTTCAGAACTATCCTTACAAGCTTCTGTTCCCCGCTTTGATGATCTGTCTGATAGTTCTCAGTTTCAACCTTCTTGGTGACGGACTGAGAGATGCGTTCGACCCAAAACTGAAGAGGTAACAGAATGGAAGACAAACATCTTTTAAGTGTACAAGACCTTCACACCTCCTTTTTTACCGATGCAGGAGAGGTTCACGCAGTCAACGGCGTATCTTTCAACCTTGATCCGGGAGAGATTCTTGGAATTGTAGGAGAGTCCGGTTCAGGAAAAAGTGTAACCGCCTACTCTATAATGCAGATTTTGGAATCCACAGGAAAAATCACAGGCGGAAAAATTCTGTTCAAGGGGCATGATCTGACAAAGTGGAATACCTCCAAGCTGGATAAGTTCCGCGGAAAGAACGTTTCCATAATCTTCCAGGACCCCATGACCAGCCTTAACCCTGTTTTCACCATTGGAAACCAGTTGGTTGAAGCAATAACTCTTCACACAAGCAGAAAGGGAGAAGCTGCAAGAAAGAGAGCTGCTCAGCTTCTTACACTTGTAGGAATCAACGAACCAGAAAGAAGGCTTAAGCAGTATCCGCATGAACTCTCAGGCGGAATGAGACAGCGTGTCATGATTGCAATGGCACTCGCCTGTGAGCCCGATATTCTGATTGCAGACGAACCTACAACAGCTTTGGACGTTACAATTCAGGCTCAGATTCTTGAGCTGATTCAGTCCCTTCAGAAAAAGATGGGAATGGCCGTTATCCTTGTTACTCATGACCTTGGTGTTATTGCAGAAATGTGTGACAACATAATTGTTATGTACGGCGGAAGAATCTGCGAACGCGGAACTGCCCGTGAGATTTTCTACAATCCCAA
Source organism: uncultured Spirochaetales bacterium (assembly GCA_902803145.1). Taxonomy (GTDB): domain Bacteria; phylum Spirochaetota; class Spirochaetia; order Sphaerochaetales; family Sphaerochaetaceae; genus RUG14846. Next base: position 4,926 of record CADCOT010000013.1, on the reverse strand, counting down.
GCACGAGTACACAAAGGGCCTGATAAGGTCTATCCCGAATGTAAACAACATGAAGGAAAAACTTGTCCCCATTGCCGGTACTCCTATCAACATTCTGAACCTGCCAAAAGGCTGTGCCTTCTGCGCCAGATGTGATAACTGCATGAAAATCTGTCTTACTGAAGTTCCTGAAGAACTGAGTATTAACAAAGACCACAAGGCTTCATGCTGGATGAACGTAAAAGAAGCATTTGAAGAACGGGGAGGTACAAAATGACACCGCTTGTAGAAGTAAAGAACCTTAAACAGTACTTTCCTGTAAAGACAGGACTTTTCAAGACCGAATACCTTAAGGCTGTAGACGATGTCTCTTTCTACATTAACGAGGGTGAGACACTGGGTCTTGTTGGTGAATCAGGATGCGGAAAGACAACAGTCGGAAGAACACTCTTGCACCTCTACGAACCCACCGCCGGAGAAATTCTGTACAAGGGCACCCCGGTTACTGAGAAGAACATTCACAGCATGAGACAGAAGATGCAGATGGTATTCCAGGACCCCTACTCTTCTTTGGACCCCAGAATGACAGTTGAGGACATTATCGGAGAGCCGCTGGATGTTCACCATCTGTGTTCGTCCAAGGCAGAGCGCAGAGAAAAGATTCTGCACCTGATGGATCTGGTAGGCCTGAACGCAGAGCACGCAACCCGCTATGCCCATGAGTTCTCGGGCGGACAGAGGCAGAGAATAGGAATTGCCCGTGCGCTTGCCGTGAACCCCAAGTTCATTGTTTGTGATGAGCCCGTTTCCGCGCTCGATGTCTCCATTCAGGCACAGGTTATCAATATGTTTGAAGAACTTCAGGAGAAACTTGGCGTTGCTTACCTGTTCATTGCCCATGATCTTCTGGTTGTTCACCACATTTCTGACAGAATTGCTGTCATGTACCTGGGTAAGATTGTAGAAACAGGTACGGCAGATGATGTAAATTACAACTCAATACATCCTTACACCTGCTCTCTTATGTCTGCAGTTCCAATTCCGGACCCGGACTATACCAGAGGCAGAAAAAGGATAGTATTGCAGGGCGATGTTCCCAGTCCGCTGCACATGCCTTCCGGCTGTCCCTTCAGAACAAGGTGCAACCATGCATGTGAAAAGTGTGCACAGGAAATGCCGCCTTTGACAGACCGCGGCAACGGTCACATGGTGGCTTGCTGGGTTAAATAATTGAAACTATGGTGCGTTGCACCAGGAAATATTCGGAGGAAAAGAATATGAAGAAAACATTTGCTATTCTGATGGTTCTTGTTGTTCTCTGCTCTTATGCTTTTGCCGGTGGTGCAAAGGAATCAACAGCTAAGACAACTGCCCAGACCCTTGTAATAAACGCTGAAGAATACAAGGGATCAGACTACGTTGACCCCATTAAAGGTTGGGCAAAGTATGACGCTCTTATTGCCTCTATCAAGTCTGAGACTGATACAGCAAAGAGAACACAGATGATGCACGAAGCAGAAGACATTCTTATGTCTAACTGGTGTGTTATCCCTATCTACTACTACAACGACCTTTACATGCAGAAAAGTTATGTAAGCGGCGTTTATTCCAACCCGTTTGCAACAAAGTTCTTCCAGTATGCAACAATGGCCAATGGTTCAAAGACCCTGAGAATCAACCTTGCTTCAGAGCCCGATTATCTTGATCCGGCACTCAACAGTTCAGTTGACGGTGCATGTCTTGCATCTGCTTCATTTGCAGGCCTTTACACCTATAACAGCAAGGGTGTTACAGCTCCTGCTCTTGCAGAAGGCTACACAGTATCTGCAGATGGTCTTACCTACACTGTTACACTTAAGAAAAACCTCAGATGGTCAGACGGTTCTGCTCTTACAGCTGAAGACTTTGTATATTCATGGAAGCGTGCAGTAGATCCTCTTACAGCAGCTGACTACGAGTATATGTTCAGCGGTTTTGATGGATATGACAGTGGAAACCTCAACGTTAAGGCTCTGAATGCTTATACACTCCAGTTCAAGCTTTCAGCTCCCTGTGCTTACATTGAAGACCTTATGGCATTCCCCACATTCTTCCCTGTAAAGAAATCTGCTGTTGAGTCTTACAAAGACTGGAAGACAAGCCCGGGCGGCTGGTGCCAGGAAGCAGGATTTGTTTCAAACGGACCGTTCGTATGTACAGCATGGAACCACGATGTTTCAATGACATACACAAAGAACCCCTACTACTGGGATGCAGCAAACGTAAAGCTTGAGAAGCTTGAGTTCATGCTTTCAGCAGATGACAACGCAATCTATGCAGCATACAACGCAGGCAACCTTGACCTTGCAGACTCAGTTCCTACAGACGCTGTTGCAGGTCTGATTGAATCAAAGAACCCCGAGTTCCACGTTGTTGACGAGCTTGGTACATACTATGTTGCATTCAATGCAAAGAGCTCACTGTTTGCAGGCAAGACACCTGCTCAGGCAGCATGTATCAGAGAAGCATTCTCAATCCTGATTGACCGTGACTACATCTGTGAAAACATTGGCCAGACAGGTCAGGTTGCAGCAAACGCATACATTCCTCTTGGAATGGCTGACGGCAACGGCGGTATCTTCAAGTCCGAAGCAACAGCTCAGGGCTACTATGATCCGTATGCAATCAACAAGGATCCCGAAGGCACAATTGCCAAGGCAATTGCTCTTCTCAAGGCAGCTGGTTACGAGTTTGAGAACGGAAAGCTCTCTTCAAAGACTCCTATCAGCCTTACATACCTGACAAACACAAGCTCAGGCCACATTGCTATTGCTGAATCAATTCAGCAGGATCTGGCTTCTGTCGGAATCAACCTCTCAATTCAGGAGAGAGACTGGAACGTCTTCCTTGAAGAGAGAAAGCAGGGTAACTTTGACTTTGCTCGTGAAGGTTGGATTGCTGACTTCAACGACCCGATCAACATGCTTGAAATGTGGACAACAACATCAGGAAACAACGACTGCCAGTTCGGTCGCTAATTCCAACAATCTTGTTGAAAACACGGGAGCCGCAGAAATGCGGCTCCTTCTATTTATAGTTCTTTTACAAAAAATAAATCCATTGTGCTGTGAACCACCCCGCTTGGACGTTCAATTTCCCTGTATCCGCATTTACGATAAAGGTGAACTGCAGCTTTCAGACTGTGGTGTGTTTCAAGGTAGGTTTTGGAGAAACCGGCTTTTTTCATCTCCTGTTCAACCTTCTCTATCATTTTGTAACCATGGCCCTGTCCTTTTACACTTTCTGCAAGGTAGAGCTTTTGCATCTCTGCACAGTTGTCAAAAAGCTCAAACGGAGCAAAGCCTACTCCGCCTACAACTTCCTTGTCTTTGAGTAGCACAAAATACTTTCTGTTGCTTTCTGAGTAGTAGGAGCTAAGGTTGTCCAAGCTCTTGTCAAAGTATGCTGTTCCGGGAATGTTCAGAGCAGCGTCTTCTAGATTTTTTCTGATAATTGAGGCCATGTCTGCATTGTGACAGTCTTTGATTTCAGTAAATGTGTAACTCATAATCAGAACAGAAGCATTACTCCTAAAACGGAGATGATTGTACCTAATACAGACAAGAATGTAAGTTTCTTTTTTCTGCAAAAATAATCAATTGGAATCATGAAAACAGGGCTGGAATTGACAATGCTTTTTACAATTCCTACCGGAGCCTTGGCCATTGCGCCAAGGGAAAGTGTTGTTCCCAATACCGGTCCTGCGGCAACTGCAAGAATCATAAACAGAACATAATTTGAATCTGCAAAAACTCGCATTTGAACGCCGTAGTTTTTTCGTTTTACAAAACCCAGGACTACCCAAGCAACAAAACCGCCAAAGACTCTCAATGCATTTGATGAAACTGCAGGCAAATCTGACAGAGACATCTTTGCAGTAATATCTGCAGCCGTCTGAAGGAATGCCGCAGCAACTGCACAGAGCAATCCGGGAAGCAAGGCAGAAGCAGCTGTTCTCCCCCTCTTTCCCTCTCCCAAGACCATTGTAACAATTCCGATAACTGTTACAGCCATTCCGAGGATCTGCTTTGAGGTAAGAGATTCGCCCATCAGCAGAAATGCTGCAAGGGCTGTCAGCACCGGGTTGAATGTCATTACAACGGCTGTTTCTCTGGGGCCGAAGTCTACAATAGCCTTGAACATGAAAAGGTCACATAAAAAGAAACCGATAAAGCCGGATGAGAGTATCGCCAGTAAGGCGGGAAGCGGAACCTTAGTGCCTATACTATTGCCTGACAGCCACATCAGTACAAAGGACATGGGAAGAGCAAGCCACATCCTGACATAACCTATCATGTCAGATGTAAGGCGCTCACCAAGTTTTGCGTAAAGATTTGATCCAATTGCCCCGAGCATTGCTGCACACAGAGCCATCAATTGTCCTGTCATAATACCGTAACTAAAATAATTATATTCAAAGTCTGTGTTTTCTGATATGGTTGTACCAATATGAAGAAAAATATTTTATTTGTTTTGGTTTTTGCATTAGCAGCATTGCTTTTTGTTTCGTGTTCTTCTTCAGATGTGAAGATCTACTCCGCAGCAGGACCCAAGTCTGAAAAGATTGCAATTGTCTACAACACAGGCGCACAGTCCGTGACAGATACAGGTTATTGGTATTCTAGCTACGACAAAAAGGCTCACCCCTATGTCTACTCTGAGTCAATCAACCTTAACAACGTTGAAAACAGAGAAAAGATTAAGTCTGCCTTCCTTGTAAAGGGTTACAAGATTGTCCAGGATAATGAAGCTGACAGTATTGCAGTTGTAGAGAATAAGTCTGACTCTTCATATTCAAGAGTTTCAATTGCAGTTTACGACAAGGCAACACAGCAGCTGCTTTATGTTTGCGAAGGTGATTATTCCACCGCATTCGGAACTGCTCAGTACGCCCTTGATAAGGCACTT
>CADCOT010000012.1 GCA_902803145.1 uncultured Spirochaetales bacterium | reverse complement strand
TTCCTACAATCTTTACACCACTATCTGGGTGTATTGAGAAAACATGTCCAAGATTATCGACCGCCGAGAGTATTACGCCAGTATCAGGGTCTATAGCTCCTTTTATTCCGCCGGCACCAGCATTGTCCACTATACTTCCATGTTGCCCCATTCGCAGTTGTGGGTGAACAATTGAGACACCATTATCAAGTCTAATAGTTGGTATTCTCAAAGTATTTACCGAATTGGGGTGGAATTTTGCAAGGAGCGGTGATTGAACAATCAACTCTTCCATAAGTAATTGGTGATTATAGTTTTCCAACAAATCTGTGTAAAGTTTTTTACTATCAGGGTAATTTGAAACGTTTATAATTCTGGCGCCTTTTCCGCAAGAAAGACTTACAGGCTTACAAAAAAATACTTTATTTTTTCTTATAAATGATAGAAAAGTGCTAAATGAAGTATTGTCATCACATAGCAATAATTCGCGTTTGTAGTACTTTTTAAATCTATTATAAGTTAGCCATTTATTATCAAACAATAAATTGTTTTTCGGGTCATTAAGGGCACACGCATATCCAAGATGCACCCAATCAGCTACAAAATCCAATCTAGCTTTTTCTGTTTTATCCTTAAATCGATAATTTAAATACTCTGACGGAGTGAATCCATATTTTCTCTCCATCCTAACCATATCCTCAATTTGCTTTCTTTTCTCATCGTCTGATGAAAAAATAATTCCAAATTGATTTAAAGTGTTATCTGCAATCTTCGCAAGTCTATTATGCAGCAAAAATCCTCTTATCAAATAATAAACTTTTCGTATAATTCTTTTGTTCTTTAACTTTTCCATTCCATTTATAATTCCTTTCCTGCCCTCTCAATATGCAGACTGACAGGTTTCTCTTCGCCTTGCCCTATCCCATCATGTTTAAGAACACTTATGAACGATTCAAAAATAATACGGATATCTAATAAAAGCGAAAGATTGGTTAGATACTTAATATCAAAAGCAAATTTTTCTTCCCAACTAAGATTGTTTCGACCCATAATTTGTGCAAGCCCAGTTAATCCTGGGCGAATATCATGTCTATGTCTTTCTTCTTCTGTATAAAACGGTAGATATTTGACAGCTAAAGGCCTAGGTCCAACAATACTCATATCACCTTTAAGAATGTTCAACAGTTCAGGAAGCTCATCAAGGCTTGTTGCTCTAAGTTTCTTTCCATAGTTTGTCAGTCGTTTTTCATCTGGCAGAAGGTTTCCATTTTTGTCTTTCTCGCAGGTCATTGAACGGAATTTGATAAGTTTAAATATCCTCTCTTTTCCATCCTTTCCTTTTTTGCCAGGCCTAAGTTGGGTGAAGAATGGATTGCCCTTCATCTTGATTGTACCAAGGATTGTCAGAAATAGTAGAAGAGGTAAAAGAACTACTATGGCTATTGACGAAAGCACAATGTCCCAAAATCTTTTAAAGAACGGTTTATAGAGCATAGCGCTCCAAGCAAGCAGAGAAACAAGCCCAAGCAGAATATCAATGGCAATTATCATCTATCGACTCCTGTGTAGTCTTTCCAAATATGAAAGAAACTCCGTTCTACAGCCGGCTTGTAATGGATATTGCCAGACAAATTGTCCCCTTCGATTAGCTTCAACCAGCATCCAACCTTTATTAGAAAGAGCAATATCCCAACCTGTATATCTGTTATCTGGAATTACTTTTGCAAGCTCTTTGACAAATGATATAGCTTCTCTCCACAGTGGAACTTTGAAACCTACTATCTGCAAATCAGAATCAGGATGTCTTGAGTAAAAAATACCCCTCTCATCTGAAACGCAAAACACCTCACCATCATCTGCGTTTAACAAGCAAACAAGCCCACCTGCTGAAGAATTATCAACTATATTTCCATGTTGACCTATCCGAAGAAATGGATGCACAACCAAAGTATCATCATCAAATCGAATTGTAGTCATTCGAATAGTATTTACAGAAGAGTGGTGAAAAGCAGCAATTCTTTCATCTTGGACAATCTTCTCTTCAGCCAAAAAGCCACGTCTATACTTCTTTTTTAACTCAGAAAAATGTTCCTCAGAGCACTCTACTGACTCAATAGAAAAACCTTTTCCACATGACTGCATTAATGGCTTTAGAGCAAAGAAATATTCCCCAGTTTTTTTTATATTCTGCAGAAATGAATGAAAAATGCTAAAAGTGGTATTATTGTCACAAAACATCACATTTCGTTTGAAAAAAGGCTTAAAAGCATTGTATGTCAATGCCTTATTGTCAAAAACTAAACAATTATCTGAATTATTCATGGAGTCTGTTATTTGAGTCCTCTCATGGTCATTCACAAACTCTAATCGTTCTTGTATTACTTTGTCATCAAAATGGTAACCCAAATATTCACTGAAATCAAAACCATGTTTTCTATACATTTTAAGCATATCTTCAAAAAGAGACTCTCGATCCGACCTTGTTATCATTTGTCTTTGCTCAGTTAGAAGATTATCTGCTTTAGCTATTAATATCTTTTTCTTAAAAAGTGACCTATAGTTATTACCAGCAATCACCACAAACTTACTATTCGTAAAGCCTTCACGTAATGAACGCAATTTGGTATTATTCCGAGCAATTTCTATAATTGACTTCATCTTAGACTCCACTTAGCTAGTTTATAACGTCTTAAAAAAAGCACATTGAAACAATCTCAATAATCATGTCCTGTTTATCAGGAGTCATCTTATTATCACTCGGAAGACACAGGCCTCTAGAGAAAATGTCCATTCCAACATCTGTTGCTTCTCCGGCAATATAAGCATTGGTCTTTGCTCTTCCATTACCTGTTGATGTAATGAAGGGATTCATTCTGTAGATGGGCTGAGAATGCATAGGTTTCCAGATTGGTCTACCTTCTGCGTTTATGCTGGCAATTGCTTCAAGAATCTCAGTTGGACAAGTCTTTCCTTTTTCTTTGGTGTAAAGCGCAGTTGAATCATCTCTTACTTGCTTACACATTGCTTCTTTGTCAATGATTAAACAAGAAAGCCAAAAGTTAGGATTAGCCTTATCTGCTCCAAACGGATTCATTTTGATAGGAAGACCTTTAAAACCTTCTTTGTATCTTTGATAGATTTCTCTCTTTTGAGCAATGTGCTCATCAAGGTATGGAAGTTGACCTCTGATTACTCCGGCAATTACATTTGACATACGGTAGTTAAAACCTAGTTCTTCATGCTGATACCAGGGTGCGTTCTCTCTAGCCTGAGTTGACCACTTTCTAACCTTGTTTGCATCCTCTAGGCTGTCTGTAAGAAAACAACCACCTGCTGATCCAGTAATAATTTTGTTACCATTAAAACTGATCGCACTGTAGTCACCAAAAGAGCCTGTTTGTTTGTTTTTGTAGGTAGCTCCGAAAGACTCTGCTGCATCTTCAACAATCAGAGCATTGTGCTTCTTAGCAATTGCTCTTATTTCATCAATCTTTCCCGGTGTTCCGTAAAGGTGAGCAATCACTATCAGTTTTACTTCAGGGTAGACTTCAAAAGCTTTTTCAAGAGCAACAGGATCCATGTTCCAGGTGTCGTATTCAGTATCAATGTAAACAGGAATGCCACCTTCATAGACAACTGGGTTAACTGTTGCATCAAAAGTCATGTCTGAACAGAAAACTCTGTGACCTTCAAGAGAACCATGACCTATCTGAGACTGACCATAGAGTCTTTCACCGGCAAGCTTCATACACATGTGAAGTGCTGCTGTTCCACAAGAAAGACCTACTGCATATTTTCTTCCAATATACTGCGCACAAAGCCTTTCAACTTCATCAATATTCTTACCTACTGTACTCATCCAGTTAGTTTCATACGCTTCTTTAACATACTCAAGTTCAGGTCCGTGCATTGTCGGACTTGAAAGCCAAAGTTTCTTTTCAAACGGTTTGATTGAATCAGTTTTTACAAACATATTATCACCCTATTTGTGATTAAATTCCGGAACAGTCTTAACCAGTATTTCTACCAGCTCATCTTCTGTCTTGTTCTGGAGGTTTTCTATGAACTGCTCTACTGTCTTGGTGCCAAGGTCAGATTTGGAGACTTTGGCCTTGAAGATTTGAGCATTCTCAGTTGGAATTGTGTTGTCTTTGTTGGCAAGAAGTTCTTCATACATCTTCTCACCAGGTCTGAGACCGGTAATCTTAATCTGGGTCTTGCCGTCTCCAAAGATGTCTACAAGTTTCTTTGCAAAGTCATAAATGTTTACAGGCTTACCCATATCAAGAACCATTACTTCTCCACCCTTTGCAAGGCTGGCAGCACGGAAGACAAGAGAAACAGCTTCAGGAATTGCCATGAAGTAACGGATTATGTTCCTGTCTGTAACGGTAATGGGCTTACCGGCTTTAATCTCCTCAAGGAACAACGGAAGCATTGAACCTCTGGATCCGATTACGTTACCAAAACGTACGCAGCAGAACTCGGTTTGCTCACTGTTAAGAGAAGCAGCAAGCATTTCAACAACTCTCTTTGTTGCGCCCATAACGTTGGTTGGGTTAACTGCTTTATCTGTTGAAATAACTACTACTTTCTTGACTGCATTGTCCTTACAAGCAGTAAAAACATTGTAGCTACCGCAAATGTTGTTGATTATTGCCTCTTCCGGATAGAGTTCCATAAGAGGAACGTGCTTGTAAGCAGCAGCATGGAAGACAATGTCTGGTTTGTACTTTGAAATAATTCTTTGGACTTTGTCTTTGTTTCTAATATCACAGACAACAGGAACAACCTTATCTGACCATTCATGCTCAAAGTTGAGAAGTCTTAAGGCAAGATCATGAAGTTCAGTTTCATCAATGTCTAAAAGAATCAGTTTTTCAAGTTCATAACCCATAAGCTGGGTACAGATTTCAGAACCGATTGAACCACCGGCTCCAGTAACAAGAATGGTCTTACCTTTGAACATTCTAAGAAGAGGTTCTTTCTCAACACGGTCAAGGTTTCTTCCAAGAAGGTCCTCTATGTCAATGTCACGAATATTTACATCTGCCCTGCCCTTTGCTTCAAACAGGTTGGGAACAATCTTGACCTGAACTTCATTCTTCTTTGCAGCCATGACTGCATCTTGCATCTTTTCTGAAGAAAGCTTTGTAATGGCAATTACCAGAACTTCAATCTTCTTTCTGTTTGTTCTGAGAATTGAGTCAATGTCTTTAAGTTTTCCAAGAACCGGATAACCCATAACAAGTTCATGCTGAAGACCTTCATCATCATCAACAAAACCTGCAATGTCATAATCAAATCTGCTACGCATTGCCATTCTGGCCATGGTTGATCCAAGGTCACCTGCTCCGACGACAAGAGCCATAGGCTTTTCGTTGGCATTTTTAACTGTACTTTCTGAAATCATTCTCCAAATAGCACGGCTTCCAATTACAACCAAAAATGAAAGAGCACAGAAAACAACTGTCCATCTGAGTTGGTAAGACTGGAAACCATAGATGTAAGCAACAAGCAAAGATGCAAGCAAAACTACCGGAAGAAAAGCTAAGACTGCTCGCTTTACAAGTTCAATTGAACTGTTGGCAATTCTGATTCTGTAGAACTGAGCAATTGCCAAAGCAGCAATTATGAAAGCCGGCAGAAGAAGAACTATGAACAAGTTGGCATCATGGGCAGTCAGTTTGATAAGCCAGTGGGAAACAAAACCAACAACTACCATGAGCAGATAGTCAGTTGAAGCTAGAAGAAAAAACTTTTTCATGTCTGAATACAAAAAAACACAGCCGATAGATTCTACCGGCTGCATTTTCTTTCCACTTACGCAGACTCCTTGAGATTATATTTCTTTTCAGGTTCGTCGTAATCCGAATCAAGTTTAATCAGTCTGATTACGTTGTTTCTTTCATTGTCAAAGACAAGAGAGAAACAAACAGACCTGTCAGGGCGTTTGGTTTCTTTTAAGCTCTGAACACTTTCTACTCTTCTTGCGCTACGCATTGTCATTACAAGAGGACGCACACAGCCACCGTACAGTCTTGGAAACCATCCGTGAAGAAAGAACACCAAGGCTGAAACAGCAACAAGAGGCATGATAAAAATGTTGTAGAAGTGTTTTCCCATAGAAAAAGTGTACAGAAACCCAACACACCATCAGTGTGCTTCAAAAAAGAATTGGATCTTCTCCCTTCTCCCCTGCCTGAACATGGTATGAGTTGGTAAGAAGACTTTTCCCTCTCAGGTTCTTGAAGAATTGTATTTCATTTATTACTAGTTATCAATATACGCGCGAGGAGTTTCTTTGTTTGCCTTTTGGATAGTTTGGTTTTAAAATAGAGTTATACCAATCAAAACAAGGAGGATTGTGCTATGAATCTGAATGTACGTGGTATCAAATGTTCAAT
>CADCOT010000011.1 GCA_902803145.1 uncultured Spirochaetales bacterium | reverse complement strand
AGGCGGAACGCACAAGGCCTTGTCCTGAAGGTCTTTCCCCTCTTCTGTCAGGGTAATTACAATGTTGCGCTCATCAGCTTCATCTTTCTCTTTTGTAATGTACCCTTTTGCCTCAAGCTTCTTCAAAAGAGGGGCCAAGGTATTTGACTTTAAACAGAGCGTCTGGCATAGGAACTTTTCATTGGTCTGCCCCTTCTCCCACAGAACCATCATGACAATGTACTGGGTGTAGGTCAGATCCAATTTATCAAGCAGCAGCTTGTATTTTCTGGTTATCATGTTTGAAACGGCATACAGAGGAAAGCAAAGCTGATTTTTCAGTCTGAGAGAACTGTACTTATCTTCCATCTGGCTACCTCCAAATATGTGTCGCATGCGACTTGTTGTCTGAATTATGTCGTATGCGATACATTTTGTAAAGTGGTTTTCACATTATTTTCTTATGAATTTTTCATCTGCCTTATTTGCATCAGCTTCAGTAAAGCGCTCCACAACCATGTGAAGGTCATACTTTTCTCTGAGCTTTGCAATTCTTTCCATCATTGGAGATGCATGGTGAGCATCCAAAGATGCCTGGTCCTTCCATGAATCAATTAACAGAACTGTTTCTGGATCAGACAGTGATTGAAAATACTGATATCTCAGATTTCCTGCTTCTGATCTTATCTCTTCTGCAACACCGGATGATTCCATTTCCTGACAAAATGCTCTGGCAGAGCCATTTTTTCCTGTGTAATAAAGATTAACTGTAATCATTTACCATATTCTCCATAACACCACTTAGCAATTCTCTCAATCAGACTTGCCGGCAATTCTTTGTCATATGAAAAACGGATTGTTCCCTTGCTGACGCTGAAATCTGAAAGTTCATTTTTAAATGCCTCAATTGCTTGGTCGCCCGGATACAAACCAATGTGATTCTTAAAGGCAGCAAAATGGATAATATTTCTTCCCTTCCAAAATGTAGGCATTGCCCATGAGATCCGCTCTTCTGCATCCGGCAAGGCATTTCTCAGAATTGTGCGTAGTTCATTCAGTTTGTTCTGAGCTTCAGGACTCTGAGAAGCAATATATTTATCAATGTTTTCCATCACTTTTATCAAATCTCCGGATATGAGTTTATTATGGCAAAATGATTTATGACAATAACTGTTTTGCCCTTCTGTTAGTCGGATCGGGAAATTGGTACCGATTTTTCCACTGGTTGCCCGCATGGAGGACTCTGCGTAATTCACCAAATAATCGGAATCACTTTGTATTTAACTTTCTGCTTATATTCTTTGTATCCGGCAAGTCCATTTTCAAGGACCTGCTCCTCGTTTTTGATTCTTTTGGCAATGATTGGGATATAGAACAGCGTGATTACAAATGAAATGACCGAACCTAAAACCAACGGCATTGAGAGAAAAAGAAACAATGTAGTCATATACATAGGATGCCTTACAACTGAGTACAAACCGGTATCAATCACCTTCTGGTCTTTCTGAACCTCAATTGTTCTGGAAAGATAGACGTTTTCTCTGAGAACTTCTGCATAAAGCGCATAGGCACACAAAAAGACTGCGGCAGCGGCATAGGAGACCCAAAGTGGAAGTACAATCCAACTGAAACGGAAGTTCAGTCCTGCAACAACAAAAGCTGCAAAAAACATCAAGCCGCTTAGCTTGATTACTGTCTTCTGCTCAGACTGTTCTTCTTTTGCATTCAGCCTCTTTTTAAGCAATTCAGGACTCTTTTTCATCATCACAAGGCCTGCAATGAACATAGGAACAAAGAGGATGATAATAAGAAGCCAAGCCTGGCAATACTCAAGTGTTCCTGCCGGCAGGAAAAGCAAGAGGCCAACCAGCAGCAGCCCCATAGTGAATTTAATTATTGCCTGAAGAAAGAGTTTTGTGTCCATTTGCGCTATTTACCGGGAATGTGAAATAAGTGTTTGGATATGGCTCGTTTTCCAAAGTAAAGTGCCACCACTCCTCTGCAAGAGGCTTAAAGCCATGGCTTAGCATTGCATTTCGCAGCAGCATGCGGTTTGCATACTGCTCTTCTGTAATTCCCGTATAGTCCGGATGACTCAACGGTCCAAAGTAGTCAAAAGTGCCACCCATATCCACATCTTTTTGTGTTCTGGTGTCAAACAATGTAAGGTCAACCGTGCTACCGCGGCTATGGCCTGATTGCTCCATAATGTAGCCCTGAGGGAACAGAACGTCCTTTTCCAGCTCAGGATAGAAGTGCTCCTTCATTTTGGTATCATCAACATCCTTGGCCCATCTGATAAAGTGATCAACAGCCATCTGCGGACGATAGGCATCATAAATCTTCAATTGATACCCTTTTTCCACAAGTTCATCGCTAACAGCTTTCAAAGCCACGGCCGCCTCTTTGGTCAGAAGAGCCACAGGCTCCTCATATCCATCAATGCGCTCTCCTACAAAGTTGTAATCTGTATAATAGCGAATCTCCAGGATAGCTTCAGGAATTACATCTCCTACAGATACAAAACCTGATGAATCATTAGTTATTGAACCGCATCCAACCAAACACATAAAAATACTAATAATTGTAAAAATTAATATATTCTTCTTCATATACAAAAAATCAGTCATCTTTCAGATGGATATTCCATCCTGTATCAACCTTCTCTTTTACCTTTTCCATGGTTTTATCATCAAGATTAGGCCAATCAATAACTGTGCTGGCCTTGTTTGTAACCAGGTGAGCCTTCTCTGCACAAAGAGCAAGCGGTGTATCTGCAAGAGAGTCCGAGTAGAAGTTTTCTATCCTGGGGAAGCCATGGTCAATTATGTACTTAGCCTTCTCCTTTGCATACATAAGATTGTTTACAAACACCCCGGTTTCTCGGTCAAACTCCGAAGCAATATACTTTACGCCAAGCCTTTTGGCAATTGGGGCAATGATACACTCAGGCGATGCACTTAAAATCAGGTCATCCGGTCTTTTCTGGGAAAGATACCATGAAGCTATCTTTTTTTCATTTTTGTCCCAATAGAGTTCAATCTGCTTGTCAAAATCGTTGACCTTTGTAAGAAAACTGAACATTCTGCGTTGCAGCAGGTAATTTGGAATTTTTCCCATTTTATGCAAAAGAAATGACAAAATAGTTTTTGGGAAAAAGGTAAACCACAGCGTTGGATGACGCCACATACACCAAAAACCAAAGCCTATTGTACAATCTGTAGGATAAATTGTTCCGTCAAAGTCATATACATTCATACTAATTATCCATATTTAAATCTCTAAAGTTTTTAACATTGGACTTGTAAAGCCGTTTGAATACCTTGAAGTTACGGTCATACACTTCTCTGTATTCTGGATTGGGAATGTAGACATGGTTGGCTTTTACAAGGCAGCGTGAAAGCTCAAATACATCCTCGCCTTTAATGCCTGCGGCCACAACAAGTGCAGAACCTGTAGCTCCTGCACTCTGTGGATTATCAACTGTCTCTATTTTGCGTCCTGTAATATCTGCAAGCATTTGGCAAGTCACTTTAGACAGAGCACCTCCGCCCACAAACCTGATGGTTTGCGATGTCTTCACCTTTTTTGATGACAGCTCAAGCATCCAGCGCAGGTGGTAGCAAATACCCTCAAGTACAGCACGAATCATGTCTCTCTTTCCGTTTTCAATCCTTATATTGAAGAACATTCCGCCAGCCTTGGAATCTTCAAACGGACAGCGATTGCCGTGTATCCAAGGTGTAAAGATTACTCCGTTTGCTCCAGGTGGAACCTTACTTACTTCTTCAGAAAGATAGTCGTAAAGACTCAGATACTTGCTCTCTACATCTGTAATCTTGGTTCGAGACAGATACATACCAATTTCATCAAGAGCAAGATGATTCATTACCCATTCAAAACATTTTCCGGCCGTTTCGAGCTCAGCGTAATAAACATAATAACCATGTTTAACTGATACTATTCCGCCAATTCTTGAAAGCAAGTCAACCTTCTGATAATCCATGAAAGTTATTACCCAACCGGAAGTTCCAATGTAGATGTGAGTATCGCCCGGCAGGGCAGAGCCCGCACCGATGTTGGTAAGCGTTGCATCTCCTCCTGCAAAAACAGGCGTACCTGCAACCAGCCCCAGCTCTTTAGCTGCCTTTTGGGTAAGAGTTCCTGCGGCCTCTGTACATTCAATTACCTCTGGCATGTGAGCTGGATTTACCTTGTACATCTTCAGAAGGCCCTTACTCCAACGTTTCTTACGACTATCATAGAGGAATGTTGCAAAGGCCGAGTCCACAGTCCTTACAATCCTTCCAGTACATCTGGCAACCAGGTAGTCTCCTATGTCCAGCCATTTATAAACCTTACTGAAGACCTCAGGCTCATTGTTCTCTACCCACTTATACTTCCAAACCGGATCCTTTGCACTGAATGAACCTGTTTTGTTGACACTGAGATTCTTGACAGTCATACGGGCATTGCAGCCATCTACTTTGACAAGACCGCTTCCCATACTGGATTTATATTCCTTTTCTCCCTTATGGTCCAAATAGTTCATTGGGCGTCTGAGTGCGTTGCCGTTCTGATCTACAAGAACGGTCCCCTGCATCTGTGTGCAAAACGATATACCCTCAATCTGCGACGGTTCTAGTCCGGATTTCTTTAACACTTCTTTTGTAGTTGAACACAGAGCTACCCACCACTCCTCGGTATCCTGCTCCGAACCACCATCGTCTGAGATATACAGGTTATAATCCGCAGAGGCTCCTGCCAACAGTTTTATTTTAGAGTCAATATTGAACAGACATGTTTTAACAGTGCTTGTTCCAAAGTCGTAAACAATTATGTACACTCAGAGGTTCCCTTAAACCTTATTATATTCCTGTTATAACCTGTAGTAACAAGGTACTCTTTTTCCTTTTGTGCTTCCATCAGCCCATTGAGTACAAAACTGCTTAAGCCCTTAACCTTAAGATTCGGGTCTGAGGCATCAAACAGCTCTCCGGAATCACGCAAGATAATTAAAACAGAATCTTCCTTAAAGAAAAGTGACAGCTCTATCAGAACAGGCTTCTTTGTCTTTTCATTAACCTCAAGAATGGTAGAACCCAGTTCCTCCACAAAGAGAGCCGCATGGTTGGCCACTGAGTTTGAGTAATTATGTGAAAGTATGCTGTCCCGGACCTGTTCGGATAAGGTCACAGCATTTTCAGGTGTAAGAACATTGTCCATAACCTCTATTTCCGATTCCATACTCTTAAGTATGAATGGAAAGTTATCCTTCCCAAACTTCAGATAAACAAAGAACATGGCAAAACAAAGAGTCAGAATCGGAGCTATAACAAAACCTGCCCACATACCGTTCAATCCAAACAACGTTGAGCCTAGAATGGGAAGAAGAATATATAACAGGCCATTTTGAAGACAGGCAAAGGATGTTGCCATACCTATGTGGTCAGTCAGCATGTAATAGGATGTGGTAAGTGAAACACAGCTGCAAAATACAAAACCGAGCGACACAATTCTTAAAGCCGTGATTGAAGGAGCAAGGACATCGCCACCGGCTATACCAAACAAAGCACAGAACTGCTTTGCAAAAATCCAGATAAGGGCTGTTGCAACAGCACCTTCAATTATCGCTGCCTTGTATCCGGATTTCATGACTCTTTTAATCAGTTTATGGTTTTTCTCTCCATAGTAGGTACCCATCAAAGGCTGCATGGCCATACCTACTCCGTCCAGAACAACACCGAACTCAATAAGGCTTACTACAACTGCAAGGGTAATAAGACCGCTCTGACCGTAGTTTACTGAAACAATACTGATTAGAACGTAGTCCATCAGACCCCAACAAATGTATACGGAAGAATCTACAATACTGTACCTAGATGTAAGCAAGAAGTCCTTGAATGACAGATGCCAAACAAAGTGCAGAGTGTTTTCCTTCCTGAAGTAATGCAAAAGACAGGTAAGGATTCCCAGAGTGTTTCCCACTATTGAACCGAAGATGATACCGGCCATTCCAAAGTATTTTGTCAGTATAATTGAGGAAAGGATGTTGCCTCCAATCTGGAAGCCATAGCAGATGTTGTTAATCAGCTCATCTCCGTCACTGAAGACCATCTGCTCAAGGTAGAAAATGACAATTGTCAGGAAGGCATTTATTGGAATCCACCGGTAATACTCAAGTGCTCTTTCAAGAATATCGCCGGTAATACCGCTGACTCTGAAGTAAACATCCTTCATTACCAAAATCAGAACTGCAGAGAGAAGCCCAATTCCAATACTGACAATCAGACCCTGCCCGTAGATTTGATCCGCCCTTTCTTTTCTCATGGCCCCTACTTCTCTGGCAAATACAATTCCAACGCCTGTTGAAACCAGGTCTCCAAAGAAGGTAACAATGGCTGTAACAGGTGTTATTGCGTTAATTCCGGCAACTCCAGTGTTTCCAATAAAGTAACCGGCAATAATGCTGTCGCAAAGCAGCATAAGGTACATAACCGCCTTGGTGAATGTACCTGATATCAACATTGAAGTGAATTTCTTTTCGCAAAAACCTTTCATATTACCTCTCATCTGAAAGTAAATACCTGACAGTTTTTGACGGATTTATAATTTCTTCACGGAAGAAATCGGGATAGAGCGTTTTTTCTGAATCAGGAGCAACCCAGACCAAGTTCTCACTGACACTGCCCTCTGTAACAGTGTAGCTTACAGGCTCAAAATCTTTAGGAACATCCATCTGAAAATAGAATGCTATCTCGTAAAACTGTTTACCCATTTTTGAAGGAGAATCTCCATAGAAGTAGTTCTCTTGCACGGCAATCAGCTTTCTGACGTTCATCTTCACGCCGGTCTCTTCAAAGACTTCACGCACAACAGCCTCTTGTGCTGTTTCTCCCATTTTGATTCTTCCGCCAACTGAGTAAAGATAGCCTCTATTGCTCTCTACCATGAGAACCTTTCCATCTTTAACAATCAGAGCTCCAACGCGAATATTTACAAAGCCTTCACCGCAGGCCACACACATATCTGTTTTCATTTATACCGGTGTCCCTACTTCAATCAGATTTCCATCCGGATCATAAAAGCGAATGACTTTTTGACCCCAACTGTGCGTCATTAGTCTGTTAACGTACTTCACATCAGGATAATAGTTTTCAAGCTTTTCTACAAAACCTTCTATGTCCTGCTCTTCAAAATAGAGTTCGCAAGAATTGTTCTCCGGAATAATGTCCTTACCGAGAAATTTCTTCCAATACTTCTCTTCCTGAAGAACCAAGCCATCTGTTAAAATCATGTTTCCATCGTTATCAAGAATCATTTCAAGACCAAACAAATCATGATAAAACTGCTTGGCCTTCTCAATATCTTTAACGACAATCAGTGTGTTTTTAAGTTTCATTAGCTACCTTTAAGAATTTAGTATCGTTCATCTGCTCATTAGTCAGATACTTTCCGTTGTAGAACAAAGCATAGGTAGTAATTGGTGTCGGTGCATTCTGAGCCTGCTCTTTAGATTCAATATGAATTGCACAAAAAGGAATGTTGTGCTCTTTTGCCGTCTGTTCAACAATTGGAACGTATTTTGCATTGAACGGACACTGGCTGGTATAGTACAGAACGTATCCGCCCTCATCAACATGAGGATGCTTTGCACAGTCCTTAAACCTTGGATGGCTGGCATCTGAAGAGAAAGGCAGATACCATAACTGGATTCCGTTATCAGCCTCATCACATACGTCAAAGCCTTTGTATTTCAAATATTTCGGATCCGCCAAAAATGGTTTTTTCTTTGCTGAACTTAGTATGCAAAGACCTTTTTTATTCTTTTGCTTGCTGTCCTCTATGCACGCATTTAGCAGGTCATTGGAATAACCATGACCTTTGAATGAACCGGACACCCAAAGACAATCTATGTACATATAACCGTCAGCCTCAATAGGGTTCCATGCGTTTTCAGCCGGTAAATACTCAATAAAGCATTTTCCGCGCTCGGTGCTTTTCAGAAAAACCAATCCCTCTTTGAAACGGTCTGAAAGCCATGCTTTCTTGGATGATACCTGAACATCCTTGTTGTTGGATATTGCACAGCAGATGTGCTCCTTTTCCAGATTTTCCTCAGTTACTCTAATGTATTCCATGATAAATCCCCATACTTACTCAGAAGTTTTTCCAACAGTTATGTTTCAGAAACGAACTGATAACAGCAATATCCTCACCCTCATAGTAATCAACAAGTTTCCTCTTGAATTCTGATACGTGGTTTTCAGGTATTACCAACAAACCCTGTCCATGTGATATCAGATAGTGATTAGCATAGATTACTGATGCTCGCTTATTTCCATCTATAAAAATCTGGGTCTTCATGCTGTACATACAAAGTTCAATCGCAATATCAATAATATCCTTCTGTGATTTCAGAATTGAGTCTATCTTTTCTTTCACAACAGATTCTATCGGAATTGGAGGTTTGAATGTACTGCCCCCTATTGAAACAGGCACTCCCCTGATTTTTCCTCCATCTACAAAAAAACCTTCGTTAACAAGTCTCCCGATATGCGACAAAAGGTAATAATCAGATTTTGTCTGAATTACATCATTATCAAGTATGAACTCCCATGCGTGCTTAAGATTTAAAATCTTCTGAACATCAGAAGCCGTCATTCCATTGACTATCCCGTTATCTATTATTTCCTCCGTCTGCGGGAATGAGGTAGCTACTCCTTCTAAAACAGCCTGATCATATATGTTGGTTTTCATATTTGCTCTTGCAAATTCCAGGTTCTGAATCACTCGTGGTTTCAAATCAGAGGCAACATAACCCAAATCTGCAAGTTGTTTATCTATTTTTCTTACAGTTTTCTTCAGTTCCCTAAGTTCCTTGGCATTACGGACAAGCAACTGGTAGAGCTCTTCAGAATAAACATCCACATATTTTGATGTAAGTCTGCTTCCTATGCGCTTTCTGATATACAAATATCTGCCACTTGAGTTTTCTTTTACTTCTGGGGAACCATCATATGGAATCAGATTGATTCGTGCCTGACAATCAGCTTTTGCCTGCAGAAGCCTTTGAATCTGATTAAAGTCTTCCATACTGCCTCCTTTAGGGAACTTTTATACAATATATAGTAGTACAATGTTCCCTAAAGGTCAATTACAACATTTTGTCATCTTTAGGAACAAGCCTGAAACCATCATATGAAAACTTTGGAACAGTTACGCAGGAAACAAAAGTGTACCCGTCATTATCAAGATTTGCTGCACTGAAAATTGCACCTTTAGGAATAATAGCCATAGCACGCTGGCCCTTCTCAATATCGTTTCCAAGATAAACATGACTTACATTTCCGTTTGGTTCCAAAATAGAGATATCCATGCCGCATCCCTCATGAAAATACCAAATCTCATCACAGTCTATCTGATGGAATTGTGAGACCTCTTTGCTATCAAGAAGAAAAAAGATACTTCCGGCCAAAGACCTCCCGTTCTTTGCCTGCGGCGATGTATACACCTCCGAGAAGCTTCCGCCTTCTTCATGAGGTATAAGATTATAGGTCTTCTTCAAAATATCAGTTCGCAGGCTCATCTTTTCCTCCGTTTATAAACCATTGCAACTGGGATTTCTTCATATATTGAATCAAACAATTCTTTCAAGAATTCCCTGTTCTCCACATTATCTACCAGAAGCATCTCTTTGGCTCCTTCATATGGAATCTCCAGTTGTGCTTCCGGCATTAGATTCATGGCTGCATTTGTTGACTTAAGTAAAAAGCGGTCGTCATAAATACCACCCACTAGTTTGCCCTTACAGTAGATGAGATATTCGCCCATCATTGCACGCCATGAAATCCCTTCTACTTCCGACAACTGTTCCAATATGAAGTCCAGATATTCTCTGCTTGATGCCATGTTATTTTTTCCTTACAGGATGGCGGATCACGGTCTTGTTCTTGTCCGGAGCAACTTTCCTGGGGTCACTTAGATATATTTCGTGATGAAGTCTTTTTTCAGAAAAATCAAGTTCATAGCCCTGATCATGAGAATACTTATGCATGAGTTGCACTGTGGCAGGTTCACTGTCATAAGGACCCGTATGCATACACTGAACACAAAGCCCCTCCTCCATTGTCAGAAACTCCACCTTTGAGAAATCTGCCTTTTTCTTTCGGGTTGCCTCTGCTGCGGCCCAGTCAAAATCTTTTTTTGTTACAAAATCTGGAAGTCTGATAACGGAGATCCATCTGAAGTTTTCCTTGTGGGCATAGTCAACCCCCTCCGTCCCGTCCTGCCACCAGAATCCTTCAAGTGGAGGAACTACATAATCAAAATATCCGTCAATCCTGTAGTCAGTTTTTTTGCTCATCTTTATTGTGTAGGCCATTCCGTAGAGCAAGTTCAGAGCCTTTGAGTATTCTCCGTCCGTGTCATTGGGGTTTCCCTTGCCTCTTACGGCAATGAAGTTGAACGCAGGAACCGTAATAATTGCAGGCCTTGATGAAGGAATGTAAAACTCTTTGTACTCTTTCTTGAAATCAAATGCCATAATCAAATCTCCT
>CADCOT010000010.1 GCA_902803145.1 uncultured Spirochaetales bacterium | reverse complement strand
GGTGTAATTGCCTGTATTGTAGGCTATAACAGCATTACAAATGCTATGTCCAGCATCTACCAAAAGGGTGCAATAGAAATAGCAGAAACTGCAAAAGTAATGATTGACGGCGACAGACTTGGTGCTCTTATTGCCAGCAATGGAGAGACAGAGGAGTATGCCCAGCTGTATGAAAAGATGGACTCCCTGTGCAATACATCAGGTGCTACTTTTATCTACGTAATCTGCCCAAACCTGACTGACTACAACCACATTACCTTCATCATTTCCACAATCAACAAAAACAGTAACTATTCACGTTTTCATTTCGGTTACTACAGACAGACAACCAATGATGATTACAAAACCAAGTATCGCAAGCTTTATGAAGGCGAGTCTGATTCAGAGATTGTAATTCGTGACAAAGGTTATATTGAAACAGAAGCCCACATTACAGCCATGGTTCCCATTAAGGATTCTGATGGCAGAACCAGGGCGATTCTGTGTGTTCAGCGCCAGATGGATGCAATTACAACCAGACGTTCTCAGTATGTTCAGAACATAATCATCTCTCTCCTGATTATCTCCGGTTTGATTATCTTACTGCAGAGCAGATATCTGAAACGTATCATCCTTAATCCTTTGACAAAGATTTCAGCAGAAGCTTCAAGATTTGCCTCGGATGGTAAGATGTTGACTGCAAAGGCCCTCAAGGAAGATATTGCCAGAAATGATGAAATTGGCACTTTGGCTGAATCCATAGACCGCATGGAAAAGAGCATTGTTGATTATGTCAAAAAGCTTACTACAGCCACTGCGGAGAAGGAGAGAATCAGCACCGAACTGAATCTGGCTACAAGAATTCAGAGCGATATGCTTCCCAATATCTTCCCTTGTTTCCCTGACAGGAAGGAGTTTGACATCTACGCTTCAATGGATCCTGCCAAGGAAGTTGGAGGAGACTTCTACGATTTCTTCCTTGTTGATGATAATCATCTGTGTCTGGTTGTTGCCGATGTTTCCGGAAAGGGTATTCCTGCAGCTCTGTTTATGATGGCTTCTAAGATTACAATTGCCAACAATGCCATGATGGGCAAGTCTCCGGCTCAGATTCTTATGGACTCCAACAAGTCTATCTACAACAGCAATAGGGAAGAGATGTTTGTTACTGTTTGGATTGGAATTCTTGAGGTGTCTACAGGACGTCTTGTGGCATCCAACGCCGGTCATGAATATCCTGTCATCAAGGGACCGAAAGGAAAGTTTGAGATATACAAAGATAAGCACGGCGTGGTTGTGGGCGGTCTTGATACAGCAAAGTACACCGACTACGAAATAACACTTAAGCCCGGTTCAAAGCTTTTCCTCTATTCAGACGGTGTCCCGGAAGCAACAAATGCAGCTGGTGAATTTTTTGGCAGTGAGCGCATGATTAATGCTTTGAACTCTGAGCCTAATGCAGATCCTCAGCACATTCTTATCAACGTAAGAAAAGCTGTTGATGCCTTTGAGAAAGGCGCAGACCAGTTTGATGACATTACAATGATGTGCGTTGAATACCGCGGCACCAAGAAATAAATATTCAGATGCCTCTGCTCATTTCGATAATTAAAGCATAAAAATGGGGTTTATCATCGAAAAATTCGATAATTTAGGCATAAAAACTAGGTCTATCATCGAAATGCAAGGACTTTAATCAAACCTATAAACGAAAACAGCGCCCATATAGGACGCTGTTCCGTTTACACGGTGTAGGGTTTGCCTTACGCCTCCCGGAAGTCTGGCTTCAGGCCGCCTCCGCTGCAAGACCCTGCGACATCTCGGCTCTTGCTTAACGCTCCGGTTCAAACCCTAATTGGACCTTTTAAATGCAAAAGAGCAGGTATTTAACCTGCTCTTAGCATTTACACGGTGTAGGGTTTGAACCTACGACCTCCACCACGTCAAGGTGGCACTCTCCCGCTGAGTTAACCGTGCGTTGCGTCAACTATTCTTGCATATTGTGCGGATTATGTCCAGTACTGTTTTATCTGTGGCATTGAGTGTTCTTTTTTATTATTATTGTTTCTATGGGAAGAAAAATTCTGGTTCACTGTTGTTGCGGACCTTGCTCCACACTTTGTCTTAAAAGGCTGATTGAAGAAGGGTGGAGTCCTGTGATCTGCTACGGCAACAGCAACATATGGCCACAAGAGGAGAACCAAAAGAGGTGGGAAGAACTTCTGAAGGTTGCTTCACACTACGGACTTGAAGTGCACAGAGTTGAGTATGACCATGAAGCATGGCTTGATTACGTAAAAGGTTTTGAAAACGAACCCGAGGGTGGTAAAAGGTGTGAAAGGTGCTTTGACTTCAATCTGAAAGAAGCTTTTGAAGAAGCCAAGAGATTGGGGATTGAACACTTTACTACAACACTTACTGTAAGCAGATACAAAAACAGCAGCACAATCTTCAGAGTTGGAAAAAACTACGAAGGTTTTGAAGAAATGGATTTTAAAAAGAAAAACGGATACGCGGAAAGCATAAGATTGTCCAAAGAGTTGGGACTGTATAGACAGCAGTACTGCGGATGCGAGTTTTCAATAGAATCAGCGGAGGAAGAGAAATAATGCCTTATACACAGCAGACAAAGTTCAATAAATCAGTTCTTCTGTTTCTGGGAGCGCTTTTTATTATTGTCGGAAGTTTGTTTGTTCAAATGCCAACAATGCTCAGGGTGGCAATAATTGTTGTTACTTTGGGAGTTTTCATCTTCCTAAGACGAGGCTTTGTTTACTTTGCACAGGGAGCCTCATATTTGAAGATGGGTGAGGATGAGAAAGCAATTGCAAAACTTAAGGCTTCTGTTAAGGCCGGGGTGGGCAATGAGCAGAAAATTGCAATCGGAACAGTTCTGATTCAGAAAAACCACACATCCGAAGGCATTGCCATTCTCAAAGACGTTCTGAAGAAGGGCAGCAAAGAAGATATAAACAGGGCAAAAATCGGACTTTCCATGGGTCTTTGGAAAGAAGGAGACACATCCGGAGCAATAGACATGCTTGAAAGCGTTTTGGATGCCGGATACGGGGATAACAACCTCTATGTAAACCTTACAACATACCTTCTCGCAGACGGCAGAGTTGAAAAAGCAAAGAAGATTATTGCCCGTGCTGATGAACTTGAAATAGATGTTCCGGGTTTTGTTGATAACAAGGGTTGGTATGCCATTTTGGTAGGACGCTGGAACAAGGCTGGAGAAATCTATGACCACCTGATTAATGTTGAAAATGCAGTGTTCCCTGAGGCGTATCTGCACGGAGCCCAGGTTGAGGTTCATAAGAAAGAGTACGAAAATGCAATGACATACATAGGGTGGGGACTTACAAAGAACTATCCTGCAACTTGTACTGTTTCAAAAGATTACATGGAAAACCTTTTCAAGGGATTGGAGAATCCTGCAACTCGTAAGGCTTTTGCCCAGTCAATGGAGGACAACAAGGATCTTGTTGCATGCGGAAAACCGTTTGAGGGGCTTTCACTGATTAAGGATTACAATGGACCGGCCTTTGTTGTACGAGAACAGGTTGTGCGCCAAGAAGAAGATGATGAAGATGACCGCATGCCCGACACAGATCTTAATGAGGATGATTGACCTTGCATAAACTTCTCAAGATTTTTTCAAGCAGACTCTTTTGGGCAGTTCTGGCAATTTTAGTTCAGATTGCTTTCATTGTTGTGCTTATTATTTATCTTGGAGATTTTTCCATATCATTTACGTTGTACAGCGCTGTTGCAACGGTGCTTGCCTTAATGATTTTCTGTAGAGACGATGCCCCTGAGTACAGAATGAGCTGGATGCTTGTTGTTCTTGTCATTCCGCTTTTGGGAGGAATTCTGTACCTCCTGTTCGGAAACAAAAAGCAGGGCAGAAAAGAATCCAAGATCAGGAGCATGTATAAGGCAAACGCACTTAAGGGTTGGAACGATATTCCCGGCTGCAGCATTGAAGTTGACAGCCTTAAGGACCCCGATGACAGAAACCTTGCAAAATACATTCAGAACCATACTAATGCCCTTGTTTATTCAAACTCAAACGTAACTTACTTCCCTCAGAGTGACAGGGCCTACCTTCCGCTTTTGGAAGAGCTTGAGAAGGCCAAGAACTTCATTTTCTTGGAGTTCTTCATCTATGATAACGGAGAGCTTCTTGATAGCGTGATGGAGATTCTCAAGAGGAAGGCAGCGCAGGGAGTTAAGGTCTGCCTCATGTATGACGATATCGGCTGCTCTTTTACTCTCAAAGGCGGCTACGATAATGCTTTGAGAAAACTTGGAATTCAGGCTGTGTGCTTTAACCCTATCAAGCCAAGAATGAACCCCAGGCTGAACTATCGTGACCACAGAAAGATGTGTATTGTGGACGGCAATGTTGCAATAAGCGGCGGCCTGAACATGGCAGATGAGTACATAAACAGGAAAATCCGCTTTGGACATTGGAAGGACAATTCTTTTATTATCAAAGGAGCCGGTGTTTGGAACTGCACACTGATGTTCATTGAACTTTGGAACTTTGCAGCACCTAAGCAGGATAGGATAGAAGACCCTCAGAAATATGCGCCTACTTTAAAATATCGCCGGTCCTCCGGCTATATACAGAGCTATGGGGACAGCCCGCTGGATGACGACCGCGTGGCCGAAAATGCCTACCTGACAATTATTAACAATGCCAACGACTACGTGTGGATAACAACGCCGTACCTGATTCTTGATTCTGTTATGCAGGATGCGCTGATTTTGGCGGCAAAGAGCGGGGTGGATGTCAGGATTATCACACCGTCAATTCCGGACAAGAAAATTGTCTTTGAGGTGACTGAGAGCAATTACTACAGGCTGGTTGAAAACGGGGTGAAAATCTACGAATACAGGCCGGGCTTCATACATTCCAAGATGTTTGTGTCGGATGACAAACGTGCTATACTTGGAACTACAAACATGGATTTCAGGTCCTTCTTCCTGCACTTTGAATGTGCAACTGTTTTCTACGGAGGCAAGACGGTGAGGGAGGTCAAGGCAGATTTTCTTAAGACATTTGAACTGTGTGAGCAGGTTCCGACGGATTACAGAAAGAGGGTTGGAAGACTCAGACGTGTTTTCCGTGGGGTAGTCAGGGCAGTTGCACCAATGCTTTGAGGAGGAAAAGGTGGATAATCTGAGTGAACTTGTAGAGATTTTTGCAGCAGAGACTGATAAGGCAAACATGCGCAAACTTCTGGAAGAACTTCTTACTCCCGCAGAGCGTGAGGATATTGCAAAGCGCTGGTATCTTCTTAAAGAACTGTACAAAGGAACAACCCAGCGTAAGATTGCGCATGACATGGAGATAAGTCTGTGCAAAATTACTCGCGGATCCAGAATCCTCAAGCAGGATGATTCTGCATTCAGAAAAATTCTTTCACAGATGTACGACTGAAGGCGCAGTTTTCAGATATTGAAGAAACTGTTGAAGGCGTCTATTGCTTTCTTTTGCTCTGAGTCTGAGTTCTCAATCTTCTTATCAGTAAGTGAAAAACTGTCGCAGAAATTCTGCCTCATCTTGTCCTGGACAAGTTCGTCAACATTTTCTCTGCAACCGTAATGGGATTGGGGAGAGTAAAACTTGCATGCAACGCATGTATGCAGGGCTTTTCCGCATTTGGGACAGGTTGTTGAGTAATAGATACCGTCAACACGGGTATTGCAGTAGGGACAGTTCACTTTAAGAGGAGCCTCCTGCCCATCTCTGCCATTTCACCGTCTTCATACTTGTCGTGTTCAAAACCGAAACGTCTGCCGTCATCTTTGAATCTGGGAATTACATGGAAGTGCAGATGGGGTATTTCTTGTCCGGATGCCTTGTCGTTGTTGATAAGAACGTTTGTTCCGTCGCAGTGAAGCTGCTCTCTGAGTTTTCCGTCAACTTTTCTTGCAACAAGAATCATATGCTCAAGAACACTTTCGGGAGTTTCTGCCATGTTAGGATAGGGCTCTTTGGAGATGACCAATGAGTGTCCTTTCACGATAGGATTAATGTCAAGAATTGCAAAACAAATATTGTCTTCATAAATCTTTACTGATGGAATTTCTCCCTTTGCAATTTTTGTAAAAAGTGTTTCTGCCATTGTTTTTCTCCTTTCTTTTTATTTTGTACGGCCCCACTCAAAACACCCTGTGCAGTTGTCTGCCTTCAAATCCAGGGTGTCATGTCCCAAACGAATATCGCCTGAGGCTTTCATGTCTGTGCATCTTACAATCGGACCATCTTCCTCTGTTGTTTTGCCGCCTTTGAGCGTCAGGTATAGTGTAAGACCTTTTCTTCCGTCAGGAAGATTTAGGTCAGGCGCATTTGCAATTATGCTTCTCTTTCCGTTCTTGTGAATAAAACTGAGAAGAAGCTGATCTCCTGAAAAGACAACAAAGCTGTCTTCTTTCCAGTCTTTTTCAAGTTTGAAGTTGAGTCTTTTTTCCTCTGCCACACATTCTTTTCCAGTGGAATTATCTGTGAACCTGATGCTGAAAATTCTAGATGAAGGAATGCGGCTAATCTGTGCCGTTACTGACCATCCTCCGGAAGGGTAGCTGAGTGTATATGAATCCCAGTCTTTGAAGCTCATGTTGATACTATAACACAATAGGTGCGGTAATTGACACTCAACTGATAAAAACATATTCTAATTTACGCGTTTACGGGCAGTAGCGCAGGGGCTAGCGCGTCTGGTTCGGGACCAGAAAGTCGGAGGTTCAAATCCTCTCTGCCCGAAAAATCTTAAAACTACAAGAGGTCTTTAAATGGCAGAAGATCTGAAATTGAAAGAGAACAAGAAAAAGGAACCTTGGACAGCCAAGCGAATAGGTACAACCATTGTTATTGCTGTTCTTGCCCTCCTTATGGTCGGAGGACTGTCCTACGTGATTATCATGTATCAGCAGGACCATGATGACAGCAACGTTTTCGGTTACTACAAGGGACAGCCTATCAGATATGAGGCCGGTTCTGTTTTCTACAATACAGTGAACAACTCTGACTACATGTCAGCCTACCTTTCAGGTGATTGGTCAGGAATGTATTCAGCTTGGTATCAGGCTTATCAGAATGAAGTTATTTACCGTGTTCTTGCAGATATGGCAAAGCAGGCCGGAGTTTCTTCTCCTACAGAACTTGTCAACCGCCTTATTATTGATTCAGGCATTTATGCTCCTGAAGATAAGAGCACAACCTTTGATGAAGAAGTTTACAAGGCAACAGCTGCTGCAAACAGAAGTGCAACATACAACTACCTGAAGAAAATCTTCCCGTACTACGTTGTCAACACAGACCTGCAGACAGTACTTACAAGTCCCCAGGAAACTGACTTTGTAACTTCTCTGAGTGAGAACACAATTTCAGTCGACTACTTTGTTGTCGGTGCAAATGCCATTCCTGACGATGTAGCTCTTGCATTTGACCGCTCAGGTATGGCAGTTGAAAAAGACGCAGATGGTAATGATGTTGAGCCTACACTTGAGCAGATTAAGGCTTACATGCTTTCACAGGATGCAGGTCTTTACTCATCCTACATTGAGGTTAAGGCACTTCAGGCTCAGGATGCTGCAAAGTCAGACTTTGCAGGTGCTGCTGAAAAGTACGGAAACGGTGTTGTTTCACTCACAAACGTTTCAAACAACATTGGTAAATCTTCTGTTGTAATGAACGGAATTAACAGTGCAGATGAGAAGGGTAATCTTGCTTCTGTTCTTACAGAGGCTCTTGTAAAGGAACTGTATGAGGCTGAAGCAGGCTACATTGCAGCTCCTGTAAAGGCTGCTGACGGAAGCTATGTCTTTGTTAAGGTTACTTCAACAGACAAAGACACAACATGGACAAGCTTCACTGCACAGCTTTATCCGTACTACGTAGGACAGTTCATTATGAACGACCTTGTTACAGAAGCTATGAACAGCTCTGTCTTCCAGAATAACTTTGAAGAAAAGTTCCTTCAGATTCTAATCGGAAGCGTAAGTCAGTAAGCAATTATTACATTTGCCATAAAGCCCGAGTTTGGTCTCGGGCTTTTTTATTTATACGGCAAAGTACAAATAATAAACGTTTTTATCTCTGTGCGCGCGTAATATACTCTAAATTGTACAATAACGTCTTTTGGTACACGGAGGATTTACAGTGAAACTTTGTTTGGAAGATCTGAAGAACAGACAGCAATGGGAAAAAGCAGGTATCAAGCTTCCTCAGTTTGATATTCAGGCTATGAGAAAAGCCACCGCAGAAAACTGCAGATGGGTTCACTTCGGAGCAGGTAATATTTTCAGGGGTTTTCCTGCTGCAAGAATGCAGGACCTTCTTGAACAGGGCCTAGCAGATACAGGAATTGTTGTCGGTGAAGGTTTTGACCATCAGATTATTGATGATATCTATGACAAGTATGATAACCTCTGCCTTATGGCAACACTTAAGAGTGATGAAACAGTAGACCTTAGGGTTGTTGCTTCAGTAGCTCAGGCATATAAGACTTCTACACAGCTTCCCGAACAGTGGGCTGCTTTGAAGAAGATTTTCCGCAATCCGTCTCTTCAGATGGTAAGTTTCACAATTACAGAGAAGGGCTATGCAACAGCCCCCGGTTATGTTCAGGCCGACATTGAGAGAGGACCTGAGAACTGCACAACAATCATCTGCATGGTTACAGCTCTTGCATTTGAGAGATACAAAGCAGGAAAGCTCCCGTTTGCATTTGTCAGTATGGACAACTGCTCACACAACGGTGAAAAGCTTCAGAACGGTGTTATGGAAGTAGCAAAGGCCTGGCTTGCAAAGGGTTTTGTTGACAAGGGCTTTGTAGACTACCTTTCAGATCCTTCAAAGGTTGCCTTCCCCTGGAGCATGATTGATAAGATTACTCCCAGACCTCATGACGATGTTAAGAAGCTCCTTCAGAGCAAAGGCTTTGAGAGCACAGACCTTGTAATTACAGACAAGAAGACATTCATTGCTCCGTTTGTAAACGCAGAAGAGTGTGAATATCTTGTTATTGAAGATACATTCCCCAACGGAAGACCTGCTCTTGAAAAGGCCGGTATCTACATGACTGACAGAGAGACAGTAAACAAGGTTGAGAGAATGAAGGTCTGCACATGTCTGAACCCGCTTCATACTGCAATGTCTGTAATGGGCTGCATGCTGGGCTATACAAAGATTTCAGATGAAATGAAAGATGCAGACATTGTTGCTTACATTAAGCGCATTGGCTATGTAGAGGGAATGCCGGTTGTAACAGACCCCGGAATCATCTCTCCCAAGAAGTTCATTGACGATGTCACAGAACGCCGCTTGGTCAATCCGTTCATGCCCGACACTCCCCAGAGAATTGCAACAGACACAAGCCAGAAGCTTGCAATCAGATTCGGTGAGACTGTAAAGATGTACATGGACAATCCCAAGCTTGATGTTAAAAACCTTAAGTGCATCCCGCTGGTATTTGCTTCATGGATGAGATACATCCTTGGCGTAGATGACAACGGTCAGGCATTTGAACTTAGCCCGGATCCGCTTCTTGAAAGCTCACAGGCACACCTTGCCGGCTTGAAGCTCGGAGACAAGGGACCGTTTGACAAGAACCTCAAACCTCTGATGGAAAATACCGTAATCTTCGGTCTGAACCTTTGGGAGTCTCCCATTAAGGATCAGGTTGTTGATTACTTCACAAAGATGATGGCCGGAAAAGGGGCTGTCAGAAAGACACTGCATGAAACCGTAAACGGATAAGGAGAAATAAATGCTTAAAGTCAAGGAAAACTGCCTTTACCATCTTGTCTGTCCGACAAGTATGGGCGTAAGAATTACACCGGCCGACAGACTGCCGGTTCACACAAGCCGCATGTATCAGATGCAGGCTACAAGTGCAGAAAGCAACGTTCTTAACGTCAGCGCTGCACTCGGACTGAAGACAAAGGTCCTCACAGCCTTTGTAGCAGGTTCTCCGATTGCTGATTTCATTAAGAGTGAACTCAGATTCAGAAATATTGATTACGAAGGACCCGAAGTAAAGCAGGATGGTCCGTGGGGAGTAAGACACCAGTTCAATATTGCAGATTCCGGTTACGGTCTGCGCGGACCCAGAGTATGGAACGACAGAGCCGGTGAGGTTGGTCGTTTCCTCAACGTCAAAGACTTTGACACAGAACGCATCTTTGGCAAGGAAGGAGTCGGAATTCTCCATCTGAGCGGCCTTATTGCATCTATGAGTGCAGACACAACACAGTTCTGTCTGGATCTTGCACGTGCAGCAAAGAAGCACGGAACTCTCATCAGCTTTGACCTCAACTTCAGAGCATCATTCTGGAAGGGCAGAGAAGAAGAACTGAGAGCCAGCTTCACAGAAATTGCATCCTATGCAGACATTCTGATTGGTAACGAAGAGGACTTCCAGCTTGCTCTTGGCGTCAAGGGTCCTGAGGCAGGCGGAAAGGATATTGCTTCCAAGATTGACGCATTCAAGGGTATGGTTCTTGAAGTCAGAAAGCAGTTCCCCCACGCACAGGTCTATGCAACAACACTCAGACAGGTTCTGAATGCAAACCAGCACATGTGGGGAGCTTTGGTTCTTGTCGGAGACAAGTGGTATGTTGAAGAGCCCAGAGAAATCCAGGTTCTTGACAGAATCGGCGGCGGAGACGGCTTTGTAGCAGGTCTTCTTTATGCTATTCTCCGCGGATGGGAGCAGGACAAGTGGATACAGTTTGCATGGGCAACCGGTGTACTTGCCACAACAGTATATGATGACTATGGCACACCTGCAGATGAGGATCAGGTGTGGGCAATTTACTCTGGTAATGCAAGAGTTAAGAGGTGATTAATATGAAGAAAGCAGATATCGGACTTATCGGACTTGCCGTAATGGGCGAGAACCTTGTAATGAACATGGAGTCTAAGGGCTTCACAGTCGCAGTTTACAACCGCACAACTGAGAAAGTTGACAACTTTGTAAACGGCCGTGCAAAAGGCAAGAACATTGTCGGATGCCATACTCTCAAGCAGCTTGCTTCAAACCTTGAGAAACCCAGAAAGGTAATGATGATGGTTAAGGCCGGAAGCGCAGTTGACAGCCTTATTGACCAACTTCTTGAAGTTCTTGAGCCGGGCGATATTATCATTGACGGCGGAAACAGCCACTTCCCTGATACAATCAGACGCTGTAAGTATGTTGAAGAAAAAGGTCTTCTCTATGTTGGAACAGGCGTTTCAGGCGGAGAAGAGGGTGCCCTTAAGGGACCGTCCCTCATGCCCGGCGGAAGCCCTGAAGCATGGCAGTACATTAAGCCTATCTTCCAGTCAATTTCTGCAAAGGCAGACGGAGCTCCGTGCTGTGACTGGGTTGGTGAAAACGGTGCCGGTCACTTTGTAAAGATGGTTCACAACGGAATTGAGTACGGTGACATGCAGCTTATCTGTGAAGCTTACAGCCTGATGAAGGATGTTCTTGGCATGAGCGCAGATGAAATGCACGAAGTCTTTGCCGAGTGGAACAAGACAGAGCTTGACAGCTATCTGATTGAAATTACAAGAGATATCCTTTCCTTCAAAGACAGAGACGGCCAGCCTCTTGTTGATAAGATTCTTGATACAGCAGGTCAGAAGGGTACAGGAAAGTGGACAGGAATTGCCGCACTTGATGAAGGTGTTCCTCTTACACTGATTGGTGAAAGCGTTTTCAGCCGCTGTCTGTCAGCAATGAAGGAAGACAGAGTTCTTGCTTCAAAGAAGTTCACAGACAAGCACGCAGCCCAGTTCAAGGGCGACAAGAAAGAGTTCATTGAAGACATCAGACGCGCTCTTTATGCTTCAAAGATTATTTCTTATGCACAGGGCTACACCCTTATGAGAACTGCTGCAAAGACATACGGATGGAATCTCAACTACGGCGGAATCGCCCTCATGTGGAGGGGCGGTTGTATTATCCGCAGCGTTTTCCTTGGCAAGATCAAGGAAGCCTATGACATTAACCCCGAGCTTTCCAACCTCCTGCTTGACAACTACTTCTCAGCAACAATTGACTCACTTGTTCCGTCTTGGAGAAAGGTTGTTGCCCAGGCAGTTCTGAGCGGAGTACCCGTACCTGCATTTGCAAGTGCTCTCAGCTACTTTGACGGTTACACATCCGAGCGTCTTCCTGCAAACCTGCTTCAGGCACAGAGAGACTACTTCGGAGCACATACCTATGAGCGTGTGGATCTTCCGCGCGGTCAGTTCTTCCATACCAACTGGACAGGAGAAGGCGGAAGCACAAGCGCTTCAACCTACAACGCATAATGGCAATGACAGACCTTCAGATTAAAGAGAAAGTAGTATCGTTCCTTGATGAAAGACTGGCAAAAGGTAAGCTGAAAAAGGTTCTTTTGATAGTTCCTGACTTTACCAGATGCTTTTCAAACGCCGGGCTTATTGCAAACATCATGTATCACTACCTTGATGAAAAAGGAATTGGCTGTGATCTTCTGGAAGCTCTGGGAACCCATGTTCCAATGACAGATTCCCAGATTTCAGACATGTACGGAGACATTCCCCATGATCGTTTCATAGGTCACAACTGGCGTAAGGACGTAGTAACTTTGGGAGAGGTCCCGGGCAGCTATCTTTCTGAAATAACTGAAGGTCTGTGGAAGGACAGCATTGATGTCCAGGTCAACCGCCTTGTCATGGATCCTTCTTATGACCTTGTAGTCTCAATCGGTCAGGTTGTTCCCCACGAAGTCATTGGTATGGCCAACCACGCAAAGAATCTCTTTGTAGGCGCCGGTGGTGCCGATATGATCAACAAGAGCCATATGGTCGGTGCCGTTTACGGCATGGAACGCATGATGGGTAAGGATTTCACTCCTGTGCGTCTTGTTTTTGATTATGCACTCAAGACCTTCCTTTCAGAGCGTCCCATATGGTTCATTCTTACTGTATGTACAGCTCCTAATGACAAGATTCAGACCCACGGTGTCTTCATTGGCAACACAAGAAAGTGCCTTGAAGATGCCGTTGCTTTGAGCCAGGAAAAGAACATTGACTTTGTTGACCACGGAATCAAGAAGTGCGTTGTCTACCTTAACGATAGAGAATTTAAGAGCACATGGCTTGGCAACAAGGCTGTCTACAGAACCCGTATGGCCATTGCAGACGGTGGAGAACTTATCATTCTTGCTCCCGGCGTTGAGCACTTTGGTGAAGACCCGATTAACGATGCCCTTATCCGCAAGTACGGCTACCATGGCAGACTTCACACCCTTGAGCTGTTCAAAGCTCCTGAGAATCAGGACCTTCGTGACAACATGGGTGTTGCAGCCCACCTGATTCACGGTTCTTCTGACGGCCGTTTCTCAATTACCTATGCGGTTAAGAACATATCCAAGAAAGAGATTGAGAGTGTAGGATTTAAAGCTGCGGACTACGATGAAATGGCAAAGCGTTACAATCCGGAAAAGCTTTCCTACGGCTACAATACAATGCCTGACGGAGAGGTAATCTACTACATTCCGAATCCGGCTCTTGGACTTTGGATTAACAGGGAAAAATTCTGATATAATATCTATTGATATGCAGAAGACCAGAGTAGCTGTAGTTCTTCCTGATTTTAGAATGGGTGGCGCCGAGACCATGGTCTCGCGCCTTGTTTCTCATTTAGACCTCTCTCAACTTGATGTTGAGGTAATTTGTATTTCCGGCGATAGGTTGGACAATCATCTTGAGCATGATGTTGAGGACCATGGTGTTCCTATCAGGTATATGCACAAGAAACCCGGGTTCTCGTTTTCTGCATTCTTCAAACTTGGAAAAGAACTGTCACGTTTCAAACCTGATATTGTTCATTCTCACCTTGCAGGCGGTTTTTATTCATCTTTGTGGATCCTCACCCACAGAAGGAAAATGATGATTCAGACCGTTCATAGTGTTCCTACTCTTGAGTTTGAAAAAGCTAAAAGGATGGTTTTTTCTGCTTTGTACAAAAGAGGAAAAGCTGTTCCTGTTGCAATAACAGAGACAATCAGAAGTCTTGTTCGTAAAGAATACAAAGTAAAAAAGAATGTTGAATTGATTTTCAACCCTGTAGATGTTGGCAAGTTTTCATCTGAAAAAAAGATAAAACATGACAATTTTACATTCATCATGGCAGGAAGGCTTTCAAAGGAAAAGAATCAGATTCTTGGACTTAAAGCTTTCAATGATCTTCAGAAAAACCACCCTGATGTCAGACTTCTTTTACTGGGAGATGGCCCTGAAAGAGAAACCTTGGAAGACTTTATAAACAAAAATTCTCTTAAGGAAAAAGTTCAGCTTGTGGGTGCTGTTGATAATGTTCATTCCTACATGGCTAAGGCAGATGCCTTTTTACTCAGTTCTGAATATGAGGGTCTTCCGCTTGTTTTACTTGAAGCTATGGCTTCAAAGCTGCTTGTAGTTTCCACAGATGTTGGCGGGATCAGGGATATTGTGGACGGATGTTCACTTCTTACCCCGAAAGGAGATGTTCAGGCACTGCGTGATGCTATGGAAAAAGCTCTTTCAGATTCCGAAATGCGCAAAGAATTCTGTGAGAAGGCCTTTGAGCGTGTAGGGCAGTATGATGTTTCAGTTATTGCTGATCAATACACAAAACTGTATCAGAAATACAGGGAAAGCTGATTTATGCAGAAAGACATCCAAATTGTTTTGCCTGCCAACGAGTTTGCCACTGAAGAAAAAGCTGACAGAGCAATCAGAAAAACCCTGCGTATCGGGGAGCAACAGAAATACATAATTCTCAGAAAGAGTATTGATGCCAGACGCCAGGATATCAAGTTCAATTTGCTTTGTCGCATCAATCCCCTAAACGAGCTTTTTGTTCCCACAGAATTCAAAGATGCAGACCCGGCCAAAGGCCAGGCCGTGGTGGTAGGTAGCGGACCCG
The DNA here is from genome assembly GCA_902803145.1 of uncultured Spirochaetales bacterium. Taxonomy (GTDB): domain Bacteria; phylum Spirochaetota; class Spirochaetia; order Sphaerochaetales; family Sphaerochaetaceae; genus RUG14846. Next base: position 34,468 of record CADCOT010000010.1, on the reverse strand, counting down.
GCGGTCTTTTTGTTGCACTGAGGCTTCTTGAATACGGGATAAAGCCTGTTGTAATTGAACGAGGATCCGATGTTCATAAAAGAAAGGCAGACATTGCACTCATATCCAGAGAAGGTCTTGTTAATCCTGCGTCAAACTACAGCTTTGGAGAAGGTGGAGCCGGTACTTTCTCCGATGGAAAACTGTACACAAGAAGCAAGAAACGGGGTGAAAATGAGAAAGTTCTGAATCTGTTTGTTCAGTTCGGAGCAAAGCCGGAAATCCTTTATGAAGCACATCCGCACATAGGAACCGAGGTCCTTCCGACAATAATTGAACGAATGCGCAACTGCATTCTTGAGCATGGAGGAGAGTTCCATCTAGACACATGCGTAACGGATTTGATTATAGAAAACAATGATGTCAAAGGGGTTGTTTGCAAAGACAATGAAGGAAATGAAAAAACCTTCAATGGCCCTGTTGTTCTTGCTATAGGAAACGCGGCCAGAGATACATTCAGAATGCTTCAAAGGCGCGGTGTTGGGATTGAAGCAAAAAGCATTGCAGTAGGCGTAAGGCTTGAACACCCTCAGCAGATAATTGACAGCATTCAGTACCATCTTAACAGACAAAGACCTTCTTATCTTCCTGCGGCTGAGTACAGTTTTGTAGAGCAGGTCAACGGAAGAGGAGTTTACTCATTCTGTATGTGCCCGGGCGGTTTTGTAGTTCCTGCCGCTTCAGATAAAGAGCAGGTGGTTGTAAACGGAATGAGTCCGTCAAACCGCGGCTCAAGGTGGGCCAACAGCGGAATAGTTACCCAGATTAATAGCGAAGATTTGGCCACAACTGATCCGCTTAAAGTGATGGAATATCAGGCGGAACTTGAGAGAATGGCATATAGTGCAGCATCCTGCACACAGAAGGCACCGGCACAAAGGCTAACTGATTTTCTGAGAGGAAAGGTCAGTACATCTCTTCCTGTTTCCAGCTATGCTCCGGGACTGACAAGCGCAAATATGAGAACAGTTCTTCCCCGGGATGTTTCAGATGCACTTAAACAGGGCTTTGAACAGATGGGAAGAAAGGCCCATGGCTTTGTTACAGAAGAGGCGCTGATTATAGGAACTGAAACCAGAACCAGTTCACCGGTGAGGATTATCAGAAATCCTGAAACCTTTGAAAGTGTAAGTCATAAATGTCTGTACCCTTGCGGAGAGGGTGCAGGTTATGCAGGGGGAATTGTCAGTGCAGCAGTTGACGGAATCAACTGTGCAGATCACATCAGAACTGCTTTGGTGATAGTGAAATAAATAAGCAGTGACAGTGCATCGACGATAGTTGTAATGAACGGACTTGCCATAACTGCAGGGTCAAAACCAAGCTTTTTGGCTATGATGGGCAGTGAGCATCCTATGCCCTTTGCAACTATAACTGTCAGGGCCATTGTTGCGCATACAACAAGGGCAACTCTTACTGTTACATCCGGGTTGGAAAGCAGAATTCTGTCTACAAGCATTACTTTTCCAAAGCAGACAACGGCAAGAGATATTCCGCAGAGCACGGCTGTGCACAGTTCTTTAATAAGGACTTTTCCAATGTCTTCAAACTCAACTTCACCAAGGCTGAGGGCTCTGATTACTGTTACAGAGCTTTGAGAACCGGAGTTTCCGCCTGTATCCATCAGCATAGGAATGAATGCTGTAAGAACAACAAGTCTGGAAAGGGCTGTTTCAAAGCCGGTAATAATCAGGCCAGTGAATGTTGCACTTATCATCAAAATGAGAAGCCACGGGATTCTGTGTATGAAAAGATCAATGGGGGTTGAACGCAGATAGGTTTTATCTGAAGGTGTCATACCTGCCATGATTTCCATATCTTCGGTAACCTCTTCCTGCATGACGTCCATAGCGTCGTCAACAGTAATGATACCTACCATTCGTCCTTCGGAATCTACTACAGGCAAGGCCAGCAGGTTGTACTTACTGAACATCTGAGCTACTTCTTCCTGGTCGGTATGTGTGGTTACGCTGATAAAGTTGGTCTCCATTATGCTGGAAACAAGCATGTTGTCGTCTTTTGCAAGAAGCAGATCTTTAATTGAACACAAGCCGACAAGTTTTCTGCGCTCTGTAACATAGCAGGTATAAATTGTTTCCTTGTCTACACCGGTTGTTCTGATATGCTTGATGGCCTGTTCTACTGTCATGTCAGCTTTGAGCCATACATACTCAGTGGTCATGACAGAGCCTGCACTGTCTTCAGGATAGTGGAGTATCTGGTTGATATCGCGCCTCATTGACGGCGCGGCCTGTGCAAGGATTCTTCTTACAACGTTGGCGGGCATTTCTTCAACAAGGTCTACCGCATCATCAACATACAGTTCGTTGATAACGGCTTTAAGCTCTGTATCTGAAAAACTCTGAATCAGGAGTTCCTGATTGTCAGGTTCCATCTCAACAAATGTTTCTGCGGCCAGATCCTTGGGAAGCAGACGGAAAAGCATGGGCAGGTGCTGCTCATCAAGGTCATCAAAAATAGCTGCAATGTCGGAAGGGTTCATTGTAGTAAGAATATCCTTGACAGATGCATACTTTCTGCCTTCCAAAAGAATCTTGAGTGTCTCTTCTACTGTTACGATATTGCGTTCTGCCATTGTACTGTGTCAGTGCAATACAGAAATCCGGGCTGTCAGAAAGCCTTCCGGAGGAATGCGTTTCTACTTGGGCCAGGGTCTGCTGATTCCATGACAATTCCTCCTAAATTTTTAAGTTAGCCTGTCTCAATCTATTTGTCAAGAAGTATAATTTCAGTTATAGTTATAGTAGGGATAGAATTGTGTTTTCAAAGAAAATAATAGCAGCATTAGTGCTGATTGTAATATGTGTTTTTGGATTGTATGCAGGAACATACACTGTAATAGGGTACAAGTATACAGTTCTTGGCAAGACTACAGAACAGGCCATTGATTACCTTGTTAATCCGCATACAGAGGAAAAGTTTGATAGTCTTGAGGCTTTGGAAGCAGCGGTAAAACGTAAAGGTACAGCCCTGTGGAATACAAACCTCTTCAATGTTTCTTCTGTTAATTACTCAATTACTTCTTCTGTTGATGAGGACTACAGCGTAACTATTGAAGTTTACGTGGAGGATGCAGATTCAACTATCATCTTCCCGTACCCGAAGTATGACTCTAACAACGGATTTGTATTCGGAATCAGATTCAAAGAGAAAAACCTCTTTGGCTTGATGGCCACAATGGACATCTCCATAGACGGTGTTCAGCAGGAGAAATCATTCAAATACGGTGATTATAAGTTCAGTATCCCAATTTCAGGAATAAAGATTAATGATCTGAAACTTTCTGCTGAGTTGTCAGGTGATATTGATCTTCTGAATACGGAAACCTCATTTCTGAAACTTGTTCTTGATGAAACAGGATGGAAAATAGGTACTGCAGAGATTACAACATCTCTGAATCTTCTCTATTACTACGGAGATAAAACCAAATCTGCATATGTATTCAAAATTGCAGAGAAAGGCCTGCAGGCAGGACCCGGTAAAGTAAACGTAGGATTTGAAATTGACTACAAACCTACAGCCAAGCCTGTAATAAACAAATGGGCACTTGATGTCGGTTATGTTGATATGGCTCTGGGATCAGCAAAGCTGTCAGCTACATATAACGGACTTTACTATCCGATTCTTCCTTCACCGTTTGTGAGCAGTGATTCATACCATAAATTCACCTTCAGTGTTTCTGACATAAAGGTTGGAGGTTTTTCTGTTTCTGAGACTCCGGTATTTACATTTCAGCCTGCACAGAACAGCATGATAGCTTCAAGATTTTATTCATTGGACAATACTGTTACAGTGGCCATGCCTGATGGGAATATTACAGGGAAAAAGCTGAGTAACAACGTTTACTGGGAAATCTACAGAACTAAGACATCTGTTGAAAAATATAACTACGTAAAGACAAATTCCAGTTTCTCATTCAACATGCTTGATGACTACACAGACTCTGTAATTTTCAAAACATGGCGTAATGATGACAAAAATCTCTACAGATTTGATTTTGATTTCAGGGTAGAAAAGTCATTTGGCTTCTTAAACGGCAAACTGAACGTTTCTCCGATTGTTACCTTGTACAACACTTTTATACGCAATGAGAACAAATTCAAATATTCTCCTTACCTTGAACTTGCATTCTCTGCAGGTCTGGCAGGTGGAGAGATAAACAGAATAGATTCCGGAGAGGATTTCTTTGCATTTAGGGACAATTTCAGACACGGAATCAAGTACAATCTGCAGTTGGCCGGACGTTTTGCATTCAGTTTCAAACCGCAACTTTTCTTAAGAGGCAGTATTACTGCATTCCCGTTGAAGAATGCCTTCTTCAATCCTTCAATCAGGCTTTTGGCAATGGCTAAATCCGGTGACTCAGGGTTGTGGTTTGACAAAACATCTTCCAGTGATCCTTATAAGTTGAATTCGCAGGCAGATAGTGACTATTTCTACTCTTACAACTCATTTACTTACAACGAGTTTAACTTTGATAAGGGAGGTCTTGGAACTCTTCTCAGAGGTATTCTTGATGAAAGCCCTGCTATCAGTTCCGGAGGTTTCCCTGCAAAGGCAGTCATTGCCGGAAACGTTAATTTAACAACTGCTCTGTTTAACTTTGAGGACATGGGGCATACTTACATAAATCCGTTCTATGATTTTGTCATGTTTATAGACAAATCTAAGGTTAATTATCTTCACAGTGTAGGTGTTGAGGGAATTGCAATACTTGATTCGCATCCTGCATATCCGTTCAGGTTCTCACTTGGTTTCAATGCAGATACATTATTTGCAAAACTCAGGGGAGAGGATGTACGTCTTGAGTATGAAATCTTTCTTGGAATTAACTGGCTTTATTGATTGGGAAAGGAACAAGGGAAATGATTAATAGTCTTTCTTCAAAAAAAGAACAACTGACCAAGGTAATAGATCCGTTCGTCTATATTTACTTCACTGTATTTTTTATCTTTTCAAATGCAGCACTTGCAACGGAGCGTTATGCAAACTTTGTTGCTGTAATCCTAATGGGTCTGCTGTTAATTTATGGAATTATCGAACATTCACATGTGATATCAACGTTCTCAGTTCTATATGCAGCATTCTCGGCTTTCTGTTTTCTTTCAACCACTTGGGCAATAGACCACGATATGGCAATGATGAGAGCAAAGACCGTATTCAGACTTTTTGTCCTGGCAGTCCTCTTGTACAACTATTGTGCTTCAGAAAAGAAGCGTATGTTGATTGTCAATGCAGTCTTTGTGGCCGGTGTGTTTTATGCCTGTTTCTACTACCTCTACTACGGCCATAAAGAAATAATTGATTCAATTCTAACAGGAAGCAGAATTGGTGCTGACATTAATGACCAAAATGGAATGAGTTTCAGTATTGCCATGTCTATGATAGTCGGAATGTACTATCTGATATTTGAGAAAAAATATTGGACTATTCCAATTCTTCTGTTCGGATTAAGTGCAATTCTTGCAACAGGTAGCAGGGAAGGGTTTATCTGCTTCTTTGCCGGTTTGTTTATTCTTGTTTTCCTTCGTGCACGCGGGTGGAGAAAGCTGATTGCTGTGGGTGTTGTTGTTGCCTTGGTAGCGGCTTTGTACCTAATGAGGAATCTTCCGTTCCTTGCTCCTATCATGGGAAGAATGGAAGAAGCATTGGCAACCTTATCAAATAGCGGGGACGGATCAAGTGAAATCAGAATCGGTCTTATCAAGCTTGGACTCAGTATCTTTAAAGAGCATCCCGTGCTTGGTGTAGGAATGGGTGGAACCCATTCAATTGCCGGGCAATTCTATGAGATTAACTACTATCTTCATAACAACTATGCTGAGCTTCTTGCTTGCGGAGGTGCTGTAGGTTTTATTCTCTATTATGCGCTTAATCTGACGGGCTCTGTAATAGGATTGGCTAAGAAGAAACTGGACAATTGTTTCTATTTGGCTTTGGCTCTGAATATAGTTCTTCTTATCAGTGAGATGACAAATGTTTCTTACTATGACAAAGTGCCTTCAATCATCATACTTAATTCATATGTTGCTTTGGTTGGTATGAGGGATAATGCCTGAATTCAGTATTCTCTGTCCTGTATATAATGTAGAGAAATATCTTGAAGATTGTGTCCGGTCTGTATTAAATCAGACAGTTAAAGACTACGAATTAATCCTTGTTGACGATGGATCTACAGATTCAAGTGCCTCTATTTGTGATAGGTATGCATCTGAATATCCTTTCATAAAAGTTTTCCATAAGCCAAACGAAGGGCTTTTTGCAACCAGACGCTTTGCTCTGAAAAAAGCGGAAGGGGATTGGATTGTTCATCTTGATTCCGATGACTGGTTGGAACCTAACACCTTGGAAAGAATACGTGAAGCATCCAAAAAATATGATGCAGATTGTGTAATCTATGGTTTAAGACGAGTGTCAGAAGGAAAAGTTATAGATTCTACCAATTCTCCTGATGATTCTGCAGTCGTAATAGATGATAAACGTTCTTTTTCAAGACTTGTTTTTCTTAATGGCAATTTGAACAGTTTATGTAGAAAGGCTGCGAAGCGTGAGAACCTAGGAAGAGTGGATTTTTCTCCTTACTTTCATATTTCAAAAGGGGAAGATCAGGTACAAACGCTGGAAATAATACAGTATTCCAACCGAGCGGTTGTTATTCCCGATATTCTTTATAACTACCGTTTCAATCCTAGAAGCATCACTTCTCATAAAGAATACCATCCCGGCATTGTCACATATGAAAAAGAAGAGCTGGTGTTAGATTTTTTGAAGAACAATGGATTCTTTAACGATGAAGATTTTGAGGATTTCAGAAAATATATGGAATATTGGCTGAATATGGATATTATGCGAGTTTTGTTTTTCCGTATTCCGTTTTCCCAAAAGAAAAAATGGTTGGATGAGTACTCTGATGCTAAGTTCGTAAGGGAGTTTATCGCCCGCAAAGGGTATCACGGAAAGCTTTCAGAAACAGAGAAGGCTGCATGTCTATTAATAAAAAAGAGTTATCACCATTTGATGTTTTTCTGTTTGAAAGAAAAAATGGAAATGCTTCTTGGAAAGAAGATAATATAATTACTTTCTGTTATTGTATTTAATTGCAATAATTGATGATGGAATAAAAAGAATAATTGCCAATAGTTTCTCTCTGAGATGATTCAGACGCATATCATCTCTCAATGTTTCGCCTCTTTTCTTCAAAACCTTTGAAAGAACGCAATATATTGAAATCATGTTGGAATAATTCTTTAAATGGGTTTTCCTTTCTTTCCAATTGTTCAGAAAATAGGCATATGACCATACAATGTTTTTAATATATTGTGTTGATTTTGCCTTCCCGTTGACAAATACATGGTCATCACCCTCTGTATGATAGACTCTGAGAAACTCGTTTATGCACAGAACCCTATACTCACGAAGTAATTTAAACCAAATAATACTTTCAGTTACAAAAGTAATCCCTTCGGGTTCGGGCCAGGGGTTTTCTTTTAGAACCGATGTTTTGTCAGCATGAAATATTTCCGTCAAATGTCTTTCATATTGAATTGCAGCTTTCTTGATGGGTAGGGAATTGATATTCTCAGGAAATAACTGACCTTTAATTCCTTTCTCTGTGACACAAAGAGCTGCAACTCTGAAGTATTTATCTTTATCTTGTTCCGGAATAGTTTGCCAAGCATTGTAAAACGATTCCAATGCGTTGCTCATAAGCTCATCATCTGAATCAATCAATACAGAAAGATATCCGCGTGCTTTGCTTATTCCTGCATTTCTAGCAGTATGAACGCCACCGTTCGGTTTCTTTATGTACATTACAGGGAAGGAAGATTCTTTAAGAAATGGCAGGACTAATGTATCAAGGTCTTCAGTTGATCCATCGTTGACAATTATATATTCAAAATCTTTAAACGATTGGTTCTTAACTGTTTCAATCAGTCTTGTTAGCAACTCACGACGATTATAGACAGGAGTAATGACAGAGAAGAAGGGGTTTTTTTTGATGTTCCAATAATCATTCGTTTCAATGATGAGTTGCTTATTCATTTGCTTCTAGCACAATACTATCACAGTTTTTCAGTTTCAATATAGAAGTTCTGAAGCCAATTAGCTATGTCTTTGATTTCATAGCCGGCTTTTCTGATAATATCAGAGCAATCCTTTCTTTCTATCTTCTGTGCATCTTCAATTGCATGTGCCCAACTATTGTTATCGTCAGAAAGTGAAACCTTTTTCATAAGGCCTGCAATATCAACTTCATCCGTAATAATGTCCGACACTACGCACGGAATGCCCGTGCATTGTGCCTCAACAAGGGTGACCGGAAGACCTTCGTATAAACTTGGAAACAGGAAAACATCCATTGCGCAAAGTAAATTGTCTATGTCCTGTCTTACTCCGGTAAAGATTACACAGTCTTGAAGACCTAGAGTTGCTACTTTAGCTTTTATTTCATTCTCAAGCGAGCCTGAACCAACAAGCACAAGTACGCTGTCTGGATTTGACTTGTGATAGTTGCTGAAGATGTCTATAAGACGGTCATGATTCTTGGCAACTTCAAATCTTCCTACATGTCCTACGATGGTTTTTTCCGGGGAGATTCCAAGAGCTTTTCTGCCGATTTCTCTTTTCTCTTCACTGAAACTGAATTTTTCGGTATCGATTCCATTTCTTACAACGGTGAAATCGGCCTTGTTTTTATATAGCCACTTTCCGGCCTGCTCAGAACAAGCAAATCTATACTCGGCTATCTTGTAAAGATTTCTGTGAAGGTAATTTCTGAACCAAGCTTTTGGACCTTTGCCATTTGAGGTATTGTGGCTATGTGCAATGGTGTGTAGACCGCACTTGTTTGCTTCATCAAGAAAAATTGAAGCAGTATTGTAAATATGAGCGTGAATTATTTTGTACTCGGGATGAGCTTTGAAGAACTCTCTATAAGCTTTGCGGAATGAATATTCATTGATAATTCTGTACGGTGGAAGTTTGAAAACTCTACCTCCCATAGCAACTATTTCATCTTCATAGTGGGACTTGTAGTTACAATGCAGAATAAAATCAAATTGAACGCGAGTACGATCAATAGACTTATAGATGTTCATAATAAGTGTTTCCGCACCTGCGCGATCCATTGTAGTACTTACCAACAAGACTCTTATAGGTTCCATATTCCGCCTTCGAAGAAAAATGGTAACAGGTTTTATAGAGCCTGTAAATCTTAGTCTAAATGCACTATAATCAACACAATTATGAAAAAGAGAGTATTGTTGACTGCAATTGTTTTCTGTCTGGTTTTGGCTTCAGTATTTGCTACTCAGCAGCTTTATAATCAGACATCAAAAGAAGTGAAGGCTCTTGATTCACTTTTCAGAGAAGCCGGCATGACAATGCCCGGCCTTATTTATCCTGCAAGCGGAGATATGCTTGTAAGAGTTATAGAAAAGACAAACCTTGAAGATAAACTGTCAGAAGACGGTCAAAAGGAACTTGAGGATTTAATTAAAGAGTTCAAAGGTGAGAATCTTGGGCTGAAGATTTCTGATGATTTTTCTGCTTCATTGAAAGTGGCACTGACTCCGGAGTTTTTCTACAATTCGCAGCTTGAAGAAGAATATGATAAAGATGAGGAAGGTGTTGTCCAGGACGGTCCCAGACGTGATTGGGTTGTTCCTTACAACGAGATAAAACCTGCTGTTTATGCCGGTGTAAATCTTAGAATGACTGATTATATATTCGGACATTTTGAGTACGAATTATCAAGAATCCTCAGAGCTTATCACCGTAATTATTTCTCACATAACGTGCCTTATATTACCTTTGACAGACCTTTTTCTCATGAAGAAAATCAGACCTGGCCGTGGAATACATATCTTGCCGGAGGAACAGGGTTATTTGGTATTGCTGTGGGAAGAATGAGGGTTTCATCAGGAAGTGGAGTTACAGGAAATCTCTCCATAGGTGATAACTTCATGTATAGGGAAACTTTTAAACTGAGTGTTAACTCATATCCTTTCACATATGAGATGCTGATTAATACATTCAGCCACGAAGGTGATATAGTAGATGGAAATTCAGAGACAGAATCTGCTGTAAAAGATTTTAACCTGACCCCTCAGTTAAACAAAGAAAGACCGATTGTTGTAATACACAAAGCTACATTCAACCTTTTTGACAAGGTGAATTTTGGACTTTATGAAGCAATTCTTGATTACACTACGGCTTCTCCGTTTGATCCTCAGATTTTCAATCCGTTCTCTCTTATGCATAACTGGATTTCGTTCAGATATAACACAAACAACTGGTTCGGATTTGATATTGATTATGCATTCCTTCCGGGTTGGAGTTTGAATTTCCAGGGTATGTTTGATCAGATTCAGCAGTCAGATGAACAGACAAAAGGCAGTCCTAACATTTACGGATTCCTGCTGAATGTCAAAAACTCAACTCGAATTAAAGAATACAAACTCAACACCTATGCTGAACTTGCATATACAAGTCCCGGCATGTATCTGAAACCGGAAAAGGGAGGGGATTATGAAGATAATCCTGAGTACTACAAAGTAGATCTTGTAACCGGAAACTATCAGATGTGGTGTTCAGGTGAGGATGTATCCTATCTTGGTTACAAGTTCGGACCTAATACTGTTGCAGTAGCAGTTGGAGGTGAACTGGTTTCAAAGAACAACACTGTAAGGCTTGATATTCTTTACAAGGCAAATGGTGATAAGGGTCTGTTTGTTGAAGGTGATTACCATGGAGATATGGCACCGTACGGCATAGGTATTCACGGACTCCCGTCTCCACACTGTTACAATGAGGGCAATGTTCCCCAGCATCTGATTAGAATAGCTGTTTCTGATACTGCAGACCTGTTTGACGGAGTTCTTGAAATAAGCGGCGGAATTGCATTCCAGCACTACTTCAATTACAAATTCCAAAGCGGAGTAGGTTCATCTGATGTTCAGGCTCAGATTGCTTTCAAGTTCAGTCCGCTTTCATTCTTCAGTTGGGGGAAGTAATAACTCTCACAAACTTTTCGGGGCAGTTCAGTATTTCACGGGACTGCCTCTCATTTTTTGTTTTAAGGATGAGGGTTCCAATTGATTTGTTTGCTCCAGTAAGGCCTTCAACAATATCGCCGGTTTTAACCCAAAGGTCTTTTTCTACAACAAATTCTTCTACTGCCGGGTTTACTTCAAGACCTTTGAAATGGCCATCTGATTCACTGTGAAGAACAAGTTCTACCCATCCGTCTTCAGGCTCTTTCTGTTTTACCTCATTCAACGGAAGTCCCAAGGCTGCTCTTACACTTGCTTCAATCAAGTCTACGCCTGTTGAATATCTGACCATTTCTGCAAGCCTGTTTCCTCCGCCCCTGGGAGACACCTCCATAAGGTAAGCCTTTCCGTCTGTAGTTTCTCTGGCTTCAACGTTGTAGATTGTTGTCCCCATATCAAGAAGTTTTATCAGTCTTGCAAGTTCAGACTCAAGTTCTTTAATGTTCTTTTCAGAGATTGTAGATGGCCAAGTAAAACCGGTAGGCGTAAAGGGGTTTGATGCACTGTGGTCAAAGTACTGACTGGACCAAGAAGAGAAAACCAGTTTTCCGTCAATTGAAAAGCATTCTGAGTCAGAAGAACAACCTGTTTGTTCAAGATACTGCTCAACAATGAACTGACCTGACAAAGAATTATCCAAGGCAAAACTAATTGCTTTACCTAACTGATTTGATTCAGTTACTTTTGAAACTCCTTTCGAACCTGCGCTGTCAGTGGGTTTTACTATGACAGGGAAGGGGAGCGGAGAGAAATCTGAAATTGCTTTTTCTGTGTCTGAAGAACTGTAACTTTTGGAAACTGGAACGTTGAAACCGTGTTCCTGCAAGAATTTTCTGAAAAGGCCCTTGTTCTGCAAGATTGATACGGATTTATATGGTCCGGTGTTTGGCAAACCAAGCTTTTCGGCAACGTAACTTGCAGTGGTAACACCGGGGTCGGTTCCGAAGGACATTATTCCGTCTATCTTCAAAGATTTGGCTTTTTCTAAAACAGCTTCTTTATCAATAATGCTGATGTTGCAGTATTCATCTGAACATTTATGAGCATAGTTGTCAGGGAGATAGTCGCAAGTTATGGTGTATGCTCCCAATTTCTTTGCACAGTCAATAACAGGAATCAGATATCTGGAGCCACCAAGCAAAAGGAGTTTCTTCATCTTTACCCCAGTATTATTGAACAGATGGTTTTAACTTCATCGTCGGAGAGATCCGGATAGATTGGAAGGCAAAGAACGTTCAATGATGCTTTCTTTGCAACAGGCGTGTCTGCACTGCTGTACTTGTCTTTGTAACAATCGTAATCCTGAATTACCGGATAGAAGTACTTACGTGCATAGATTTCATTTTCAGAAAGCTGCTCAAAGACTTCATCTCTGGTTTTCTTGAAACTATTGAACAAGACAGGGAAGTAAGCACCGTTAGAAGACACTCCCTCCTGAACAGGTTTGAGTTGAATACCTGATACATTGCCGAGCAGTTTTCTGTAAAGAGAATCTATATGGAGTCTTTTCTTAATATTCTCATCCAGATGCCTTAAATTACAGATTCCCATAGCTGCCTGAAATTCACTCATTTTGGCATTTCCGCCAACAAATCTTACTTCTTCAGGTCCGCGAATTCCAAAATTCTTAAGGTCATCAAGAATTTGAACCATAGAATCATCTTTAAAGGCCGCACAACCGCCTTCAATTGTGTTGAAGACTTTTGTGGCATGGAAACTGACCATGCTGGCATCTCCATAAGATGCTACTGCTTTTCCCTTATAAGTTTCTCCAAAAGAGTGGGCGGCATCGTAGATTACTTTGAGATTGTGTTTTTTTGCAATTGAACTGATTCTTTCAATATCACAGACATTGCCATACACATGCACAGGGATTATTGCAACGGTTTTTGGAGTGATAAGATCTTCAATCTTTGAAGCATCAATACACAGGGTATCAGAATCTATGTCACAGAAAACCGGCTTCAATCCGTTTCTGACAATTGCATGTGTTGTTGAAGCAAAAGTGAAGGGTGTTGTAATCACCTCTGCCTCTTTTGGAAAGTTGAATGCTGTAATTATGTTCTCAAGGGCAAGGTGCCCGTTTGTATACAGGACAACATGTTTAGAGTCCAGCTTCTCTTCAAGAAGGGCCTGAAGAGTATCATGCTTTACTCCCATGTTTGTAAGCCAATGAGTATCCCAGATTTCCTTTATTTCCTGGATGTATTCCTCAAAAGGGGGTAGTGTGGATTTTGTTACAAGAATACTCATTATTGCCTCTTCAAGAGCATTCTAACAGAAGAAATAAGATATTTAAATATATCCAATCTATAGAGCTTTGAGAGGGCTACGTAAAGGGCAATTCCAAGCGGTATTTGGATTATTAGTTGCAAGAACGAAGAGATAGGAACAAAGTTTATCAGATAAACAATTCCTCCCATCATTACTGAAAGGAAGAAAGGTCCGGCCAAGTCTTCCAACTGTTCTTTGTATGCGTAGTTAATCAGCTTTCCGTTTGGAAAACTGTTAATAACTTGGTCAATCAAATCTGTAAAAACAAGACCCAGTGCAATTGCAAAAACACTGATTCTCATTGTAATTATTATGGCCAAGATTCCAACTATCTTTTTTGCAATCTCTTGCTTGAGGTATATGTCGCTCCTTCCTACTGCTTTGATTGCATTAAGATTTGCAACATGAAAGGGATAAAAAGCATATACAAAGCAGAAGACTTGCAGATAAGGGACACATGGAAGCCATGCTTCTCCGAGCATAAGCAGAACAAGAGGCTCTGCACAGGCTGCAAGACCTGCCATCATAGGCATAAGCACATAACTGCCAATGCTGATTGCTTTTTTAGTTATAGCTTTTATGTTTTCCGGGTTGTCCTGGTTCTCAGACATTACAGGAAACAAGACGCTGTTCATTGCGGAATTAACATTGTTAACTGCTGTATTGGGAAATGTTTCTCCCTTGTTGTAATAGGCAAGATCTGTTGTTGAATATCTTCTGCCGATTATCAGCTGACGCAGTTTCTGATAGACAGTTTCAAGCAAAGATGAGGCCAGTAACTTCCATCCGTAGCTGAGAAGACCCTTGAGTTTATCCCATGAAAAAGTCTTTTTTGGTCTCCATTTCACGGTAATCCAAAGGATGATGGTGTCTATTGTAATATTGGACAGATTTTGAGCAACAATTGCCCAAACTCCGTAGCCTCTTAGTGCCATCACTATTCCGACAGGAGCAGCAATAATAGTTCCGGTCAGAGTTGCAAAAAAGAACTTTTTAAACTCCAAATGCCTTGAAACATAGGCAAACTGGATATTCTTGAAACCTGATATAACCAACTCAAGTCCCATAACCCTAAGCACGGGGACGAACATGTCATTTTTGTACAGTAGGGCAAACACAGGGGCTAAAAGGAAGACAATAAGGTACAGGACAATGCATGCTGCAATGTTGAAATAGAATACAGAAGAGAAATCAACATCATCTGCATCTTTTTTCTGTATCAAAGCATTTCCTAAACCGCTATCTACAAAAACATCAAAGATTGCAATAAAAACAAGGACAATCGCAACAGTACCGTAGACTTCCGGGCCCAGAAGTCTTGCAAGCACAAGTGAGACAATAAATGTCACACCTTGGGCTCCAAAGCGTTCAAGGAGTCTCCAGATAAAGTTAGAAAGAACTCTACTGCTGCTCATTCTTCCTTCTTTCCCTGTTCAGAATGTATTTTGGAAACAGGCATCCAAGTCTGTATTTTATAACGGTTGAGCGCGGTGTTTTTTGAATTATCGTTTTAAACTCTTTTTCAAAAAGCTTTCTGTATTTTCCCTGAGCCTCATAGATTCTGAATCTGTTTTCGGTTCTTTTTTTCTCAATCAGTTTCTTGAACCGGCCATTGGTATATGAGTCAAGTGAAACAAACATATCATCCATGGTTTTGTAGAACGGTATGGCCTTGTCCGGATTTGCCTGGATTCTGGCTGTCCACGAACCTGCCACACTGATGCGGTAGGCAGACATACAGTCTCCAAAGTAGATCATTCCGCCACGGAGAGAACCGTCAATCTGAACTCCGTAGTCCAGTTCATTTATCTTCCTGAATTCCGGAATTTTATCATCCAGTTTTGTTCTGTAGACAATTGAGCCTGTTGCTACAAAGCCTCCATCACCGTTTATTACTTCTTCAGGAGTAAAAACTCTGAAAGAGTCAGAGGGACCTTGGAAACCTACAGATTCTCCGGTGTTTGCATCAATTGCAGTTGCTCTGTGAGCGCAAATGTCAATATCGGGGTGTTGTTCAAGGGCATCAAACTGCTTCTGAAGTTTTGTATCATCAGTCCAGTAATCATCACCATCACACATTGCTGTGTAGCAGTATTGGCACTTAGGCATTAGGAAAGTCTGTTCAACATTTACACCTTTTGAATACTGGTTCTCTGTCTGAAGTACCGGTTTGATTATGTTGGGAAAGCGTTTTTCGTAATCCTTTATTATCTCTGCTGTGGAATCTGTTGATGCGTCGTCATGGACAAGAACTTCTATAGGAAAGCTGGTTTTCTGCATAAGAAAACTGTCCAGAGCCTGAGCAATATACTTCTCATGGTTGTAGGTGGGAACTATTATGCTTACGCCTTTTTGTCTTTCCATATTTTCAGACAATATCACTTTTCATGTCATATGGAAAGTAAACCTTATTGGTGTTATCATCAGACTGATGGAAACGGTAAGAGTTGCTCAATTAATAGGTAAACTGAATGCAGCAGGTGTTGAGGCTGTCATCAATAATTACTACAGAAATATTGATCGCGAGAAATACCAGTTTGACTATTATGTTGAGGAAGGCGGAGCATGCCAGCCTCCTCAGGAATTGATTGATTTGGGAGCAAGATATTTTATCATTCCTCCGTCTTCACATCCTTTGAAGCAAATCAGAACTCTTACTCGTCATTTCAGGGAAAACGAGTACAAAATTGTTCACACAAATCTGAACACACTTGCACCTATTTCCATGTACAGCGCATGGAAGGCTCATGTTCCTGTAAGAATTAATCACAACCACACCAATGCCGGCAGGGGAGAAACTGTTAGGAATATCATTAAATACATGCTCAGACCGTTTGCAAAATGCTTTGCAAATACATATGCATCATGTTCTATGTATTCTGCAAAATGGCTGTTCGGAAGCAAAATGGTAGAAAAGGGCAAGGTCAGATTAATCAGAAACGCCGTTGAAACAGAAAGATTCCTGTTTAACCGGGAAACAAGGGACAGAGTCAGAAAAGAAATGGGGTTTGAAGGGCATTTTGTTGTTGGACATGTCGGAAGAATATATACGACAAAAAACCAGATTTTCCTTGTTGAGGCTTTTAAGTTTGTCCATGACAAAAACCCAAAAGCACTTTTACTTTTGGTGGGTGTTGGGAAACCTGAATACGAAGAAGAATTAAAGAGGAAAGTAAAAGAACTGGGACTTGAGGATTCAGTTATTCTGACCGGGGCCAGAACAGATGTAAATGAGCTTTATCAGGCAATGGATGTTTTTGTTCTTCCTTCTTTGTACGAAGGGCTCCCCGTGGTTGCAGTAGAAGCTCAGACTTCAGGTTTGCCGTGTGTTTTTTCAAATAGGATAACGGAAGAAGTAATTCTTTGTGACGGCGTACAAATGCTTTCAATTGATGGTACTCAAGAACTCTGGGCTGACAAAATATTGGCAGCAGAAGGCTTTGTCCGTAAGAATAGATTCGAAGAAATAAGGAAATTGGGGTACGATATTAAGGAAGAATCCCTCAAACTTGAGGCGTTTTACAATTCTCTTATTACTGCCCATACGATATAATTCAGACCAATGAAGAAGATATTAGTTTTATTTTGCTTATTGATATTAACCTTTTCAGTGTTCGCAGACAGTCATCATTCTGTCCCTCTTAATGATGCATCATATGACATTATTGAATCAGCAGAATTGAGGGGATTGATACCCGTTCAGAGTTATATAAAGCCCTATAACGTGGATTTCATACTTAATCTCTTGGCAGCTATCAGAAGTACTGAAGCTCTTAATCAGCAGGAGCAAGCCTTCCTTGACAGTACTGTTGCAAGACTTGAAAAGTCATATGGTGTTTCAAATACTTCTTCATTTAAGGATGTTCTTTATTCCGGACGTTATTCATTCGGAAACAACGACACAAATGCTTCTATAGGCGCCAAGTTTGTTTCAACTAATAAGGTTGGATACAACACACTTGATCGTAAGCTGCTTGATTCAAGAAACAGAGCCACAGCCTATGTAATGGGAAACTTGTTTAATCTGTTCTCATTTGACATTAATTTCAGTATGCATATAGAGAATCTTAATACATGGGCTTACAACGCACTTGATTTTCCAATTGATATCGATGCCAAATATATGAAGGGCGGTCTAGACCTTGATAATGATATGGGCATAGTTTGGGGAGTATCATCTATGCCGGAAATCTCTGCTTCCTTCTTTGATAACAGGCTCAATCTCAGATGGGGTACAATCAAGAGAGAATGGGGACCTGCTGCTGTTAATCTTCAACTGTCTTCCGGCGGAAGCACAATGGAGGCATTTGAATTTGATGTACGTCCTTTAGATTGGATTGAGTATTCTGTAATTCATTCTCCGCTTCAGAAGTTTGCATTGAATACCTTTGATGGCTATACGTGGCCTTCAGACGGTCTGCATTCTGATGAATTTGGAAATATGTTTTCAGCTCACAGGCTGGATTTAAGAGTAGGGCATTTTGACTTTGGAGTGTATGAATCTCTTGTCTGGAGAAAGCGTTTTGAACTTTCATATCTCAATCCTCTTGCAGTATATATAGTCGTTCAGGACAATCTTGGAGATTTTGACAACCTTATTACAGGTTTTGATTTATCCTATGTCTTCCCAAACACGCTGAAGGTCTATGCAGGAATGTCTATAGCAGAGTTTGACAGAGATATTCACCTCAAAACCTTCTTTAAGCATGCAAGAAATATGTTTGCCTACCAACTAGGATTAACATTTCCTGCAAAAATTGGGCTTTTCAGTACAATGAATATCCAGTTTACTTATATTCCTCCATTCTATGGTGCTCACAGGAATTGGTCTGCAAATGAGCACCCTTGGGGTAATACAACAATACAGATTCCATTTGTAAACAAGGGTAAGCTAATTGGTTATCCTCTCAATCCGGATTCTCTTGAAATAGCTTTTTCATTTGATTCCCAACTCGGCAACGGCTATTCGCTTAACGTAAAAGTTAAGGACCAGATGAG
Organism: uncultured Spirochaetales bacterium; assembly: GCA_902803145.1. Classification (GTDB taxonomy): domain Bacteria; phylum Spirochaetota; class Spirochaetia; order Sphaerochaetales; family Sphaerochaetaceae; genus RUG14846. The sequence continues at coordinate 16,082 of CADCOT010000010.1, read as the reverse complement.
AAGTGCTCAGTACGCTGTAGATGTTTATCCGGTGGGTGAAAGAAACGGAACGACTGTTTTGACTGTGATGAACTATGATGCATCAGTTGCTGGAGATTATGCTGACAAGGATTTCTTCCATAATATTTGGAACAATATTCTTGATGTTTCTGTTGTTCTTGAAAAACAGTTTGAAGGTTTTCCGTTCTCTGTATTTGTCGGACTTCAGGGAATTGCTGAATGGAAGAGAGACTATGACTATACCAAAACACGTAGTCCGCTCTTAGACCCAGATGGAAATCCAATTTATAACGCTATTGACTACAACTATGACTATGACCCCGTCAATCCCAACGGCTGGATCAATACCGGCAGAACAAGTGAGGTAGAAGGTTATTATAGTAACTGGCAGGTTCCATATGTAACGGCCATGGCAATTGTCGGATTCAGGATTTACTACTGACGTTATGGATAATCCTCTGGTAAGTGTATACACATGTGTCTACAACCGTGCTGATAAGATTCATCGTGTATTCAACTCAATGAAGGCTCAGACATATAAGAACTTGGAACACATTATTGTGGATGACGGTTCTACCGATAATGTTCTTCAGTTACTTGAGCAGTATTCAAAAGAGGTTTCTTTTCCTGTTTATATCTATCACAAAGAAAACGGCGGAAAGCATACAGCAACAAACGTTGCCTGGAATCATTGCAACGGTGAATACCTGGTTCAGCTAGATTCTGATGATGAACTGTTTCCTGACGGCATTGAGAAGTTGGTAGGACTGCTGGATAACGTTCCTGTGGAAAAGCGAAAAGACTATTGGTGCTATGTAGGGCGCTGTGTTACCCAAAATTCAGACAAAATTGTCGGACTTCCTTATCCTGATGGCATTAATTCTCAAAGCAGAGAAGAAGCATCAAGGACAGACTTCCAAGTTGGCGGAGAAAAAATTGCACTAATTTCTGCTTCAGCAATAGGTAGTATGCGCTTTCCGGAACCTGTTGGTGTGAAATTTGTTTCCGAAAGGGTTGTTTGGGAGCCCATGAAGGAGAAATACAAATCCTGGTATAGCAACCTGATAATCAGAAAATACTACGTTGATGAAGGAAACAATCTTTCAAACCAAAAGATCAGCAGACAAACTGTGATAAATAAGGTTTGGTCTTGCAGATGGCAGCTTGAAAACAGAAAAAAGTATCAGACAAAAGGACTTAAGTGCCTTCTTCCTTACTGCTTTGGTTTTTTCCTTACATCAAAAGAATACAGAAAAGGAAATCCGTATCTTGTACATGGCGGTTTTGTTCTGTATCTGCTTCAGCTTTTACTGGCAGCCCCTGCGTGGATTTCTCATTTTTGTCTATATTTCTTGGTGAAGTAAAAATATGACATTCAGTACTTATTCTTTTACATTGATATTTCTTCCTGCTGTTGTACTTCTTTACTATTTAGTCGGCAAGAGGAGCGCAATTGCTGCCAAACTGTTATTGATAGTTTCATCTTTGTTCTTCTGTGCATATTCAAGTCTTCACAACCTTTGGGTTTTCGCTATTAGTATTGTTTTTAACTATGTTCTGATGCTTCTGATTCAAAGATCGGCCAACAGAAAACGAATAGTTACAATCGGAGTAGTTCTGAACTGTCTTCTGCTATGTTTCTACAAGTATGGCCATGGGCTGATTCTGCCACTAGGAATAAGTTACTACACATTCCAAAACATTGCGTTTCTAGTGGAGATGATTAACGATGAGGAACTTAGAAACGTAACTGTTATTGACTTCTTATTCTACGAAACCTTTTTTCCAAAACTTATGCAGGGACCGATTACTCCGCCTCAGTTGTTTCTCTCTCAATGTAAAAACGATAAAACCATAAATCCTGATTGGGAGAAAATGTTCAAAGGTCTTTACCTGTTCTCCATAGGGCTTGTGAAAAAAATATTTATTGCAGATAGGTTTGCCGAGGTTGCGGATATTGGATTTGAATGGACGTATATGTTAAATTCTATCTCTGTCCTCATTTCTGTAGTTGCGTTTGCTGTTCAGATATATTTTGATTTCAGTGCTTACAGTGATATGGCAATTGGAATTGGAAAACTGTTGGGAATAGATCTTCCTGAGAACTTTGACTCGCCTTATAAAGCCGTTTCTATCCGAGATTTCTGGAAAAGATGGCATATTTCTCTCACATCATTTCTGACTAAGTACATTTACATTCCGCTTGGTGGAAACAGAAAGGGCAGAGTCAGGATGTATCTGAATATAATGGTGGTTTTCATTATAAGCGGAATCTGGCATGGAAGTGGGGCGAACTATATTGTATGGGGTTGCATTCACGGGCTAGCCATGGTCATATACAGGATTTTTGAAAAGCCTCTTGCAAAGCTTCCAAAACTTATAGGTTGGATGTTAACCATGGTTTTCGTAGTTTTCTCCTGGATATTCTTCCGTGCTATTTCTTTAGATAATGCCATAGAGGTAATCAGAACTATTCTTTCATTTGATATGAGCGGTGGAATTAGTCAGACGATTACGGTTGCTCTTCAGTACGCTCCAATAAGTATTCTTCTTCCTCAGGGTCTTATGCAGAATATCGGATGGGTTGTAATAGATTTTGTCGTTACATTTATTGTTCTGTTTTTGGCACCCAATTCAACAAAGATTGTCTCCGGTTGCAAATCAAACTACAAGACAATTCTGGCTATAGCGTTGTTATTTCTGTTCGGAGTTCTTTCCATGAGCGGCGGAAGAGTCTTTTTGTACGTAATGTATTGAGGGTTAAATGAATTACAAGAAGCTATTTTTCATTTCTGTTCTCTGTATTGTATGTGTTGTTGGCTTAAGCGCTCTTCTTGTTTTTTTAGTAGATCCATGTTTCAGATTCAGAGCTCCTTCCAGCAACCTTTTTTATATTTTGTTTGATAGTGGGAAACAGAACATGGGGATTGCCGAGCATTTTACTTATGATTCTTTGATTGCAGGAAATTCCATGGCAATTGGGTTTAAAACATCTAAGTTTGACCAAATATTCAATGTAAAATCCGTTAATTTAGCAGAGGCGGCTAGTTATTTGACTAAACAACATGACTATGTTGCTGCCGCTCTAGGTTCTGGCAATAATGTTCAAATGGTTTTATGGTGTTTGGACTATTATGCCCTTTTACAGGGCTATACTTCTTCAGATGAACAGAATACCACTTTAAACGGTGTACGCTACATCCTGAATATTGATATGTTTGTTTCTTCAGTAAAAGTTGTAGTAAGAACGCTGTTTGGCATGGAACCGGATTCTTTTGACTTGTTCACCTATTACTATGATAGAGAACCGGGAGGAAAGGCGGTTTTGGATAGTAAGTACAATCGCAGTTCAGCAAGGAATAATACTCGACAAAGGATTAATGGTTCCGTTACGGAAAATTTATCAAATAATGTAGTAAATCTTGTAAAGAACAATCCTGAAACAACGTTTTATATAATATTCTCTCCTGTAAGTATTTATACGTTTGATGAATTTAACAACTCGGGTTCTCTTAATACATATCTTGCAACAGAAGAGGCTTTGATTAGGGAGTTGTTGAATTACGACAATATAAAAATCTTTTCTTTTTTCCTTAATGAAGAGTTAATAACGAATCTTGATAATTACATTGACCCCAGACATTACAACGGCTCAGTAAATACAAAGATGCTTGAGTGGATGCATGAAGGCAGATATCAGATTACAAACGATAATGTTGATCAGTATTGTAATCAGGAATGGGAATTCTTTAATAATTATGATTATGATAGTTTATTCTAAAGTTTGACTGATGTCCCACATCTTTCTATAATTGTGGCATGAAACATAAAGAGCAAAGAAAAGCTAATGAATTTGGCAAGTTTCAGTTTAGAACACGCTTGTTCTTTGACAGTATTGCCATCCTTCTTGCTTGGTTTGTTTCATATTATCTGCGCTTCTTTGTGCTTCAGGATGGTTCTCAGGAATCAACTCTGATGTTCAGCATGCTCAGCCTTGTTGCACTTTTCTCCGGAATATTCTTCCTCAACAGTTCACATATGTATGAGGCTCGTCTTACTAGCCAGTGGAGAAAAGAAATTGGCGGCTTGTTCTATGTTTCAATCTATGTATTCCTGACTTTCGTTGTAATTTACTACTACGTTTTCTACTACAAGATAAGCCGTATGCACCTTCTCATGTTCGGTGTAATGCTGTTTTTGTTTCTGGTACTGGATCGTTACATTGTCAACAATCTGTTTGCAAAGATGATCAAAACAGGGCGTTTTAAGACAAATGTTCTGCTTGTAGGAAACGGAGAGAGGCTCAGGGATTACTACAACACAGTAATTGAGAGTGGAGAAACATCAAGACTCAAGATTAACTACCAGTATCTTGGAACCGATAACCAGATAAAGGGGCTTAGGCAGATAAACGCAGCATCGCTTGCCAAAGCTGTAAAGGATTCACAGGCTCAGATGGTTGTCATCAGTTTCAGCGATACTGATTACAACCGCGAAATTGAACTTGTCAGAGAAGGCATGGAACTGCTTCAGGAAAGGGTCTTCACTCTCCCAAGAGTTCCAAAAACATATGTTGGAAACCGTTTCAGTTCCTTCCATTACATTCCCATGCTGGAGATAAACAGCTTCAACATGACAAGCGGAAGATGGTTTATCAAGCGTGCCTTTGATCTTGTTTCCTGTACGCTTGCAGTAGTTATTCTTTCTCCGCTTTTCCTCCTGTTGGCCTTGCTTGTAAAACTGTCATCTCCCGGTCCCGTTTTCTACAAACAAAAGCGTGTGACAATTGACGGAAAGATTTTCACAATGCTCAAGTTCAGAAGTATGAGAATTGACATGAAGGAGAAGGGCGGCGCTCACTGGACAGAAGAAAATGATCCGAGAGTGACGGCAATTGGCAAGTTCCTCAGAAGAACAAGCCTTGATGAAATTCCGCAGTTCTTCAATGTAATTCAGGGATCAATGAGTCTTATCGGACCGCGTCCGGAAAGGCCTGAACTTGAGGAGATCTTTGAGAAAGAGATTCCCGGATACAACATGAGACACCGTATGAAAGCCGGTATTTCAGGTTGGGCACAGGTTAATGGACTAAGAGGAAATACATCGCTTGTAAAGCGTATAGAATATGATTTGTACTACATCAAAAACTGGAGTTTTGCATTTGATTTGAGGATTGTCTTTCTGACGTTCTTCAAAGGATTTATAAACAGAAATGCGTACTAAAAAGATTATTTTGATTGCCCTTGTTTTTGCTCTCTGTCTGCCTTTGTGGGCTTTTTCGCCCATGCGTACAGTTATGGCAAGAATGAACGATCAGCAGATAGAAATGCTTCTTTCAGGTGACTATGAAGAGGCAAGTACAATCTTTGAACAGAGTACAGGGGCGATAATGCCTGAAAATACAATAATGCAGGATTTGGCATTCAGAACAGAAAACCTTGAAAATGCTTTCTCTGTTGCCATCTCCTCATTTGTTCCGTATCCAGATTCTATGAAGGATATGACTGAACAGCAGAAATATCTTTCTGTCTTCAATATGGCACAGGCTATCTCAACTATAAAGGGAATTACATATCTGTCCCACAGATCAGGTGATAAACCGGAAGTTCTCTTCTCGGATGCTTATCTTGTTGTGGATAAAAACAATAAGAAAAAAACAAGCGATCCGGTTTCGGATTCTGTAACGCAACAGTTTACACGTTATGCCTGGCTTAAGGATTCAAGATTTGGCGGAAATTTGTATCAGATTAACTACTACTGCTACTACGATGAGATTTTCCTTGAAATATGCAATGTGAATCCAATTAAGTACATGGGTTTTAAATGCTTGGATGCCAATGCTTTACGCTTATACCTTGATGCAGAACTTACTGAAGAAGGTGTCATAGTGTCCGGACTTGCGGTAATCTATAACCAAGAGCCTTCTGTACGTGTTTTGTTCACAACGGTTGATTTGCCAAGTGCTTTTATGAAGCGCATTTGTTCTCTGAAAGATTGGTTTTGTGGAAAAATAACCGAAAAATAAGTAACGCAAGGCAGTTTTTGATTGTTTATAAGCAAAAAGTATAATATTTTATATACAGTAAAAGAGGGAGGAGCCCTATGAAAAAAACTTTTTTGGTAATCTTGGTCATTGCTGCAGTTGCTTTCTCAGCTTTTGCAGATGGCTTGCATTACGGAATTGAATCAGACATCAGTTATGAATTCAATCTTACAAATGACCCGTCACTCGAGGGTTCAAATAAAGCAGTTTTCAAATTCAAGCCCTATGTGTACGGAGATTTCTTCACTGTAAGGCTTCTTGCAGAGTGGGATCCCAATGCTGACAATGCACATGGTTTTGACTATCTTTTGACTTTTGATACAACTGATATGTACACAACTACAGCCAGTATTCTTAAGTACATTGACACCATAGAATTCAAGACAGATATGATTGAATTTGAGGTAGGAAAGGGCTCACGTGATTTTGACATTGATTACGTAATGAAAGACGATTATCAAAACAGAGCACAGCTTAAGGCAGACTTTGGTCTTATTAAACTTGATTTGTACTCAACAGATTTCCTAAAGCATCCGTTGTCTAACAGATATAATAGTGTTCAGTATGCAGACATAAAGGTAAACCTTGGTCTTGTTGAGGCTGAAGCTTCTGTCATGCGCCAGGGAGTTTTCATGCGTGGCTCTCGTATCTCATATAACCGCATTATTCCCAGAGTTGGTGCTAAACTCCAGTTCGGTCTTGCCAACGTTGGCTTCTATCTGACCACAGATACAGCTCGTAAGCTTGATGATTCAATTCTTCACAAACTCTTTGACAGATGGCTCTTGGAGGCTCTTGCAGAGTTTAAGGTTGGTACATTTGATATTAAGGGAACTTTCTATTTGGATAACAGATTGGAAGGTTACAGTAACTTGTATTTCTACGATAAACCTCTGTTCGGTTTCAGGGTTAATGCAAATATTGCACTTGGAGAATTCTTGACACTTGATTTGACCGGAGATGTTCCTCTTTCACTTGATGGTGGACTGCACGTTATTAGATATAGTGATGGTGAATCTACAGAAAGTCTCAGTGCTTCTCTTGAATTCGGAACATGGTGGAGAGTCGGAGCAGATATTAGTATTCATGGTCTGATTTCTGAGATTGAGGATGGAGATAGCTTCCTTACAATCATTGAGAAGGCACAGCCTACAATCAGAGCCGGAATCTACACAGTTCCTCTTGATGTAACAGCATCTGTAAAGATTACAACAGATCCTCACGGATTTGTTCCTGAGTTTACAGTCGGAGCCGTTATCAGAGGCGACAACTTCCTCTCACAGACAAAGTAAGACGGAAGATTATAATGATACAGGGCCTTCGGGCCCTGTTTTTTTCAAAAACCATGACTATTGCTTTAAAAGACGGAAACAGTAATAATAGCCAGGTACGGGCGTGTAACTCAGTGGGAGAGTGCTACCTTCACACGGTAGAAGTCGTTGGTTCAAACCCAATCGCGCCTAAAACAAAGCAGTTCTCGGATAAATGTTCATCGCTTAGCTTTACCTTTGACGGTTATGTCTATAATCCTTTGGAATATGCATGGAAAAACCATGAAGAATATCTGAACAGATTTGTCAAACCCGGAGCAAGGGTTCTTTTTCTTGGAATGAACCCCGGTCCTTTCGGCATGCTTCAGACGGGTGTTCCGTTTGGAGAAATCAATGCGGTCAAAAATTATCTGAAGATAAACAATCAGGTTGAAACTCCTAGAGTTCAGCACCCGGGAAGGCCTGTTTTAGGTATGGATATCAAGCGCTCTGAGATAAGCGGAAAAAGATTGTGGGGCTTGCTTGAAAAGCTGTTTCCTGACAGTGCAAAGCTTCCTGAGTTTTGTGCGGTTGTTAATTTCTGTCCGCTTGGATTTTTAGACAGCGGAAAAACTGCAAAAAACATTACACCGGACAAACTCTTAAAGAACGAGCGCAAGGCATTGGAAGACCTTTGCATGGAATATTTGGACTATGTTGTTTCATATGTAAAACCGCAGTATCTGGTCGGAGTGGGCCAGTATGCAAAACAGCATCTTGAGGCACTTGGAAGCAAGCTTGATGTTATTTCAATTATTCACCCAAGCCCCGGAAACCCTCAGGCAAACCGGGACTGGGAAGGCAAGGTACTTGCAACACTTAAGGAGAACGGAATTTGGAACTGAGAACAAAGGCCTTTCCTAAGGTGAACATAGGGCTGTACATTGGAAAGAAGACCGCCGAAGGTTTCCATGAACTTGCCTCAATCTTTCAAAAGATAGACTGCGTCTGCGACGATATTCTCATCCGCTTTGAAAAAGCTCAGAAAACATCAATCACAGTTTGCGGGCTTGAGGATTGTGCGGATAGCAAAGATAACACTTGCTATGAGGCTGCAAGGCTTTTTCTTCAAAAGAGCGCAATTGAAGCGAATATTTGTATAAATGTAGAAAAAAAGATTCCTGTGAAGGCAGGACTCGGCGGAGGCTCTTCCGACGCCGCAGCTGTGCTTCTTGCTCTTCAAGAGCTCTCAGGGAAGCCGTTGAGCAAACAGGACCTGATGGACTGTGCTGCTGCTGTGGGTTCGGATGTGCCGTTTTTCATGCAGGAAAGCAAGGCCGCCTTTGTAAGCGGAAGGGGAGAGATTATCCATCCGATTAAGGCCAGAACAGATCTTGTTTTCAAACTATACAAATCAAGCATCCCCAAAGAAGGAACCGGCAAGGCCTATGCAAAACTTGATGCTGCAGGACTTAGAGAAAAACTTCCGACAGAGGAAAAACTTGTAAGTATGTATAACAAACCTGTATTGCAGTGGGCCTTTGAAAATGATTTTGAAATCCTGAGCAAAAAGCCTGAAGGGGTGAATGAGAGCGACGGAAGACTGTACATGTCCGGTTCGGGCGATACATGGTACCTTGTCACACAAGGCTAAGGTGTTCTATTATTTGCAAAGAAATTGGGGAATAGCCTAATGGCTAGGGCACCGGGTTTTGGCTCCGGTTATGAAGGTTCGATTCCTTCTTCCCCAGTATTGTCCCTTATAGACAATAATTAAAACGTTTGATATAGTTCTAACGAATTTTTGATGGTAGTTGGATTAATCCAACGAGAGTAGGAGAAAACAAAATGACAATTGCAGCACTTCCCAGAACAGAAGATTTCGGATCTGCCGGATCAAGAAGACTGATCAAGAAAGGCCTTTTCCCCGCAGAGATGTACGGAAAGGACAAGAACTTCCACATTGTTCTCAACGCCCATGATTTTGAGCTTGCTCTCAGAAAAATCAAGGAAGGAGACAAGGTAGAAGTTGCTCTTGAGGGCAAGGTCTACAACTGCATCTTCAAAGAGCTTCAGGAAAACATCATGACCGGTACACTGGTTCATGCTGACTTCCAGATTGTATGAAACTGATTATCGGTCTTGGTAACCCGGGTTCCGAATACAGTCATACAAGACACAATGTAGGCTTTGATGCCGTTGAATACGCAGCAGCGTTTTTTCAGACCAAACTGAAAAAGCGCTGTTTGTGTAATTACCGCTATGCAAAGGTTCCCGGCGGTATTATCATTCAGCCTCTCACTTTTATGAACAAAAGCGGCTTAGTCCTCAGACATTTCAGAAAGTACAATCTTAAGGCTTCCGACATTATGGTTGTCTGTGACAACATGGATTTGGGAACTGGCGGAATCAGAATAAAGAACGGCGGCGGAAACGGAGGCCAAAAAGGTCTGAACAGCATTCAGCAAGTCCTTGGCAGTTCGGACTTTATCAGACTCTTTATCGGGACAGGAAGACCTGCAGAGGGCGTTGAGGTTGTTGACCATGTTCTCAGCAAGGAAACAGATCCTGCCAAGGCCAAGGAACTTGAGAAAGCCGTAGAAGACGCTGCTAAGGCAATTGAGGCTTTTATCGGAGGAGAAGACGTTGCAAAACTTCAATCCGCTTACAATAGAAAAGGACTTCTCTGAAAACCTGAAAGCTCTTACAGGCACTGCAAACCCCAGGATTCTTGCAGCCTTTTCAGGCGGCTGCGATTCCCTTGCTCTTGTTGCTCTATTAAGTAAAACAATCAATAAATCTGACATTGTTGCAGTCTATGTTAACCACAGACTCCGCCCTGAAGAAGAACTTGAAAAAGAAGTTCAGTTGAACAGAGAGAACTGCAAAAAACTTGGCTTGGAACTAGTAGTTTCAGATCTTGGAAAAGATGCAGTTCAGAACCTGGCAAAGCAAAGAGGAAACGGCCTAGAAGAGGCTGCCAGAATTCTCAGATACAAGGCTTTGGAAGTTCTTGCAGAAAATCATAACTGTCCCTTTATTGCTACAGCTCATCACCTTGATGACCAACTTGAAACAGTTTACATGCGAATGCTCAGAAACAGTCCTGTTACAAGCCTGAGAGGAATCAGTGAAAAGAAGAAAACAGGAAATGTTTCTCTTGTAAGACCTCTTTTGAAATATTCGAAAAATCTGCTTGAGTCTTACCTTAGAAACGCAGGTTTACAGTGGAGTGAGGACAGCACAAACACCGACAATTCAATTGAAAGAAACCGCATCAGAAACATTGAACTGCCACGCTTTGCAAAAGAGAATCCCGACTATGTTGAAAAGATTCTTAAAGTTCGTGAAAACGCTGTTTCAGAGTGCTCCGGAGTAGATTTTCAGGAAACAGACAAAGTTAAAATCAGCAGCTTGAAGGCTCTGAATAAGGCCGGAAGGATGGTGGTGTTGTTCGGAATGTGGGAACATGTTATGACAACACTTCTGCCTCAGACTTTGATAGAACGGGTAAATGGAGTTTTGGATTCCTACTGTGGACAGGAAGAGACAGTTTCTGCCAACGGGGCGGTGTTTTCTTTTTCACAGGACACTCTGTTTCTGACTTCAATTAAAGATGATTGTCTGTTTGAAAACTACTGCCAGGAACTTGAGGAAAACACTGTAAATCTCAACCTTCCGCTTAATCTCAGAATCAGCTCAAATGTGGCAGGAGATTCAAAAACACTGAGAATCAGGTTTTCTGATTTCAAAGGAAAGGTTGTTGTCAGATTCCCGCATGAAGGGGACAGAATAACAATGGCTGGAGGAACAAAAAGGCTTTCCAGAGTGCTTCAGGACATGAAAATCCCGCCTGCCTTGAGAAAGAGGGTTCCTGTTATTGAAGATGAAAACGGCATTTGTGCTGTTTTTGGCAGAATCTACGGCGGTGCTGACAGACTTGCTGCCCGTTTCAGACTTGAAGACGAGCAGAGGGATACAGCTTTGTACTACACTTGTCTGATAGATTAAAAATAACTATATTTAAGCCTATGGAAGAAAAAGATAATAGAGTTGAGGAAGAAAAGGAGAAAGAAAAAAAGGACAGCGATTCTTATTGGCGTCCTAAAGATTCTCAGTTCAGCCCCGGAAAACAGAATAAAGAAGAAAACAAAGAGGACAAACAGGGACCTCAGATGCCCCCGCGCAGACCGGATAACCGTGCTCCCAGAAACCGTGTAGGTTTGGTTGTCATGGTTTCATTGTTTCTGCTTTTGGGACTGTCACTTTTCACAACAAGGTCAACAGCACCTGAAATTACATACACAACATTCAAGGCGCTTGTTACGAACAACCGTGTTGTGTCTGTGAACATTAAAGATTCAACAACAATTGAACTTGTTACAACTGAAGGCGCAGAGGCCAAGACTCGCATTCCGTACAGGGATGACGGACTTCTGGATCTGCTTAATCAGCACTCCGTAGAGGTTCGCGGCTCAAGTGCCGATATCTCATGGGTTGCAATTCTTCTGCAGATTGTACCGTACGCAGTTTTCATCGGTCTGATGATAATGATGCTCAGAAACGCCTCTGCAGGAGGACAGATGAGCCAGTTCGGAAAGAGCCTGGCCAAGCAGTACTCTGAAAAAGACGTAAAGGTCAAATTCAGCGATGTTGCAGGTCAGAAAGAGGCCAAGTACGAACTTGAAGAAGTTGTTGAGTTCTTAAAGAATCCGAAAGAATTTAATGAAATCGGAGCAAAGATTCCCCGTGGTGTTCTCCTTGTAGGACCTCCGGGAACAGGTAAAACCCTGATTGCAAAGGCTGTTGCAGGAGAGGCGGGAGTGTCTTTCTTCCACACCAGCGGTTCTGACTTTGTAGAAATGTTTGTAGGTATGGGAGCAGCCCGTGTAAGAGACCTGTTTGATCAGGGAAGAAAACATGCTCCTTGTATCCTGTTCATAGATGAAATTGATGCCGTAGGAAGAAGCCGCGGAAGCGGACTTGGCGGCGGCCATGATGAAAGAGAGCAGACTCTCAACCAGATTCTGGTAGAGATGGACGGTTTTGAGACCGGTACCGGTGTTATTGTTATTGCAGCAACAAACCGTGCAGACGTTCTTGACCCGGCTCTTCTCAGACCCGGTCGTTTTGACAGACAGGTTGCTATTACTCTGCCTGACATTGATGAACGTGAAGAAATTCTCAAAATCCACTCTGCAAAGATTAAGATGGACAAATCCATTGATCTGAGAAAGATTGCCAGAGCAACCCCGGGAGCATCGGGCGCAGACCTGGCAAACCTGGTCAATGAAGCAGCTCTCTACGCCACAAGGGCTAAAAGGAAAACCGTCCAGCTGATTGACTTTGAAAACGCAAGAGACAAGATGGTCCTTGGAATTGCCAAGAAGAGCCACGTAATGACTCCGGAGGACAAAAAACTTACAGCCTACCATGAGGCAGGCCATGCTCTTCTGTTCTACTACCTGCCGGACGTTGACCCGCTGTACAAGGTAACAATCATTCCTCACGGAAATGCCGGAGGAGTAACAATGGGCCTCCCAGAGCAGGATGTTTCTTACATGAAGAAATCTGCCTTGCTCAGCCATATCAAGATGACAATGGGCGGCTATGTAGCAGAGGAGATTCTGAACGGACAGACATCTACAGGCCCAAGTTCAGATATCAAGCAGGCAACAGAGATTGCAAGGCGTATGGTCACTGAATGGGGTATGAGCAACCTTGGTTTCATTGCACTCGGAAGCGAAGGCGAGCCGTTGTTCCTTGGACGTGAGATTGCCCAGCATAAGGATTTTTCAGAGGATACTGCAAAGAAGATTGATAAGGAAATTCTTTCAATCCTTGAGTCCTGCATGAAGGAAACAAAGACAATTCTTACCGAGCATAAAGACCAGCTGGATACCCTTGCACAGGCTCTCATTGAGAGAGAAACCCTTGATGACAATGAAGTCCGTGAAATTCTTGGATTTGAGAAGATAGGTCCTAAGAATTCAGACATAATTGAGAGAACAGATGCCTGACAACAAGCACAAAAGGAACTTCTGCATCATAGCTCACATAGACCACGGCAAGAGCACTCTTGCCGACAGGTTTATTGAAAAGGCAAAGCTTCTTAATTCTCGCGGTCCAATGCAGACCCAGATTCTGGACAACATGGACATAGAGCGTGAGAGAGGAATTACAATCAAAAGCCAAGCTGTGACCATGAATTATCCTGCAGCTGACGGAGAGATCTACGAGTTGAACCTTGTAGATACTCCGGGCCATGTAGACTTTTCATATGAAGTTTCCCGTGCAATCAGCTCCTGTGAAGGTGCTCTTCTTCTTATAGACGCCAGTCAGGGTGTTGAGGCTCAGACACTTGCAAATCTGTACATGGCAATTGACCATGGTTTGGAAATTATTCCTGTAATTAACAAGATAGACCTTCCCAGTGCAGATATTCCCTCATGTCTTCAGCAGATAGAAAAAGACCTTGGTCTTGATCCCGATACTGCCGTAATGGTCAGCGCAAAGACCGGAGAAGGTGTAGACGGTCTGTATGAAGCCATTGTAAATCTTATCCCGCCACCGTCAGGAAGTTCTGAAAAACCGCTTAAGGCTCTTATCTTTGATTCGCACTACGATCCGTATCGCGGAGTAGTTGTACACTTCCGCATATTTGAAGGCTCTCTTAAAGAGGGTCAGGAAATAATGTTCATGAACAGCAAGGCTGTGTACAAGGTTGAAGAGGTTGGTATCTTCCAACTTGACCTTGTGCGTACAAAGGTTCTTGAAAGCGGAGATGTAGGCTACTTTATTGCAAGCATAAAGACAGTTTCCGACATAAGAGTCGGAGATACTGTAACCCTTGCTTCCAACCCGGCAGAAAAGCCTTGCGAAGGCTTCAAAGATGTAAAACCTGTAGTTTTTTCTTCAATCTACCCGGTTGATACAAACGACTATGAAGAACTTTTGGATGCCATAGAGCGCCTTAAACTCAACGATGCCTCACTTGTCTATGAAAAGGACAGCAGTGCAGCCCTCGGACAGGGTTTCAGATGCGGTTTCCTCGGACTTTTGCACCTTGAAGTTGTTCAGGAAAGAATTGAGCGCGAGTTTGATCTTTCCATAGTCTTTACAAGCCCCTCAGTAAGATATCTTGTTCATCTGAAAAACGGTGAAGAACTGATGATAGACAATCCTTTGGACTATCCTGAGCCTGTAAAGGTTGACTATGCAGAAGAACCCTACATAAGGGCAAGTATTATAGCCCCTGCATCCTACCTTGGTGTGATTATCAGCCTCTGCATGGAAAAACGCGGAATTCAGACAAACATGTCTTACATAGATGAAAAGCGTGTTGAACTAACCTATGAGATGCCCTTAAGTGAAGTTCTGTTTGAGTTCTACGACAGACTTAAGTCCGTTTCCCGCGGTTATGCTTCATTTGACTATGAGATTATCGGCTACAGAAAAACAGATTTGGTTCGCATGGATATTCTTGTTAACGGAGAACCTGTTGATGCCCTGAGCCAGCTTGTCTTCAGAGAAAATGCATACCAGCGCGGCAGACAGGTTTGTGAGAGGCTTCAGAACGAAATTCCGCGCCAGCAGTTCAAGATTCCAATTCAGGCTGCAATTGGCGGAAATATTATTGCCAGAGAAACAATTAATGCATACAGAAAAGATGTTACCGCCAAGTGTTACGGCGGCGATATAACCAGAAAGCGCAAACTTCTTGAGAAGCAGAAGGAAGGAAAGAAGAGAATGAAACTTGTAGGAAACGTAGAGATTCCGCAGAGAGCCTTCCTTGCTGTTCTGAAGTCTACAAACGAAGAGAGATCCTAAATCGGAGGGCTATATGGAAGTCAAAGTAATCGGAATCACAGGCGGAAGCGGAAGCGGCAAATCCACCATCGTCAGAAAGATATCAGAGGCAAGCAAGAACTTTGTCTTCATAGCTCAGGACAACTACTACCGCAGCGCAGCGTTTGTAAACAATTCAAACATTACAGCGTTCAACTTTGACCATCCGGATGCCTTTGACAACGACCTTCTGTATCAGAACCTTAAGGACCTCAAAGACGGCAAAGCCGTCGATATGCCCCAATATGACTTTGTTCATCACTGTCGTATGGAAGAAACAATTCATGTTGAGCCTGCACCTCTAATTATTATTGAAGGTTTGATGATCCTCTACGATCCCAACATCAGAAGCCTCCTTGATTTTAAAATCTATGTAGATACTCCGGATGACATAAGATTCATCAGACGTCTGCAGAGGGATATTGCAGAAAGAGGAAGAACCGTAGACAGCGTAATCAAGCAGTATTTGGACGTTGTCCGTCCCGGTTACTTCAACTTTATTGAGCCCATGCGTGAGTTTGCAGACTTGATTGTTCCGGAAGGCGGTTACAACGAAAAAGCCCTTCAGGTGCTTATTTCTTTTGTAAGGTCTTTATCTTAAAGTTTCTGTAATCTTCTCTAATGCCTTTGAACCTAAAGACATCGGGCACGGGATCCGGACCTGTCTTGAAGTAGCCGTTGCATCTGCAAAGCCTTGCAGTTCCAAGAATTGTGCCTTTTATTATTCCGTGTTTTTCAACAGCCTGGATGAAGTAGTGTGAGCAAGTTGGAGTGTATCTGCAACTGGCAGGGAAGGCCGGAGAGATAAACCGCCTGTAGAAGAAGACGGGACCAAGATATATTTTTCGCAAAAAATCCAACATTTTCATACTCATAGAAAGTTTATTTCAACAGAGGGTTTGACTCAACTTCTGTTTTTGTTTAAGATTGCCCACGGAGGC
>CADCOT010000009.1 GCA_902803145.1 uncultured Spirochaetales bacterium | reverse complement strand
CCTCTACAGGCGTGTTGCCAGAAGAGGATTCTCCAATGCTCCCTTCAAGACAGTCTATACAGTAGTTTCACTTGATGTTCTCAATGAGGCTTTCCAGGATGGAGAAGTAGTCAACGATGCATCACTCAAGGAACGCTGCGTTATCAAGGGCGTAAATGCTCAGGCTAAGATTCTTGCCAACGGCGAGCTTACAAAGAAGCTTGTTGTGGAAGGTGTCAAGGTTTCTGCTGCAGCAGCAACAAAGATTAAAGCTGCAGGCGGAGAGGTTAAATAATAAGGAAGTAAACTGATGGCAAATACCATTTCCGACATGTTCAGAATGGAAGATCTCAGGAAGAAACTCTTCTTCACCGTAGCCATTCTCGCAATTACGAGAATAGGTACGGTGATTCCTGTTCCGGGAATTGACCCTGTCAGCCTTGAGAATTACTTCCTGATTCAGAGTCAGTCTTCAAACATTGGACTGACCGAGTATCTGAACTTCTTCTCAGGTGGAGCTTTTTCAAACTTCTCACTGTTTACACTGGGTGTTATGCCCTACATTACAGCGCAGATTATTGTTCAGCTCCTCATGCTGATCATCCCCACAATGAAAAAGTGGAGTGAAGATCCGGACGGAAGAAAGAAGATACAGAAGATCACCAGATACGGTACGATTGTAGTATGTCTGCTGCAGTCCTTTGTAGTAACAGTTTATGCCCGCAGCATTCAGGCTCAGGGTTTCAACGTTATTACAATCAACAATACAGCATTCACACTCATTTCAATGCTTACAGTAACCACAGGTACTATGGCCCTTGTTTGGCTGGGTGAGAAAATCACACAGAAAGGCATTGGTAACGGTATCTCACTGCTTATCTTTGCCGGTATTGTGGCAAGAATTCCCTCAGCAGTATCAACTATGATTCAGGGAATTCAGGCCGGTACAATCAGCATTGTTGCAGTAGCAGTGGTACTTGTAATGTTTATTTTGGTTGTTGCTCTTGTAGTCTGCGAGCAGGAAGGCGAGAGAAAGATTCCGGTAAACTATGCAAAGCGTGTTGTAGGAAGAAAGATGTATGGCGCACAGAGCTCATATGTTCCCTTCAAAATCAACCCCAGCGGCGTTATCCCGGTCATCTTTGCATCTGCAATCCTGACATTCCCTCTGCAGATAGCGAGCGCACTTGGTTCCAACGTCAGATGGCTGCAGAACTTTGCAAACTGGCTTGATCCTCAGGGTGCCCCTTATATCATCATTTACACCATCCTGATTGTAGCTTTTGCATTCTTCTACACCCAGGTTTCACTCAATCCGACTGAGATGGCAAAACAGATCAGGGAAAACGGTGGAAGCGTTCCGGGAGTCAGAAGCGAAAAACTGGAAGAGTACCTTACAAAGGTTCTCAACCGTATTGTTCTTCCCGGCTCACTGTTCCTTGCCTTCATTGCCCTTATCCCGACTATCATCCAGTTGATCTTCAAGTTCCCGGCATCCGTGGCTATGTTGTTCGGAGGAACTTCACTGATCATCTTGGTAGGTTGTGATCTTGAGATGATGAAGCAGATTGAGAGCGTGATGAAGATGCATCACCATGAGGGATTCCTCAAAACCAAAAAAATCAAATCCAGGAACAAGAGTTTGTAAGGAGCTGATTATGAAAGTTAGAGCAAGTGTTAAACCTATGTGCGATAAGTGCAAGGTTATCAGAAGAAACGGAGTTGTTCGCATTGTATGTGACAACCCCAAGCACAAACAGAGACAGAAATAAGTCAGGAGGCCTTTAATGGCGAGAATAGCAGGTGTAGATTTACCGAACAAAGCTACCAAGATTGCTTTGACATACATCTACGGAATCGGAAGAACTTCGGCCGTTGAAATTTGTGAGAAGTGTGGTGTTGATCCCGATGTAAGAATCAACACACTCAGCGCAGAGGTTCTGGCCGAGCTTCGTAAGGTAATTGAGAATGACTATGTTGTAGAAGGAAGACTTCGCACACAGACACAGCTCAATATCAAGAGACTTATGGACATTGGTTGTTACAGAGGTCTCAGACACAGAAAGGGACTTCCCGTTCGTGGTCAGAGAACAAAGACCAATGCACGTACACGCAAGGGTAAGAAGAAGACCATTGCAGGTAAGAAGAAAGCTGTTTAAGGGAGTAGGATAATATGGCAACTGCAACAAAACGTAAAGCAAAAGTCAAAAAGACCGTTTATGAAGGCAATGTCTACATCCAGGCAACCTTCAACAACACAATTGTTACCATCACAGACCTTAACGGTAACGCAATTTCCTGGTCCAGCGCAGGCGGACTCGGATTCCGCGGAGCCAAGAAGTCAACTCCTTATGCTGCTCAGACAACATGTGAGACAGCTGCAAAGAAGGCTCTTGATTACGGTCTGAATGAAGTCAACGTCTATGTTAAGGGACCCGGCCAGGGACGTGAGAGCGCAATTCGTGCACTCGGAACACTTGGTATCAAGGTTAAGTCAATTCGTGACGTAACCCCCATCCCTCACAATGGATGCAGACCCAGAAAGACCAGAAGAATCTGACAGACAGGAGATATTGAAAGATGGCTAGATATACAGGACCAAAGTGCAGATACTGCAGAGCTGAAAGAGCAAAACTCTTTCTCAAAGGTTCAAGATGCCTTTCCTCCAAGTGCCCCATGGCAAGACCCGCTGAATGCGGACTTCCCGGCAAGGATCCTAAGGCACGCACAAAGAAACCTACCGACTATGCACTGATGCTCAGGGCAAAGCAGAGACTCAAGAGAATCTACTGCATGCTTGAGAAACAGTTCAAGCTTACATTCAACGATGCCAGCAAGATGGCCGGAAAGACTGGTGATAACCTGATCCTTCTTCTTGAGCGCAGACTTGACAACGTTGTTTTCAGAATGCATTTCGCATGCAGCCGCCCCCAGGCTTCACAGCTTGTCGGACATGGTCACATCTTTGTAAACGGAAAACGTGTTGACATTCCTTCCTATAGAGTCAAACCCGGTGACGTTATTGAAGTTGCTCCTCAGAGCAAAGAAATGATGGTTATCAAGGAGAATCTCCAGGAAGTTGAAAAGAGCGGCGTAATGCCCTGGCTTTCAGTTGATGTAGAGAACATGAAGGGTCAGTTCAACGCAATTCCGAAGAGAGAAGAAGTGACAGAACTTGAAGGAGTCAACGAACAGCTGGTTGTTGAGTTGTATTCCAGGTAATTAAAACCAAGGAGTGAAAATGGCACGTAAAAACCTTATGAAGGGTTTTAAAATCCCTAAGACAACATCCATGGAACATGGTGCCCCGGGTGAAAGCTATGATAAGTTTGTGGCCTATCCTTTTGAAAGAGGATTCGGTACAACTATCGGTAACACCCTGAGAAGAGTTCTTCTCTCCTCAATACAGGGTTATGCTATTACAGCTGTTTGGTTCCATTACTTCAACGAATCAGGCGAGCACATTATCACAAGCGAGTTTGAGGCCCTTCCCGGCGTTAAGCAGGATATTTGTGAGATTATTGCCCGTCTGAAGAAGCTCAGGATGAGACTGCCCGACGACATTGAGTCAACTACTATTGAAGTTGAATGCAAAGGTCCCGGTACAGTAACAGGTGCCGATTTCGAGAAGGACAGAGTAGAAGTCATTAACAAGGACTTTGAGGTCTTTGAAATGATGGAAGATGCAAACATCACAATCACTGCCCAGATTGATTTCAACCGCGGATATGTTCCTTCTGATGTCATTCAGGAGCTGATTGAAAAGGATGAAGATGTAACACCGGGAATCATTCCCGTTGACGCAATCTTCTCTCCCGTTACCAGAGTCAAGTACTCAATTGAGCCCACTCGTGTAGGTCAGAGAAATGACTATGACAAGCTCACACTTGAGATTTGGACAGACGGAACAATCACTCCGGAAGATGCTCTTGCAGAAGCTGCAAAGATAGCAAAGGATCATTTCTCCATTTTCATCAATTTTGATGAGAACCTGGTCAACACTACTGATGAAGTTGATGAAGAGCAGAAGAGAGTTGAGAAGATTCTCAACACTTCAGTTGAGGAACTTGAACTTACAGTACGTTCAAGCAACTGCCTGAAGAATGCAAACATCAGAACAATCAGAGATCTGACCAAGATGACCGAAGACGAGATTGCCAAGACAAGAAACTTTGGTAAGAAGTCCCTTTCGGAAATCAAAGAAAAGCTCAAAGAATGGAATCTTGGGCTTGGTATGACAGATTACAGTGTCCTCAGAACTGCAAAAGTTCCGGACAACAAGGAAGAGAACAATGAAGCATAAGATCGGATTCAATGCCCTTAGCAGAAATGGTGCTGAACGCAAGGCTCTTTTGAGAAACATGGTAACATCACTTTTCCGTTTCGAGAGAATTGAGACAACAGCTGCAAAGGCTAAGGAAGTCAGAAGGCTCGCAGAAAAAATGATCACAAGAGCCAAGGTTGACAACGTTCACAACCGCAGACTTACATCTGCCGTCCTCTTCGACGAGGCAGTTGTCAACAAACTGTTCACCGAAATTGCTCCGCTTTATGCAGACGTAAACGGTGGATACACCCGCATTGTCAAGATGCAGAGCCGTCTTGGAGATGCAGCCGACATGGTTATCCTTGAGCTGACAAAGAAGACAGAGAAGAAGGATGCCAAAGAGGCAAAGAAGGAAACAAAGACTGCAAAGAAGTCTGAGAAGAAGGCCGAGGAAAAGGCTGAATAATATCCTTCACAAAAGACCCAATAGGGTAGAGCCGGAGTCATGGACTCCGGTTTTTTTGTGCCTTACGATTTGCATTCAAAATGCATAATATAGTAGAAAAGAGTTACGGTTAACGGACAATTGTATCTATTTTATGGATATTGGTTTGCATTCTACAGACTTTTATGCAAAATGAATGAATAAATATTTGCCATTTTGAGTTAAAGCCTCAATGACAATTGATAAAAATACAAACCGGTTGCAACACATCTATTTTTTTATCTATAATAAGGGTTCATAACTGAAAATAATTCCAGGAGGAATAAAGATGAAAAAAATTGCTATAGTTCTTCTTGTTGCTCTTATGGCTTTTACAGTTGTTTCCTGTTCAAAGAAGGCAGCAGCTGAAACAAAGACATCTACAACAGCAACAACAGCAACTACCACAACTTCTACTTCAACTTCTACTGCAACAACAGCAGCAGCTGAGAAAAAGTATGTCCGTGGCGATGATGAAGCTATCTATGCTCAGGTTCTGGGTCAGTATGAACAGCTTGCAGCAGCAGCAAAGAAAGCATCTGATGATGATGCAAGATTTGTTCTTTACGCTCAGGCAGAGGCAGCTCTTCTTGATTCTGCTGTTATGCTTCCCACAACAACACAGGGTGGTGCATACACAATCTCAAGAATTGCCTACAGAACAGTACCTTACGTAAACTGGGGTAATGATGATGACAGATGGTACGGAATGATCATTTCTTCTGACTTCATTTCAAAGGCAGAAAGAGCTGACCTTATTAGAATGTGGAACAGTGCAGTCAAGGGCGATGGAACATATGATCCTGAAGCTTACCTGAAGAGCAAGGGTCACTCAATTGTAAAGGACTACAGATATACATTTACAACAGCTCCTGTTACACTTGATACTCTTAACACTTCTTCACAGTCTGATACAGAGATTCTTGTTAACACAGTTGATAATCTTGTCCAGTACAACAACCTTGGACAGATGATTCCTGCTCTTGCAGAGTCTTGGTCAGTTTCTGCAGACGGTCTTACATACACATTCAATATCAGAAAGGGTGCTTACTGGTATACATCAGAAGGCAGAGCCTATGCTGAAGTTACAGCTGAAGACTTTGAAGCTGGTTTCCAGCACATGCTTGATGCAGAAGCCGGTCTTGAGTGGCTGGTTGACGGTGTTGTCAAGGGTGCTTCAGAATACCTCTATCAGGGTGGTTCATGGGCAGATGTAGGTTACAAGGCAACCGGAAGATATACTCTTCAGATTACTCTTGAGAAGCCCGCTTCTTACTTCATTACAATGCTTACATACAGCTGCTTCTCACCCATTTGTAAGAGCTTCTTCCTCTCAAGAGGCGGAGTATTCGGAAAGGCAGAATATGCAGCAGCTTATGCAGCAGGTTCAATCCAGTTCGGTCTTGCAACAGATGTTGCATCTCAGGTTTACAACGGCGCATTCCTTCTCCAGAAGCTGAACAGCGACTCAGAGATTGTTGTTGTTAAGAACCAGGGATACTGGAACAAGAATGCAGTTAAGATTAACTCAATCACATGGGTATACAACAATGGTGAGAACCCCACACAGCTTTATGCTGATGTAGTAAACGGCGTCTATGCCGGTATGGCTCTTTCCGAAGCAAACGGAACCCTTGCTCTTGCAAAGGCTGACGGAAACTTTGACAAGTACTCATATGTTTCTGACACAACATCAACTTCTTACTTCTGCGGTCTTAACCTGAACAGAGGAACATTTGCTCTTTCTTCAGGTGCTGTAAAGTCACAGAAGACAGAAGCTCAGAAGGTTGACACTCAGACAGCTATGCTGAACAAGAACTTCAGAAAGGCTATTGTACACGCATTTGACAAGGCAACTTACAATGCAGTACAGCGTGGTGAAGATCTTAAGCTTACAAACCTCAGAAACATGTATACACACCCCGAATTTGTCCAGCTTTCAACAGCTCAGGTAGACCAGGATGGTCATGCATTCTCTGCAGGTACAATGTACGGCGAAATGGTTCAGTATTATGTATCCAAGCTTGATTCTTCAATTACAGTTAAAGACGGTGTAAACGGATGGTTTGATGCAGATGCTGCAAAGAGCTACCTTGCAAAGGCTAAGGCAGAACTTGGTGACAGCGTCCAGTGGCCTATCCACATTGACAACGTCTACTATTCTGCAAACTCAATCCAGGTAGCACAGGCTCAGGCAGTCAAGCAGGTTATTGAAGCAACTCTCGGTTCAGAGAACGTTGTTGTTGACCTTGTTGAAGCAACAACTTCAGCAGACTTCTATGCTGGTGGTTACAGAGCATCCAACGGAGAAGCCGGCAACTTTGATATCTTCTACGGTTCAGGTTGGGGCCCCGACTTCGGTGATCCTTGTACATACCTTGACACCTTCAATGGCGCTGGTGCAGGTTACATGACAAAGGTTATCGGACTGTTCTGATAAACAATCATTCAGTTTGAATGAAACGGGGAGGGGGCTCCTTTCTGCTCCCTCCCTTCTTTATCTTATTAAAAACAAGCTTGGTTAAATGAGAAGATATCTTTCCAAACGAATCCTGTTCTCCGTTTTTTCACTGCTGGTGGTTATAATGACCGTCATGCTTCTTGTTTTTTCTCTCATTGACAGAAAGGTAATCTTTCAGACAGATGATGTATGGAACAAGAGAAGTAACAACGAGAGAACAATCTATGAGTACACCCAGTACCAAAAGTACGGGTATCTTGAATTTGATAACTACGCCACTTTTGTCCAGCAGAAGTACCGCGGACTTTATGGCGATTCATATACAAAGAACCCTGATTTTATCAGGGATATGGCTGTTGTTCAGAAACCATCTGAATACCTTGAAAATGAAAGTGTCAAGGAATTCATGGCCAAATATTCGGCAAAGGGTTACAACATTGTTTATCTTGAGCCGCTTACATACAACAACGGCCGTGTAAAACCAGGCGGAACCGGCTATCTTATTGCGTCCCGCGAGAGAAGTGTATTCCTCAGACTTTGGGATTATCTTAAGGGTTTCATAACAATTGAGACTGTAAATGATGTAAAAGATCCTGAACTGACAGACCGCTATATCAGAATTGAAAAAGATCCTTACTCCGGTTTCTTTGCCCTTGTAGGAAGCGGAACAACTCACAAATACCTTGTCTATTTTGACGGACGTTTCCCGTTCATGCATTGGAACTGGATCCATCTGAACCTTGGTGTTTCATATACAAAGTACAGAGGACAGCAGATTACAGATGTAATTAACCAGCCTACTGGCGAGCTTGATACTCGCCTTGTGCAGTATCCTGCTCTTGTAGGAACTGACAAGTGGGACGAGTCTGCAGTAGATTTTCACAAACTTGCCTACAACAACGGCGAACTGTCAGAAATGGACAAGGAATTGTTCAACGACAAGTACACCGTAGTTACATACAAGCGTAAAGGCCTGTCTATGCTTGAGAACTCGTTTGTAATTGGTCTTATTGCTACAGTTTTTGCATACCTGCTTGGAATTCCTTTGGGAGTCTTCAATGCAAGGAACAAGGATAAGCTCGGTGACAAACTGGGAATGTGGTATATAATCTTTATCACTTCCGTTCCGGCACTTGCATACATCTTCCTCTTTGCAGCAATAGGAACAACATTGTTCAAACTTCCTTATGCCTTTGCAAACGCAGAGGTAAAGATTTTGGCCTATATTCTTCCTATCATCTCACTGACACTTCCCCACATGGGAAGCCTGATGATGTGGATGAGACGTTACATGATAGACCAGATGAACTCCGACTACGTTAAGTTTGCACGTGCAGAGGGAATGAGTGAGGGAGAAATCTTCAGCCAGCACATAGCACGAAACGCAATTATTCCTATTGTTCACGGTATTCCTGCAAATATTTTGGCATGTCTTGTAGGTGCAATTATCACCGAACGAGTATATGCGGTTCCTGGTGTAGGAAACCTGCTTACAAATGCAATCAACGGACATGATAACGGTATTATCGTTGCATGTACCGTCTTCTATACGTCACTTTCCATAATTGCACTGATCCTCGGAGACCTGCTTATGGCAAAGTATGATCCCAGAATTTCGTTTGAAACAAAGGGAGGCAGATAATGTCAGAAAAAGAAAAGAATCTGTTTACCTTTATTGATCATGACACAATTGAATCTGAAAGAATTATTGCCCCCAGATACTCATACTGGCGCAGTGTTTTTCGCGTATTCTTCAGAAAGAAGTCAAACTGGGTTCTTCTCGGGCTGTTTGTTCTTCTTATTGTGGGAGTTTTTATTATTCCGATGTTTGCTCCTTATGATCCCAATGAGAACGTAACAAGGGCTCAGTACTTCCACAAGAGTCCCGCAGAGGCAATTCGCACCTTCGGTTTCTCATTTAAGTGGATTTTGGGAACAGGCGGATTCGGAAACTCAATATCATACGGAATTTGGAGTTCGGCAAAGACTTCTCTTCTGTTGGCTGTAATTTGTGCTGCAATAAACATGTTTGTTGGAACAATCATGGGTGCAGTTTGGGGTTATTCAAAGCGTTTTGACCAGGTAATGCTTGTTATTTACAACATTATTGCAAACGTACCTTACATTCTGGTTGTTACAGTTCTGGTCTACATAATAGGATCGGGATTCTGGAGCTTTGTATTTGCCCTTACTGTCACAGGATGGCTTAGCATTGCTTACTTCTTCAGAACTCAGGTAATGATAATCAGAGACAGAGAGTATAGCCTTGCATCCCGCTGTCTCGGTTCTCCCATTCCGCGTGTAATTTCTAAGAACATTCTTCCGTTCCAGACGTCTGTTATTGTAACAATTCTTGCAAGAGAATTGCCTTATTACATTTCAATGGAAGTATTTTTGTCCTACATAGGAGTAGGCCTTGGTGCAGAAGTTCCGTCACTCGGACGTATGATTCAGGAGGCACAGACAGCCTTCCTTATCTATCCGTGGGAATTCTGGCCACCTGTAGCAGTTGCTGCAGCAATTACTATTATTCTTTACGTTCTGGGTCAGAACCTGGCAGATGCCTCAGATCCCAGAACCCACATGTAAGAGGAGGAAGATATGGCAAAAGAAGAAAAGAAAGTCATCCTTTCTCTGAAGGATGTGGATGTAAAGTTCAACGTAAGAGGAAGAATCCTCTCTGCTATCAGACATGTGTCTTTGGACATCTATGAGCACGAGTCTTTAGCCATTGTAGGTGAGTCAGGTTCCGGAAAGAGTGTTCTTACAAAGACCTTTGCAGGAATGCTTGATTCCAACGGCTTTATCAGCAACGGAAGCATTATTTTCTCCGATGATGAGATGGCACAGGCTCATGTTACTCTGACAAAGAATAACAAGAAGCTTGTAGACAATGTATTTAAGATGCTGAACAAGCTTTCTGTCTTAGAGCGTGGAAGTGAGGAATTTCTCAAAATCATGCAGAAGAAGACAGAAATCAGACATTCCATGTCTCTTACTGCAGATGAGGCTAGGGATTTTGACAAGAAGATAAAGGACCTGGATGACGACATTGTAGACAGGACCAACTACATGTACACTCTTGACCGTCATAATGCGGAAGATGCAAAGGAAATTGCAGAGATTTCCGCAAAGATTAAGAGTTGGAATAACCAGAAAAAGGCACTTCTTGCAAAGAAAAAGAGCATTGCCAGAACAAGAACTGCAGAGTACAGAAAGGACAGTGCAAGAGTTAATGCGGACAAGGAAGAACTTGCAAAACTCAACGCAGAAAGGCGTGAAAAGATTGCAACTGTATCAGATCCAAACAACCCGTACGGGCTTTTTACTGAAACAGTTAACAGAAACTGGCGCATTGCCCAGGAGGTTCTTCTTTCAATTGCCCGTTATCCTAGACGTGACCAAGTCAAGTTCCTTGTCAAACTTAGAAAAGCTTTCAAAGTTGCACTGAGCAGCGGTCAGAATCTTTCTGATCCTACTGTTTTGAACAGAGTTTTTGAAACTGCCGTTTTCCGTGTTGAATATCGCGGTTTCAATGAAGAGAAGAACGAACTTGAAGGTTATGCTATTGTTGACTGCTCAAAGGTCAAATACACAAAAGACTGGCAGCAGATAAGAGGTAAGAGGATTGCTACGGTCTTCCAGGACCCCATGACAAGCCTTAACCCGGTTGTAACAATCGGAAACCAGATAATGAACGTTATTCTCAAGCATCAGAAGTGCTCACAGGCAGAAGCCAAACAGAGAACCTATGATATTATGGCAAAGGTTGGTATTCCTGAGCCTGAGAAGCGTTTTAATGACTATCCGTTCCAGTATTCAGGTGGAATGAGACAGCGTATTGTTATTGCAATTGCTCTTTCTTGTCAGCCTAAGATTCTGATCTGTGACGAGCCTACAACTGCACTGGATGTTACAATTCAGGCCCAGATTCTTCAGCTTATCAAGGATCTTCAGAAACAGCTTGGATTCACAACAGTTTACATTACCCATGACCTTGGCGTAGTTGCAAACGTTGCAGAGCGTGTTGCTGTTTTGTACGGCGGACAGAT
>CADCOT010000008.1 GCA_902803145.1 uncultured Spirochaetales bacterium | reverse complement strand
TGCAATTGCACGTGCCTTTGCTTCAAAGCGTCCTCTTTTAATCTTTGACGATGCAACCAGCGCCCTGGACATGGAAACTGAAAAATCCGTTCAGAGGGCCATTGCTTCAAAGAAAAAAGCAACTCAGATGATAATTGCTCACAGAATTTCTGCTGTGCGCAATGCTGATGAAATAATTGTTCTTGATAACGGAAAAATTGCCGAGCGCGGAACGCACGAGCAACTTTTGGCAAAGAAGGGACTTTACTGGCAGACTTTCTGCATCCAGTACCCTGACGAAGCAGGGGAGGCATAATATGGCTGTAAACACCTACAAAAAAGATGAAGAAAGCATTACCGCCAGTAAGAAAAGCCTCTTTCTGAGGGTTCTGTCATACTACGGAAAGTATCGCCTGAAGATTGTTCTGGTAATCTTCATGGTTGTCTTCTGTTCCGGCGTTCTGGTTGTGATTCCGCGTTTTGCCCAGCATGCAATTGATGTTGATATTGCAAACAAGGACCTTCACGGCTTGTACCTTACCATGGGCATTTCCATAGGACTTTCTCTTCTGACATGGCTGTTCTTTGTTCTGCGTGAGCACATGCTCAGCCGCATAACCAACGAAATTGTCTATGAAATTAGAAAAGAGGCTTTTTCTCATTTGCAGACGCTGAGTCTCTACTACTTTGACTCTCGTCCTACAGGAAAGATTCTTTCACGTCTTGTATCTGATGTTTCTTCTCTGAAGGACATGCTGACAAAACTGATCTCTTCTTTGATTCCGAACGTGATTCTGCTTGTAGGAATAATAACGGTCATGTTCATTTCAAACTGGGGCTTGGCTCTTTCAGTGTTTGTTGTTGTGCCTTTTTTGGTTCTTTCAATCTACTTCATCACAGTCAAAGGTTTTAAGAACTGGGAGAACTTCAGAGCAAAGAACTCAAACATGAATGCTTACATGCACGAGTCCTATTCCGGAATCAAGGTAATTCAGGCTTTCAATGCAGAAGAAGAGGCAATTGAAGAAAACAACAGAGTTATCACAGATGTTCAAAAGGCATGGAACAAGGCTGTAAGAAGGGCTGACCTTCTGAACATTGTTACCTCATGGTCACAGGGCCTTGGGTACTTTGTTCTCTATCTTTTTGCAGTAAAGTGGCTGAAGATGGGAGAATCGTCCGTAGGCGAGCTTGTAGCCTTTGCATCCTACATAGTGCTTTTCTGGCAGCCCATCAGAGCTCTTGCCTCCATGTACAACCAGCTGACAAACCAGCTGACAGGCGCGGGGCGCGTGTTTGAGCTGATGGATACTCAGTCAATTCTTCAGGAGGCTCCGGATGCTAAGGAGCTGAAGGTTGAGAAGGGTAAAGTTGAGTTCAAAAACATCTCTTTTGCCTATCCTGATGAGCCGGATGTTGAGATTTTGCACAATGTAAACTTTACTGCAGAGCCGGGGCAGATGATAGCTCTGGTAGGGCCTACCGGTGCCGGAAAGACTACGATAGTGAACCTTTTGGTGCGTTTTTATGATCCCGTTTCCGGTAAGGTTCTGATTGACGGTCAAGACATAGCCAAGGCAACTTTGTCTTCTCTTAGAAAGAACATTGGCGTCATGACTCAGGACCCGTTCCTGTTCTCAGGCACAATTAGGGAAAACCTGCTTTACGGTAAGCAGGATGCAACAAATGAGGAACTGATTTCTGCCTGTCAGAGAATTGGCCTTGATGAGTACATTCTTTCTCTTCCCAAGGGCTTTGACACAGAGGTTTCTCAGGAAACAATGAGCCAGGGTCAGAAACAATTAATTGCCCTTGCACGTACGCTGATTGCAGATCCTGCAATAATCATGCTGGATGAGGCAACAAGTGCAATTGATACCAGAACAGAGCAGCAGGTCCAGGCCGGAATGTCTGTTCTGATGAAGGGCCGTACCAGCTTTGTTGTTGCACACAGGCTTTCCACCATTGTTAAGGCTGACAGAATTATGGTTATCCAGAACAAGGGAATTGCAGAGGAAGGAAACCACAAAGAGCTTCTTGAAAAGAACGGTCTGTACGCAGGTCTTTACAAGGCTCAGTTTGAGGAAATTCATTGATGCACGACAGGACAAAAAGCCAACTGAGAAATGAGCTTGCAACCAAGTATCCTTCCTGTGGCCGTCCTGTCTCTGTAAATCTTGATTCCTATGAACTTCTTTTGTCCTTCATCCCCATGAAAGATGAACCTGATGTTACACCTATAAACAACCTTGCATTAGATAAAAATCTTCCCATAGCAGTTCCTGCAAAAGAACCGGGAACATACATCTTTCTGAACACAGCAGAGAAGGGTAAAACAATAATAGTTCAGAGTATCAAAGTAAAAACCCTTATGCTTGTTCCCGGAGTTGCCTTTACCCAAGACGGAAAACGCCTTGGCCGGGGCGGCGGTTGGTATGACCGTGCACTTACAAACCTTCCAAAGTGCATTGAAACTGTAGGAATCTGTGCAAAGGAACGCCTTCTTTCAGACCTTCCCACAGAGGAACATGACAGAAAGGTGTCCAAAGTCCTCATTGTTTAGAAACATAAAAAAGCATCAATAAAAACCTCTTTAATATTCCATAAATATTCATCTATAATACCCAAAGGAGTATAGTGTAGATGATTATAGAAAATTTTATAACCAAAACCGGTATTTCTGTTTTCATCCCCACCTATACACTAATTAACAACAAAAAATTTAAAACCTCAAATTCAGAGCATAAGGAGTCTTTATGGTAAAGAAAGTTTTCTTAGTGCTGTGTCTCTGTGTGCTGATAGTATCTGGTGCATTTGCAGCAGGTAGATTCAGCCTTGTAGGCCAGCTTTCTCCGTACGCATTTCAGAGCGTAAAACACACAAGCGGAACATACAAATCAACTTATGGCTACGGCGCAACAGTTGGTGCAAGGTATGAAGTTCTTGATAACGTAAACGTAGGTTTGGATGTTGATCTGACATTCTACAAGTACGGCGAACTGAACACAAACTACGTAGTTGTCTCAGCAAAGGCAGTAGGCGGTTACACCTATAAGTTTGCAGATAAGTTCTTTGCACAGGGCGAGCTTAGAGTTGGTGTAGATGAAAGAATTATCGGTTCATCACACGGCATGTACTTTGGCTGCGGAGTAAAGCTTAATGCAGGCTACATTATCTCTGATGCATTTAAAGTAACAGCCGGTGCTTCAGTGGATCTTGGATTCCAGAAAGGTAAGGAAACAAAGTCAACAGACTTTGATATAAGACCTTCTGTTGGTGTGATCTATGCACTGTAAGGAGGTAAGAAAGATGAAAAAAACAACAATCATAGCATTGATAATTCTTCTGATTGCAGGACTGTTTGTTGCATGTAACAACGAAACCATTGTTGACGATGCCTTTGTCAACGGCGGTGGTGGTGGAACAGGAAACTACATTACAGCCACTACAACTTCCATCAAGTCCGGCAAAACATGGACTATCAAGGAAAACGTAGTTAACAACAACAGAATAGCTATTGAAGGAAATGAAGAGACAACAATTCTTCTTCCTGCCGGAAAGAAACTTGAGCTCAAGAAAGGAATTACAGTTTCTGCAGGACAGACACTTATAATTGATGGTGATGATACCGGAATACTGATTGCCGGAGAGGATCTTTATGGCGGTTCTCATGGACAGGCCGGAATAGGCGGAGAAGGATCGGGAGATTTTGGAGGAACAATCAAAATTAAGAAAGGAACAATAAAAGCATATGGCGGAGACTACACCGCTGCAATTGGATGTATAGTCTGTCCCGATACCCCTCCTGCTGAAGGTACTATGAATATTCAAATTCTTGGCGGCAATATTGAGGCTAAAGGTGGAGTTTGTGGAGCTGGAATTGGAGGATATAAAGCAACTATTCTTATTGAAGAAGGAATCGTTGTTTCAAAAGCATACCAAGAAGCGACTGGAAAAGGAGTTGGAATTGGTGGATATGGATGCAAAATAACCATCAATGGTGGAAGCATCCGAGCCTTTGGAGGCAACGGCGGTGCCGGAATCGGCAGTGTTGATAATTATACTGATAGTTCGTCTCAGACAATAAAAATTACTGGTGGAACAGTTGAAGCAACCGGAGGATCTTCAGATTATGCCCAAGCAGGTGCCGGAATTGGTGGCGGAGATGGTGAATATGGTAGAAAAATAACTATCACCGGAGGGACGATTGTTGCTACTGGAGGTGTTGGTGGCGGAGGTGCTGCTGGTGCCGGAATCGGAGGCGGATACATGGGTAATGGCGGAAATGTAGTAATCTCCGGTGGAACGATTGAAACCAATGGAGGAGAAGGTGCAAAAGGAATCGGCAGGGGAAGCGGACTCGGAGCCACTGAAGATGGCGTTTTAACAATCACAGGTTTGACTCTGTACGGAGATAACGATATTAATCCTCCCACATCAGGTCATGGCACCGATACGTCGACACGTTACAGATACATGGATGTTAGGTAATATTATTGCCGTTTATGACAACATCAGACCTCTCGGTTTTTCCGGGAGGTCTTTTTTGTTTTTATGTGATTGTTTTCAATCTTTCTTCAATCTTGCAGTTATTATATTGGTAGGGTAAGGTGGAAATATGAGAGTTCTTTTGGCTGAAGATGAGAAGAGAATGGCATCTGCATTGGTGGCAATCCTTAAGCAGGAAAAATATGATGTAGACCATGTAGCTGACGGAGAAGCTGCCCTTGCTGCACTGCAAAGCAATGTTTATGACATTGCAGTTTTGGATGTAATGATGCCGTACATGAATGGTTTTGATGTTGCACGCAAAGCCAGAATTTCAGGTGTAAAAACTCCCATTATCATGCTTACAGCCAAAAGTCAGGTTGATGACAAAGTTCAAGGCCTGGACAGCGGAGCAGATGATTATCTGACAAAGCCCTTTGAAACCAAAGAACTGCTTGCAAGACTGCGTGTATTGGTCAGAAGAAAGACCAATCCTGATGCCCTGGATGGAGAATTGCATTTTGGAGATTTGGCTCTGAATGTGGCTACGGCAACATTAAGTTGTTCAGCTACAGGACGCAGCATTCGCTTAAGCGAAAAAGAACTGAAAATCCTTGAATACATGATGACTAACCGCGACCAGATTGTCACTCGTGAACAGCTTGCAGTAAAAATCTGGGGTTTTGAAAACGAAGCAGAATACAACAATGTAGAAGTGTACATGTCATTTACAAGAAAGAAGCTTGCCTTTGTAGGTACAAGTGTGGAGTTAAAGGCAGTACGCGGACTGGGCTATGAGTTGAGGGATAACAATGTTTAAGAAAACAAGACGCAGAATAATTTTATCTATAATGGGATCTCTCACTTCATTGTTCATAATCACATTATCCGTGATTCTGTTTGCAAGCTTTAGCCAGATGAAGCGTGAAAACATGGAAAAGCTTGAAAGATATTCCAATATGTTTTTATTGGAAAATCAGAAAAATGCTGAAGACAGTCATGCCAATGAACCGCCGGCACCTCCAAACTATCAGTTGTCTGTTTTTTATTCTGTTGCTTTTTCAAATGACGGAAGTGTTCTTGAAGTCAATGAAGGGGACAACAAATTGTATGAAAAAGAAGAGCTGGTAAGTCTTGCAAAAGAAGCTCTGAACAAAAATCAAAAAGACGGAAAGACCGGAGAGCTTGTCTACCTTGTAAGTCAGCGTCCGGGATACATCCTTGTTGCATTTTTGGACAACACAATGGCAAACAGCAACATGGACAGGATGATTCAGAATTTCATCGCCGTAGGCTTGGCAGCAATTCTTGTGCTGCTGTTGATATCGCTCTTGATAGCCAGGCGCATTGTCAGGCCTCTTGAAGAAAACGACAGCAGGCAGAAGCAGTTTATCTCCGATGCCAGCCATGAACTTAAGACTCCTGTTTCCATAATCAGTGCCAACACGGAAATGCTGGTCAGAGAGATAGGGGAAAACGAGTGGCTGTCCAATATTCAATATGAAAATGAACGCATGGGAATTCTTCTTAAGCAGCTTTTGGATCTGTCCAGGGCAGAAAACGCCTCTGTTCCTATGGAAAAGATAGACCTTTCAAACATTGTTGCAGGAGATGCTCTTGCCCTTGATAGCCTTGCATTTGACCAGGGCAAAAACATAAACAGCAACATAGAAGACAACATTCAAATTGAAGGAAACCGCACACAGATGGAACAGGTTGTCACAGTTCTTTTGGACAATGCCATCCGTCACTCAAGCGGAAAAGAAATAGAAATAACATTGAAAAAACACGGAAGATCTGCAGTTCTGACTGTTTCAAACGAAGGCAAAGAAATTCCGCCTGAAAAGCTTGGACACCTGTTTGATCGCTTTTACAGAGTGGACGAAGTTCGTAACAGTGAAGACAACCATTATGGTCTTGGCCTTTCAATTGCAAAGGCTGTGGTTTTGAATCACAAAGGAAATATTTCTGTTTCATGCAAGGACGGAAAAGTTACCTTTACAGTTACACTTCCCAGCGTTTGAAAAAAAATTGAAAATTTAAAAAACTTCAATCTTTCTTCAATCTAACTCCCTGATTATTGCAGTGTAAAGCCAATCAAGGAGGCCCGATATGACAAAGAAAAGATTAAGTTTTTTAACAACACTGATAGTTCTGATTGCAATGCTTGTATCATGCAATGCAGATGCAACTTCAAGTTCTTCTGGAACAGCTAACACATCAACTTACAAAGAAGCAGTTTCCGTTACTTCGGATTCTGAGAATCTTTATCCTTCTACTTACAATGAGGATGATTACACATCTTGGGCAACCTACGACTTTGGCACCGAGTATGTGTTTAACGTCAACACAAAGACATGGGAAGGAACATCTCCTGAAGAAGCCGGAGTTGCAACTGTTACCCTGAAAAGTGCAAGCTTGAAAGTTGTTAACACATCAAGCTCTGCTATCAACATCAGGCTCACAGGAAGCAACAGTTCTTTCAAAGTCACAGTTGAAGGAAACAGCCAGGCAGTTAAGGTAACGCTGGATAATGTTAGCCTTACAAGTTCTGACAGGGCTCTGAACATAAAGTCTTCAAGCGTTTCATACGTTGTACTTGAAGGAGAAAACAGCCTTGAAACTCTGATTAACAGCGAGGACAAAAACGTTCTCAAGTCTGCATCAGATCTGATTTTTGACGGAGACGGCAGCCTTTCTGTTACAGCAAACTCCAAGAACGGAATTGTTTCAGACTCAGTTATCTGCATTCTCAACGGAGACATCACAGTCACAGTTGCAGAGATCACATGCTACACAGATGAAGATACTTCTGAAATTGTGGCAGACAAGGGCACAGGCATAAAAGCTCTTCTTGGATTTGTAATGCTTGACGGAGACCTGACAATCTACGGCAACAACTCAACCAAAGGCTATGAGAGTAAGGGTATTAAGGTTGACGGCTTTGAAGCCGATACTCTTGCCGATGAATCTCTTGCCGCAAAGATGGGCTGGATTGTAATTGACGGCGGAAACATCACAATCAGGACACAGGGAAAGGCTATCAGCGCAGGCTGGAAGGAAAGTGAAGATGACAAACCCGCTTCCTCTGCAAACTATCCTGTACCGGATGTGTACATTAACGGCGGTAATATTGACATTGTTACCTACGCAACACCCAGAGACGACACTGCCACACTTGAAGGTGTAAGCCCTGAGGGAATTGAGGCCAAGAACAATCTGTACATAACAGGCGGAACACTGGTTCTCAACACAACAGATGACTGTCTGAATGCATCAGAGTCAATCTACATAAGCGGCGGCCTGATCTATGCATATGCTTCACAAAACGATGCCATAGACGCAGGAGCAGAAGAGAACCAGGGTGCTCTGACTATCTCAGGCGGTGTAGTAGTTGCCTTTGGTGCAGGAGCTCCGGAAGGCGGCTTGGACTGCAACAGCAATGCACGCTTCAAGTACACAGGCGGTCTGATTGTAGCTCTGGGCGGATCCAACAATGTACCGCAGGCTTCAGGAACCACTGCCTACACAGCAAATACAAGCAGTGCATCTGCCGGAACAACTTATGCTCTGGTTCAGGATGGAGAAGTTGTTCTTGCCTTCAAAGTTCCATCCGGTTACAAGAGCGGAAGCAGCGTACTGCTCGGATCTGAAAAACTGAGCCAGGGTACAGCAACTCTTATCAGCGGAGCAACTGTACAGGCAGACAGCGTTTTCAACGGTACGGTGTATTACGGAAACGTTACTGTTAGCGGCGGAACTTCAACTAGCGTAACTGTTTCAAATACATCTGGCGGTAATGCCGGCGGTCCTGGTGGCGGCTTTGCTGGCGGTCCCGGCACAAGACCGTTTTGAATCTGAAAGAGAAAAGAGGTGAAAAAATGAAAAAGAACATAATTAAATTAGCAGGAATTGCATTAATTGCACTGTTGTTGGCAGTTTCTTGTGATGCTACAAATACAACTACAAGTACCCAAAATATAAGTTCCGAAAAACCCAGTTCTTCTTTTGGAGGCGGCAAGCCGGGCTCCAGACCCGGCTCCGGCTCCAGCTCAGTAACATATTCAGGTGCTGTTGAGATAACAAGTTCAGACAGCCAGAGCGGACAGACCTACCAGTCTTCTACAACAGATGAGTCGGCTCTTCTTATCAGCACTTCAGAAGATGTAACAATTGAGAATCCTACAGTCACTAAGAGCGGAAGCTCAAATGGCGGAGACAGCTGTAACTTCTACGGTCTTAATGCTGCCGTACTGGTAAAGGGCGGAAGTACAACAACAATTACAGGAGGTACTATTACTTCAGATGCCTCCGGTGCCAACGGAGTCTTCTCCTATGGCGGAAACGGAGGCAGTAACGGTGCATCAGGAGACGGAACAACTGTAATAATTACGGATACTACAATCACAACAACAGGAAGCGGCTCCGGCGGAATTATGACAACAGGCGGCGGAGTTACCAAAGCCTACAACCTTACTGTCACAACAAGCGGTCAGTCTTCAGCTGCCATCAGAACAGACAGGGGAGGCGGCACGGTTACAGTAGACGGCGGAACTTATACTTCAAACGGACTTGGTTCACCGGCAATTTATTCTACAGCCGACATTTCTGTTGAGAATGCAACACTGGTGTCCAACCTTTCAGAAGGTGTCTGTATTGAAGGAAAGAATTCAATCAGTCTTATAAACTGCAACCTGACGGCAAGTAACACAAAGCGCAACGGAAACGCCAAGTTCTTTGATACAATCATGATCTACCAGTCAATGTCCGGAGATGCCGACAGCGGCACATCTTCATTCTCAATGACCGGTGGAACGCTGACAAGCAACAACGGCCACGTCTTCCACGTGACAAACACCAATGCTGTTATCAATCTGAACAATGTTTCAATTGTAAACAACGACAGTGATGCAGTTCTGCTTTCAGTTTGTGATGACGGCTGGAACGGTGCTTCAAACATAGCTACGTTGAATGCATCGAACCAGACTCTTTCAGGCACAATCCTTGTCGGAAGTGATTCAACTCTCACATTGAACCTGAAAGACAACAGCACATTCACCGGCGCCATAAGCGGTTCAATTGTCAACGCTGCCAATACAACGGTTTCAACATCCGTAGGAACAGTTAACGTAACAATTGAGAGCGGAAGCACCTGGGTTCTGACTGCAGATACCTATGTCAGTTCGCTGACAAACAGCGGAACAGTGGACAAGAACGGCCACAGTCTCTACGTCAACGGTGTAGCATATTAAAACACGTCCTACATTTTTGATTGATTTTTATCAGAAATGTAGGACATTTTCTTATATTTTCATGCAAAATAGTTGTCAAATATAAGAAAATCGCCCGCAGAAGGGCAAAATATAAAACAAAAAGCTGACCATTTCTGATCAGCTTTTGTTGCCGCCTCCAGGAATCGAACCAGGGACACAAGGATTTTCAGTCCTTTGCTCTACCAACTGAGCTAAAGCGGCATGCAAAAAAGAGTATGCAAAATAGAAGGCAAACTGTCAAGTAGTTGTGCTATAGTTCAAATATGGATAATTTCACGCTTGCCCTGAACTATAACACACTCTTTCTGACTCTGGGTAAGTCCGACCGCTATGTATGGGATCTGTTTTCCCAGTGTCAGGACTACAGTGAAGAAGACTATGCCGCACTGTGCGGTGTTGGGCAAGATGTGATAAGGGACAACAGAGAAACAGTTCTCAGATGTTTTGATGCCCTGCCTCGTGATACCAGAATTCTTAAAAGCGGAGATGCTCTCTTTCCGCCGGAAGCAGATGATGTACCGTTTTTGTACACAAGAGGGGATACAGCACTTCTTGCAACAGACGGGGTGAGTATTGTAGGAACAAGGCGTCCCTCCGAACGCGGAAAAGAGCTTGCAAGACAGGCTGCAACTCAGCTTGGCAACTACGGCTACACAATAGTCAGCGGCCTTGCTTTGGGAATTGACGGAGTTGCCCATATTCAGGCTCTGTCTGATGAAAAACCCACAATTGCAGTAATCGGAACGGCAATTGACCAGTATTACCCTGCAGAGCATGAAAAGCTTCAGAACCTGATTGCCCAGAACGGTCTTGTTGTTTCAATGTTCCATCCCTGTGTGAAAACTCAGAAGTACTACTTCATGCAGAGAAACCTTTTGATGAGCCACATAAGCTGTGCAAGTTTGGTAGTTGAAAGCTCGGAAGGGGGCGGTGGAGTTGCACAGGCAAAGTACACAGAAAAGCAGGGAAAGAAAGTTCTGATCTTCAAAGAGGTGTACGAAAACCGAACCTATCTTTGGCCCAGAAACTTTGCCAATCCTGTTATTGTTGAAAAACCTGAGAACCTGCCAGGAGCTTTGAAAACATCGGCGGTAGCCGGAAAGAAAAAGAAAAGCGTGGAAGAAGAGCTTGGGCCGGGCCTTTTTGACCTCTTTTAAACGCGCTCGTTATATTGCAAAGACTCAACCAAATAATTATGATTTTC
>CADCOT010000007.1 GCA_902803145.1 uncultured Spirochaetales bacterium | reverse complement strand
TATGCTCAACATTTCAAAGAAAGAAAGCGGAAAAGGAATCACAATTGCTCTGGAAGGAAGACTTGATACAACAACAGCTCCCCTTCTTGAAAATGAGCTTAAGTCAGTAATTGAAGGTAAGACTTCTCTCGTACTGGATTTCGAGAAGCTTGAATATATCTCAAGTGCAGGACTCAGAGTACTGCTTTCAGCCCAGAAAGTTATGAACAAGCAGGGAGAGATGAAGATTGTTCATGTCTGCCCCGAAGTTCTTGACATCTTTGAGGTCACAGGTTTCTCAGATATTCTCACAGTAGAGTAATAAGACTACCTATTCCTTCAATCTCACATTTGAAGACATCGCCCTCTCTCAGAAATGCGAGAGGGTTATTTTTTCCTACAGCAACACCGGCCGGAGTACCTGTTGCAATTACGTCTCCCCTGTGCAGTGTCATTCCCTGATTCAAATCTTTGATAATACCTTCTACATTTCTTCTCATAAGACTTGTGCGAGAATCCTGAACAAGCTCTCCGTTCTTGTACCCTCTTATGTACAGATTATCCGCATTGGGCAGTTCATCTTCACTCACAATCACAGGTCCCATTGCACAGTAAGTATCAAGGCTCTTTCCCAGTGCATACTGTTTGTACTTCTTCTGAAGCATGCGGGAAGTAAAGTCATTTACAATCGTGTATCCGAAGATTGTGTCTTTATCAATTTCTGATCCCGGCGCCATCTCTTTGCCGATAATTACACCAAGTTCTGTTTCATAATCACACTGCGGGTCCAAATCAAGCCTTGCTCTAAGCTTCTGACCGCTTCCAAGACAGCCATGAACGCGCTTTATGAAGTACATAGACTCATCACCCTTCACACCGTCACTCATGGCCTTTTCAAACTCCTCTGCATGGCTCCAGTAGTTAAGCCCTACGCACAGGAGGTGCAGATCCCTAGTAAACGGACTGAGAAGTGTTACATCATTGATTGAAACACCGTCGGAACGAAAAATCACTTCCTCCGCAATATTCAGGCCGCTTGCAACATAGCCGTCTAGATCCGGCTGGTCGCAGACTATTCTGTAGACAAGACCATCCTTCAATATTCCGTACTGTCTCTGACCTTTGTACTCATAGGAAAGATATCGCATTCTTTTCTGCCTCCTCCTCAACTGTCGTGGGCTCCGAATGTCCGCTGTACAGCACAGTTTCCCCAGGCAGGGTAAAAATCTTCTTCACAATGCTACGCCTAAGGGTCTCTAGGTTCCCGCCCGGAAGGTCCCAGCGCCCCACACTGCCTCTGAAAATGGTGTCTCCTACAAAGGCCAGCGCATCCTTTTCAGAATAGTAGATTATACTGTCCGTTGTGTGGCCCGGCGTCTCAATTACCTTCAGGCAAAATTCCTTGTTTGCCTCCAAACTGATTACAGAGCACTCACTGACCGGCTGAATATTTTCAAGCTCAATTGTCATCCCATGGTAGTACGACAGGTTGGTATAGGGGTTTGCCATGTAGTCCTCAGGCGTCGGGTGGGAAACTATCGGACAACCCAAAGCTTCTCTTATCTTTCCGGCTGCGCCGATATGGTCAAAATGACCATGTGTAATGAGAATCTTTTCAATCTTCCAGCCCTTCTCTTTAATCAAGGCCAGAATCTTATCTGCCTCTGCTCCCGGATCAATAAG
The DNA here is from genome assembly GCA_902803145.1 of uncultured Spirochaetales bacterium. GTDB lineage: Bacteria > Spirochaetota > Spirochaetia > Sphaerochaetales > Sphaerochaetaceae > RUG14846. Next base: position 4,678 of record CADCOT010000007.1, on the reverse strand, counting down.
AAAACCTGAGCTACTTTTATCATCAATGTAAAAGTAGGCATTCTCATCAATCAGCCCATATACAGGAAATGTATAAACCATAATTGAACTCTACCACAGAAAAAAGAGAAAAGAAAACTGCTTTAAACTGACCCTACTTCATCTAACAACGCACTTTTCTTATACCTATTCCGTTATGTTTAATACTCACGATATTTCCAGAAACACTTTTATGCTTCATGGTCCTCTGGCCCTGCACGTTGGTTAAAAGCCGTCCTACCTTATAGTCAAGGTTGGCTGCGAGTACGGAGAATATTGTTAATAGTTTTGATTATCAGCAACGAATTTTTCTTCCCACCTGAAATTTTCAGATGCTCCGTATTCTCTTATCATTGCTCTCTTTGTGACAACCCACTGCTTACCATATTTACAGCAATCAATTCCGGCCTTGAGTTTTCCATAAACAAGAGCCTTCCTTAACGTGCTCTCGTTTAGATTCCAAATTCTGGATGCATCACTGAATGACAAAAGACCATTGAAAGAATTGTTAACAGGTTCTCCCTTTGCCCATAACTCTTCTGAAGAAAGATCAAGAGACTCATTCCAAACTATCCCATAGCCACCAACATCGACTTTGGCTTTAGCAAACAATGTCGGATTTGCTATCAGTTCTTTGAAAACGCTGTTTTTTCTTGAAAGATTTTCTACATCATAAGACTTAATGGATCCATCATCAAATTGGGCAATCAGATGAAAATCTTTGGTTGTGCTGAGGCTTCTAATCAGATGAAATTGATACTTATCCATTTCTTACTCCAACGGCTTGATTTTTCTAAAAACTTGAGTCTTCCATATATCCTTTATTTCATCGGAATGCAAGAGAACCCATTTTTTTACGAGGCTCCTTGCATTGGGCGGAAGATTTCCTGATAGTATTTCCCCGCTGCAAATATCAATACTAGCAGCATCTTTTCCATACCTTGCGTGGATATGGGGAGGATTGTGCTCTTTTTCTTCGTAGTACAGTCGAATAACAATTCCATAAAATCGTGACAACTCAGGCATAGAAACTCCGCTTATTTCACGATACAAGGATATCACTATACAGTGACTTTGTCAATTACGCCCGGCAGGAGTTGCCCTCCAGCGCTTTAGTGGAATAGCGCGCTTACGGGCCGGCCACTGTAAAACGGCTTGTCCGTGCCGTTTTACAACCGTGGCTTCAACTCCTAGCCATCTATACGTAAAAAAAATCGGTTGGCCGACAAACCCTATGGGTTTACGTCGGTAACCGGTTTTTTTACGCCCGGCAGGAGTTGAACCTGTAACCCGCGGATCCGAAGTCCGCTGCTCTATCCAATTGAGCTACGGGCGCATATGTTGGTATTTGGGTAAAAAAAAGGGGTGGAAGACGGGACTCGAACCCGCGACAACCAGATCCACAATCTGGCGCTCTACCAACTGAACTACTTCCACCGTTTGTGCTTGTGTAGGATGAACCAAAACAGGTTTTCTGTCAATAACTCATCTTTTTTTCAAAATAATCAAAAGTCTTGGAAACAACTGCATTCATTACAAAGTAGAAGATACCTGCAATGAAGATAGGCAATACGCTGAACATCCTTGCGCTTGCCGTTTGGGCTGTTCTGAACAACTCTGCAATTCCTATTGTCTGGGCAAGGGCCGTATCCTTAACCAGGGTAACAACTTCGTTTCCTACAGAGGGGAAAACTGTACGGATTACCTGCGGAAGTTTTACATAGAAAAACTCTGTTCCCTTGCTAAGTCCCAAAACGTAACAGGCCTCATGCTGGCCCGGATCTAAGCTCTGGAGCCCTCCCCTGTAAATCTCTGCAAAGTAGGCACTGTAGTTAAGAACAAAGGCAACTATACAGGCTGTGAACCTTGGAAAAGAAAACCCAAGGACATAGAAAGGTGCAAAATAAACAAAGATCAGCTGAAGGATAAGAGGCGTTCCGCGCATAATCATAATGAAGATGCTTACCGGAATGCTTATCACCTTAAAGCGGCTCATCTTTCCTGCCGCCACGATAAAGCCCAGCGGCAGGGAAAAAATGAGTGTAAGTGCAAATATCTTCAGAGACTGGACAGAACTTTCCAGAATCTGCAGAGTTACCTGTCCCATCGAATTATTTTCCTATGGTTGTGATATCGGCACCAAGCCACTTGATAGCAATCTGAGCCATTGTTCCGTCGGCAGCCATTGCCTTCATCTGCTCGTTAACTGCATCTGCAAGCTTGACTTCACCAAGTCTGAAACCTACTGCATACTCTTCCAGAGCAAGATACTCAGAAAGGATGCGGATATTCTTTGTCTTTGCAACTTCAATTGCAACAAGAAGGTCCATAACAACAGCATCACAACCGCCAACCTCAAGGTCCATGATTGCAGTAAGGTTATCGTTGAATTCAACAATTTTCTTAATTGAATTCTTGAATGAAGGTGTGTCCTCAATTGCGTCTGCTGCAGAAGAACCGCCCTGGATTCCGATTGTCTTTCCGGCAAGATCAGAAAGGTTCTGGTAGGAAGACTTGTTCATAACTACAACAGCCTGAGCATTGTTTACATAGCTTTCACTGAAAGTAAGATTCTTCTTGCGTTCCTCTGTGACTGTAAAGCCGTTCCAAATGCAGTCAATCTGCTTTGTAGCAAGCTCTGTTTCCTTTGCATCCCAGTCAATAGGCTGAAGAACAAGCTCTACACCAAGGCGCTTACATACTTCACGTGCAACATCAATGTCAAAACCTACAATCTCGTTCTTCTCATTTCTGTAACCGAAAGGAGGGAATGAATCATCAAGACCAAGAATAAAGGTTCCCTTGCTCTTAATGTAGTCAAGGCTGTTGTCAACGGATTTTTCCTTGCTACCGCCTGCAAAGACTGAAGCAACTGAAACTGTTAAAACCAATAATACCAATGCAATTTTTTTCATCATCTTATAATAATTCCTTTATTTAATTAGATTTTGCCTGCAGATTTTATAATTAGCCGGATAAAAAGAAAAATACACACCCTCACTGGGCGTGATGCAGATGATGACGGAGGACGTATGTATTTGATGTGAATACTGACTTCATATTACGTTTTCCTCCTATCTGAAAGTTTCTATAAACAGAAATCTATCGCAAAGTAAAAAAATTGTAAAGTGGTCAATAATGGAAAAATATACAAAAAAACACCGAGTTTATTTCAAAAACTCGGTGCTTTTAAATAAAAATACAAAATAGAACTATTAGAATGCAGCCTTCCAGAGTCCGTGAAGATTGCAGTATGCATAAACAGCAATAGGATCTTCATCTTCTGTAAGTGCAAATCTTGTCATAGGAACTTCACCGGCCTTGAGAACATGTCTCTTTACGCCCTTTGAGGTCTCAAGTGTGATCCACTGAATAAGATGCTCTTCAGTCATTGGGTGTGCAACTGAACCGACCTTAATTACAACACAGCCTTTTTCAAAGGAAATCTCAGGAACATGCTTTTCTTTTGCAGCATCAACTGTATTGGGAGTAAGGACACTCATGCTTTCTCCGCAACATACGGGGTTGCACTTATCGTTAACAGACTCCACAATGTTTCCACACTTTTTACAGTAATAATATTTAACCATAAAATCTCTCCGTGGAAACCATCATATTACCAATCATGGCTCAAGTCAAATAAATCAGAGCCAGAAACCCTCATTTGGAGCCTTACCGCCAATGGCTTGAGAGTCAAGTTCAAGCAGTATAGAGAAATACTTCTCACACATTTTTTTTGCCTCATTACCGTCTATATAGGTAAGAGCACAATACGGAATTGCTGCTTCTGCCACAGATGCACTCATAATCCCAAGTTCTTCTATCTTTTGTGCTGCCAGGTTCGGGTTTTCATTCACCTGCCTGATTGACTGACTGTAGTCTTGCGCAGCCTTTTCAACGGCCTGCCTGTTATTGCGGGCAAAGTCTCCTGAGGCCACAAGAATACTCATAGGATAGTTGTCAGAACCGGTAAGACCTTTCCACATCTGTTGAACATTGGAAAGCTCTTTCAAACTGCTGTTTGCGTTAAGGACCATTGTAACAAACGGCTGAGGCAGAATTGCCAGCTCTGTCTTGCCTGCAATCAGAAGCTGCGCCAGTTGGGCCGGGGCTGCAACGCTGTAGTCAATTTCATAGGAAGGATACAAAAGCCTTGCCATATGGTCCGGAGTTCCACCCGCTCCGGGAACACTGAGCTTTGCAGAGTCAGAGCTACTTCCGACAAGACTCAGCATGCCCTCTCCTACTACGGCAACAGCTACAATGTCCACGCCTTTGTTGTAAAGAGAAAGTGCGGCATTGGCAGGAAGAACTGCCATATCAAGTTCGCCTTTCACAAGGCGGGCAACAGATTCGTTTGGAGACGGATAGACGGATATTTCAAAGTCATCGCCGAGCATGGCGCTTGAAAAACCTGTCGGCCCCTGCAAAACGGCAAGTCTTATCGGGTTCTGTTTTGTTTCTGCAACAGGATGACTGAAGCATAATGAAAGAACAAAAACAGAAAACAAAAGAACAAGAATAGTTTTCTTCATACTGTCCTTATACCACAAAAGGCGACAAAGCAATATACTCAAGTTATGATGCTCACAGAACGTGACCTTTCCCTAAAAGAAACTCTTCAGAGCGGACAGACCTTCCGTTGCTATGAACAGGACGG
>CADCOT010000006.1 GCA_902803145.1 uncultured Spirochaetales bacterium | reverse complement strand
TTATTCTTATTTTAATGTGTTGACACAAAAAGAGCATTTGTGATAGATTGCTCAAGGTGTCTCGGCCCAAGACGTGCCCTAAAAACGTTCTTAAGACGAGATTCTAGAGCCAAACCAATCATTTTAGGGGTGATAAGGTGGTTCCAGAACGCAGTTTTTTAAAACTTGTGCTATGTGGGTTATCCTTGACGAAGGATCTCCGACCTCTGGATTCTTACTTTCACTCATTAAAATCTTAGTTTGTCTCAACGGTTAGCAGGTAAAGGCTTTGTGCCTTTAGAGCACATTCATTATTTATTGGATTTGTGACAAAAGGTCACAAGGAGGAAATGATGGCTAAAGAAAAGTTTGAGAGAACCAAGCCACACGTAAACGTCGGTACCATCGGACACGTTGACCATGGTAAGACAACACTCACAGCTGCAATCACAATGTATTGCGCAAAGAAGTTCGGCGACAAGCTGCTCAATTATGATGAAATTGACAATGCTCCCGAAGAGAAAGAAAGAGGTATTACAATCAACACAAGACACGTTGAGTATCAGTCTGACAAGAGACACTATGCTCACGTTGACTGCCCGGGCCACGCCGACTACATCAAGAACATGATTACCGGTGCTGCACAGATGGACGGTGCTATTCTCGTTGTTGCTGCATCTGATGGTGTTATGGCACAGACAAGAGAGCACATCCTGCTCGCAAGACAGGTTGGTGTACCCACAATCATCGTATTCCTGAACAAAGTTGACCAGGTTGATGATCCTGAACTTGTTGACCTCGTTGAAGAAGAAGTCAGAGAAGTTCTTTCCAACAACGGTTTTGACGGTGCAAACTGCCCCGTTATCAGAGGAAGCGCATATCTGGCAATGACAGAAGGCGACAACCCCGAGAATACAAAGTGCATTGAAGAGCTGCTTCAGGCTATGGACGATTACATTCCGCTTCCTGCCAGAGCAACAGATCTTCCGTTCCTTATGCCTATTGAGGACATCTTCTCAATCTCCGGCCGTGGAACAGTTGTTACAGGTAGAGTTGAGCGTGGTGTTATACACGTTAACGATCCCGTACAGATTGTTGGTATCAGAGAGACACGTGACACAGTTGTTACAGGTGTTGAAATGTTCAACAAGCTTCTTGATGAAGGTCAGGCCGGTGATAACATCGGTGCTCTGCTCCGTGGCGTAGATAAGAAAGAAGTTGTCAGAGGACAGGTTCTTGCTAAGCCAAAATCAATCACTCCCCACACAAAGTTTGTCGGACAGGTTTACGTCCTTACAAAGGAAGAGGGTGGAAGACACAGCGCATTTGTCAGCGGTTACAGACCTCAGTTCTATTTCAGAACAACTGACATCACTGGTACAGTTTCACTTCCTGAGGGAGTTTCAATGGTAATGCCCGGTGACCACACTTCAATTAACGTTGAACTGATTCACCCCATCGCTATGGACAAGGGTCTCAGATTTGCTATCCGTGAAGGCGGCAGAACAGTTGCTTCCGGTCAGGTCACAGAGATTGTTGAGTAATTAATTAAAATCGAATGTCTTGCCCCGGCCGCTGAGTCGGGGACAAGACCTGTTTTTTTGGAGGAATAATGGCTAACGATAGAATCCGCGTTAGACTGAGAGGTTTTGATGTTGAGCTGGTAGAACAGAGCTCAATGTCCATTGTAGATACAGTAGTTAAGGCCGGTGCAAAGGTATCCGGACCCGTACCTCTCCCAACCCGCATCAATAAGATTACAGTTCTCAAGTCACCGTTTGTTAACAAGAAATCACGTGAACAGTTTGAGATGAGAACACACAAGAGATTGATCGACATTTTAGATCCTACAGACAAGGTCATGGAGGCTCTTATGAAGCTTGAGCTGCCGGCCGGTGTTGATGTAGAGATAAAGCAGTAATGAGGTAATAGATGTTAGGGCTTATCGGTAAGAAAGTTGGCATGACACAGGTGTTTGATGAAAAAGGCAGACTTACTCCTGTGACTGTCATTAAAGTTGAAGGCAACGTAGTTGTTGCACAGAGAACCGAAGAGGCAAACGGTTACAATGCCGCAGTTCTCGGTTCCGGAGAGGTCAAAGCCTCACGCACAACAAAACCATATGCCGGACAGTTCAAAGATGGCAATCCCAAGAAGACTCTTGTTGAGTTCCGCGACTATGAAAAGGAAGTCAATGTAGGAGACGTTCTTGGTGTTGATCTCTTCAACGATGTTATGTTCGTTGATGTAACAGGAACTTCCAAAGGAAAAGGCTATCAGGGCGCAATGAAGCGTTACGGATTTGGTGGCGGACGCAAGACTCATGGTTCAAAATTCCACAGAGATCTTGGTGGTACAGCAATGTCATCCACACCTTCCAGAACACTCCCCGGAAAGAAGATGGCCGGCCACATGGGCAGTGAGAGAGTCACAGTACAGAATCTCAGAGTTGTAAGAGTTGACCAGAACCTCCAGGTTCTCATGGTCAAAGGTGCAATTCCCGGACCTGCACAGAGCACAGTGGTTATCAGAAAGGCAGTTAAGAAATAAGGACTTAGGATATGAAGGCAAAAGTTTATTCAACAGATGGAAAAGTAACAAAGAAGACCGTTGAACTGAACGCCGATGTATTCGAAGTTCAGGTTTCAGACGGATGCATTTACTATGCTGTAAAGAACGAGCTTGCAAACCGCAGGGTCGGAACAGCTTGCACAAAGACACGTGCAGAAGTTAACTACAGCAACACAAAACCCTTCAAGCAGAAGGGAACAGGTAACGCAAGACGCGGTGACAAGAAGTCTCCTGTCTTCGTTGGCGGTGGTACAATCTTCGGGCCCAGACCCAGAGATTACTCCTACTCAGTTCCTAAGAAGGTAAAGAGAAATGCAATGAGATCACTTCTTTCACAGGCTGTGAAGGAAGAGAGAATGTTTGTTGTTGAGGATTTCACCATTGATTCCTGCAAGACAAAGGACATGGCAAAGATTCTTAAGAATTTTGCAGCAGATGACCTTAGAACAGTAGTTATCATGGCCGGTGATGATGCACAGATCAGACGCGCATCAAGAAATATCCCCAACGTACACGTTCTGGCATATGACAAGCTTTCAGCAAAAGAGCTTCTTTATGGAAAGAAGGTACTGATGCTTGAGAGCGCAGCAAAGAACCTTAATGAGTTCTATTGCGACTAAGGAGAGATGAAATGAGAGCAGATCAGATTATTATTGAACCTATTCTCAGCGAGAAATCAAACCTTGCTCGCGAAAATGAGTGTAAGAAATATACATTCAAGGTTGACCCCAGAGCTAACAAGTTCGAGATTATGAGCGCCGTAAAGGAGCTTTTCAAGGTCAATCCCACTGATTGTAATGTAATGAACGTAGCCGGAAAGCCTAAGTACTCACGTGGTCGCGGCGGCAATATCAAAGGTTACACTGCAAGCTGGAAAAAAGCTGTTGTTACTCTCTCTAAGGGAGAAGCAATCAACGCTATTGAAGGCGTATGATAAGGACGGTATAGAATGGCACTTAAAAGTTTTAAACCAAGTACACCGGGCCTCCGCGAGAAGACTGTTTTGGCAAGAACGGAAATCACAGTCCAGAAGCCGGAAAGGTCTCTGACATCAAACCTTCACAGGACTGCAGGTCGTGACAGTTTTGGCCGTATCAGCGTCAGACGCAGAGGCGGCGGATGCAAGCGCGCATACAGAATCATTGATTTCAAGCGCGACAAGTACGGTATCCCCGGCACAGTAAAGACAATTGAATATGATCCAAACCGCAGTGCAAACATTGCTCTGGTATTCTATGCAGACGGTGAGAAGCGCTATATTCTTGCTCCTAAGGGACTTACAGTTGGTGCTCAGGTAATGAGCGGACCTTCTGCACCCCTCAAGACAGGTTGTGCACTTCCCCTCAAGAACATTCCCCTTGGTCTGACAATCCACAATGTTGAACTGACACTTGGCCGCGGTGGACAGCTTGTCCGCTCAGCCGGTCTGGGAGCCACAGTCATTGCCAAGGAAGGCGACTATGTTACTCTTCGTCTTCCCTCAGGTGAAATGAGACTGGTTTTTGGAGAGTGTTACGCAACAATTGGTTCTCTCGGTAACGAGGACCATATGAACGTGTCCCTTGGAAAGGCCGGTGCAAGCCGCCATCTTGGAAGAAGACCCAAGGTACGTGGTGTTGTTATGAACCCAATCGACCATCCGCATGGTGGTGGTGAAGGCAAGACAGCTGCCGGACGTCATCCTGTCACTCCGTGGGGCAAGCCCACCAAGGGTGCAAAGACTCGTTCAAAGAAGAAACCTTCTAACAAGTTTATTGTTAAGAAGCGCTAAGGAGAGAGAACGTGGCTAGATCAATTAAAAAAGGTCCGTTTGTAGAAGAGAGACTCCTTAAGAGGGTTGAAGCTGCAAAGGCATCCAATCAGCTTGATATGATTAAGACTTACTCACGTAGTTCTGTAATCATTCCTGATATGGTAAACATGACAATTTCCGTCTACAACGGAAAGACATGGGTTCCTGTTTATATTACTGAGAACCTGGTAGGTCACAAGCTCGGTGAGTTTGCACCTACAAGAATCTTCCGTGGCCACTCCGGCTCGGACAAGAAGGCTTGAGGAGAAAAGATATGGCAACTAGTTACAAAGCAACTGCTAAATACCTTATGGTTTCTCCTACAAAGGTACGCCCTGTAGCAAATCTTGTAAGAGGAAAGGGTTATGAGGAAGCATACGGAATCCTTACTGCCATGCCGCAGAAGGGTGCCCGCCTGATTCTCAAGGTTCTTGAGAGTGCAGGTGCAAACGCCATGAACAGAAATTCAAAGCTTGACGAAAGCCAGCTTAAGATTTCTGCCATCTACGTTGACGGCGGTCCCATGCTTAAGAGAGTTTGGGCAAGGTCCCATGGAAAGAGAGATATTCTTCTTAAGAGAATGTCTCACATCACTGTTGAAGTCAGTGAAGTAACGGAGGAGTAAATGGGTCAGAAAGTAAATCCTGTAGGATTCCGTCTTGGAGTCAACAAAACATGGAAATCCAAGTGGTTTGTGGATCCGAAAGAGTATGCAGATACTCTTCATGAAGACCTGCAGCTCCGTAAGGCTCTGCTCAAGTGTCCTGAAGTTCAGGGTGCAGAGATTTCCGACGTTGAAATCAGCAGAAAGCCCCAGCGCGTTACGGTCACAATCAGCACCAGCAGACCCGGTGTAATTATCGGAACAAAGGGTGCAAACATTGAGAAACTCAATGCTGAACTTCAGAAGTATTCTGAGAAGAAAGTTCAGATCAAGATTAAGAGTGTTGAGCATTCAGAAAAGGATGCACAGCTCATTGCACAGAACATTGCAAAACAGCTTGTTGGCCGTGTTGCTTACAAGAGAGCAATGAAGAATGCAATCTCCAAGGCTATGGCTGCTGGAGTTCAGGGAATCAAGATCAGGCTTTCAGGTCGTCTTGGCGGTGCTGAGATTGCCCGTTCAGAGTGGATGAAAGACGGCAGAGTTCCTCTTCACACACTGAGAAGTGACATTGATTACGGTTTTGCCGCAGCAAACACATCCTTCGGTGCCATTGGTGTCAAGGTTTGGGTTTTCAACGGTGAGATTTTTGACAGGGTCAAGAAAGACGATGCCGGACTGCTTGTTAAGGCAGCCGATGCAGCTTCCGCTGACGTACAGTAATGAGAGGTTAATCTAATGCTTAGTCCGAAAAGAATAAAGTATAGAAAAAAGCAGAGAGGAACCAGAGACGGTGTTGCACATCGCGGCAATACAATTGCTTTCGGTGAGTACGGCCTGGTTGCTCTTGAACCCAGATGGATTACAAACCGCCAGATTGAGGCTGCCCGTGTTGCTATGACACGTCACATCAAGCGTGGTGGTAAAGTATGGATCAGAATCTATCCTGACATGCCTTATACTTCTAAGCCGATCGGTACCAGACAGGGTAACGGTAAGGGTGCTCCGGAAGGATGGGTAGCAGTTGTCAAGAAAGGTGCTGTCATGTTCGAAATGGGCGACGTTGAAGAGGATCTTGCAAGAGAGGCTCTTACACTTGCAGCTTCCAAGCTCCCGATCAAAACAAAGTTCGTTGCAAAGAGAGAGGTTGAAGAATAATGAAGAATTCATTCAATAAATTATCCTACGACGAGCTCGTGGCAAAACGGGATGAGCTTAGAAAAAGCTATCTGCAGATGAGAATGGACAAGGTGCTTGGTCATGTTGACAATCCTCTTCAGGTCAGGAATGCCAGAAGACAGATTGCAAGACTCAACACCAAGATCCACGAATATGCTTTGGGAATCCGCAAAGCTAAGTAAGTGAGGCGCAGGAATTATGGAGTCTAATAAGAAAAGTTTCACAGGCGTGGTGACAAGTGACAAGATGGACAAGACTATTGTTGTCACTGTCCACAACAGAACACTGCACCCCCTGTACAAGAAGTACGTTACCAGTTCCAAGAAGCTCAAGGCTCATGATGAAAAGAATGAAGCCCATGAGGGAGATACTGTTCGCGTTGTCGAATGCCGTCATCTGAGCAAAGACAAGTGCTGGAGACTCGATCAGATTATTGAGAGAGCCAAATAAGGAGAAAAAGCTATGGTACAGATGCAAACTTATCTTAACGTTGCTGACAACTCCGGAGCCAGACTTGTTCAGTGCATCAAGGTTCTGGGCGGCAGCCACAGATATGTAGCTGGAGTAGGTGACATTGTTGTAGTTGCAGTTAAAGATGCACTTCCCAATGGAGCCATCAAGAAAGGTGATGTTCTTAAGGCAGTTATTGTCAGAACAAAGAAGGAATACCGCAGACCTGACGGTACATACATCAGGTTCGATGACAACGCTTGCGTTATCATTGATGCCAACAATAACCCGCGCGGAAAGCGCATCTTCGGGCCTGTTGCTCGTGAACTGAGAGACGGCTACATGAAGATTGTTTCACTCGCGCCGGAAGTGTTGTAGGAGAAAGTTATGAGACTGAAGAAAGACGACACAGTCAAGATCATCGCCGGTAAGGACAAAGGCGTTACCGGCAAGATCGTAAAAGTAGACACAGAGAACGAAAGAGTCTACGTCCAGGGCGCCAACATGGTCTCAAAGGCCATGAAGAAGAGAAACCAGCAGGATCAGGGCGGAATTGCAAAGATTGAAGCCTCTGTCCACGTTTCTAATGTAGCCCTTGTCACAAAGAACGGAGCAACAACAAGGCTCGGTTACAAGATTGAAAACGGAAAGAAAGTCCGTTATGCAAAGAAAACAGGAGAGACTGTCTGATGGGTGAGAAATTTGTTCCTAACTTCAAGAAGAAGTACCTTGAAGAAGTAGCTCCCGCACTCTTTAAGGAATTCAACTATTCTTCAAAGATGCAGATTCCTGCTCTTGAGAAGATTGTTGTCAGTGCCGGTGTCGGCGATGCTATTGCCGATAAGAAGTACCTTGATGCAACAGTCAAGGAGCTTGAGCAGATTACCGGACAGCATGTTGTAAAGACAAAAGCCAGAAAGTCAATTGCTAACTTCAAGCTTCGTGAAGGCATGGAGATTGGTGCAATGGTCACTCTCAGAGGCGACAACATGTGGTATTTCCTGGAAAGGCTCATCTGCATTGCACTTCCCCGTGTTAAAGACTTCAGGGGAGTCAAACCCAATGCATTTGACGGTCATGGAAACTATGCTCTCGGAATTACCGAGCAGATTATTTTCCCTGAAATTGACTTTGACAAGATCGTCCGTGTAAGCGGACTCAATGTTGCCATTGTTACAACAGCCCGTACAGACGAAGAAGGCTTTGCCCTGCTGAAGAAGCTGGGAATGCCGTTCACTAAGTAAGGAGTGCAGAAATGGCAAAGAAGTCAATGGTAATAAAGGCTCAGAGAGAGCCCAAGTTTTCCACAAGAACAGTACGCAGATGCAGAATTTGCGGACGCCCTCGTGGATATATGCGTAAGTTTGACATGTGCAGACATTGTTTCAGAAAGCTGGCATCTGAAGGTCAGATTCCCGGCGTGACCAAATCTAGTTGGTAAGGAGAGGCAAAATGGCAGTAAGTGATCCTGTTGCTGATATGCTGACTAAGATTAGAAATGCTAGTCAGGCAAAGCATGAAAAGGTAGATGTAGCAAATTCAAAGCTCAAGCTTCAGATTGTCAAGATTATGAAGAACGAAGGCTTTGTTAAGAATTTTAAGAAAGTCACAAAAGACGGTGCAACATATCTCAGAGTTTTCCTGAAGTATGATGAGAACCAGGCTCCCGTTATCCATGGAATTGAAAGACTTTCAACTCCCGGTAGACGTGTTTACACAGGATACAAGAGTATCCCCAGAATCTACAACGGATACGGTATTGTGATTGTTTCAACTTCATCCGGCGTTATCACCGGTAAGAAGGCATCCGAACAGCTGGTCGGCGGTGAGCTGATCTGCTCAATATGGTAAGAAGGTGGTGAAGAATGTCTCGTATAGGTAAATTGCCAATTGATCTGCCTAAGACAGTCAAGGCTTCTGTTCATGAAGGAGTCATCACCGTTGAGGGCCCCAAGGGTAAACTCAGCCAGAAGATTTCCGACGGCATTAATGTTCAGATTGAAGAGAGCAGAATTGTTGTAACAAGAGAATGTGATGAGAAAGAAGTGAGAGCCGCTCATGGTCTTATGAGACAGCTCATTCACAACATGATCATCGGTGTTTCAAACGGTTACACAAAGACACTGCTCATTGTTGGTGTAGGTTACAAGGCCGAGATGCAGGGCAAGAACCTTGTTCTGTCACTTGGTTTTGCAAACGATATTGAATTTGTTGTTCCCCAGGGTGTTACCATTGCTTGTGACGGTCCTACAAAGATTACCGTTTCCGGCATTGACAAACAGCTTGTTGGTCAGACAGCTGCAGAAATCCGCAGCCTGAGAAAGCCTGAACCTTATAAGGGCAAGGGTATCAAGTATGACTACGAGCACGTACGCTCTAAGAGCGGTAAGGCCGGAAGGGCATAAGGTGGGTTTGAGATATGAATAGAATAGCAGATAAAAACAGAAAATATGCCAGAAGAAAGGTCCATATCAGAAAATCCATCTCCGGAACTGCAGCAAGACCCAGAATGACAGTTTTCAGAAGTAACCTTCACATGTATGTCCAGGTTATTGATGACACTGTAGGTAAGACACTGGTCAGTGCCGGCACAACAGAGAAGGAACTTGCAGATATCAGAAACAACGTCGAAGGCGCTTCAAAGCTCGGAGAAGTTGTTGGAAAGAGATGTCTTGACAAAGGCGTTACAACGGTTGTCTTTGACCGTAACGGTTACCTCTACCATGGTCTGGTAAAGGCTATTGCAGACGGTGCCAGAAAGGCCGGCGTAAAGTTCTAAGGTGGGTAGTATGGAAAGAAACAGAGATAGAAAAGACAGAGACCAGGTCCGTGAGAAAGAATTCACAGAGAAGCTGATCAAACTCAACCGTGTTTCAAAGACAGTTAAGGGCGGAAGACGTATGTCATTCTCAGCACTTGTTGTTGTCGGAGACCAGAAGGGTAAGGTTGGTTACGGAATGGGTAAGGCCAACGACGTTTCAGACGCAATCCGCAAGGCTACCGAATCTGCAAAGAAGAACCTTAAGCAGATTAATCTTAAGGGAGAGACAATCCCCCATGAGATTCTTGGTAACTTCAAGAGCGCTAGCGTTCTTCTGAAGCCTGCAGCACCTGGTACCGGAGTTATCGCCGGCGGACCTGTCCGTGCTGTTTGTGATGCAGTAGGCATCAGAGACGTACTGAGCAAGTCACTTGGATCAAAGAACACAATCAATACCGTTAAGGCAACATTTGACGGCCTTGAACACCTGTTCTCAGCAAAGAAGCTTTCTGCCAACAGAGGCAAGAGCGTCAACGAACTGTGGGGGTGATTTATGGCAACAAAGAAAACACCTAAAGTACGTATTGAACTGGTGAAGAGCCTTGCAGGCGCACTTCCCAACCAGAGGAAAACAGTCAAGGCACTTGGTCTTGGCAAGATAAACAGCTATGTAGTCAGAGACGCATCTCCCGTAACAATGGGTATGGTTCGCGTTGTTGAGCACATGGTTAAGGTAACAGAGGAGAAATAAGATGGGACAGATTCATGCACCCGCAGGTGCCAACAAGAATAAGACTGTTGTAGGACGCGGCTCATCTTCCAAGGGCAGAACATGCGGCAGAGGTAACAACGGACAGAACGCACGCTCAGGCGGCGGAGTACGTCCCGGATTTGAAGGTGGTCAGATGCCCCTCTACAGGCGTGTTGCCAGAAGAGGATTCTCCAATGCTCCCTTCAAGACAGTCTATACAGTAGTTTCACTTGATGTTCTCAATGA
>CADCOT010000005.1 GCA_902803145.1 uncultured Spirochaetales bacterium | reverse complement strand
TTACAGCCGTAGAAGATTCTGCATCCGTATCCGATAATTCCGTTTACAAGTTCACAGCTTTCTCCAATCTGTGTGGGGTTCTTTTCATCACTTCTGATTGTAAGGTTTTTGAGTTTTGTAGCACCTTTTATGTAGCAGTAAGGTCCAAGTTTGACATCCTTGATAATGCCTGTTCCCTTGATTACCGTACGTGCTCCTACTTCTCCGTAAACTCCGCGCTGAGGGGTAACTGTTGCAAAGGTCATCTTCTTGAAAGCATCTTTCATCTTCCGGTCTTCCGGGTAGTTTGCCCAAAGGAAGGCATCTGCAACCTTCATGTCTTCAAACGGAAGAACGCTGCGGTTTCCGTTTTCATTCATTATCATCAGCTCTGTAAGAACAGACGGGTCTTCTCCTTCTTTGAGAATGCCGTTTCCGAACTTTGAATGGTTTGTAGTCTGAAGTTCGTTTATGCCAAAGAGGATGCACATGTCGCGGATAATGTAGTGGCTCATGTAGGAAACTCTGTGCACAGCACAATCGTTTCCGATATCTGAACTGATTATCACACTGTTTGTAATTCCGACTGTAAGAACCAGATCATGGAATCTGAGTGTTTTATCAGGCATGCGGCCTATTCTGATTTTTCCGTAAAACCTGTTGTTTCTGACATTGCGTGCAGTAAACGGCTCTGATACAAGGACGTTGTCCCAACTGTCAGCACTGTTGCCGTACTGTTCCAGTTCTGCAATTTCATTCGCCGTCAGATGTCTGTAGGAAGAATCATCTCCATTTTGGAGTTCTCTGAAATAGTATTCATCTTTATCAACGAATCCGAAACCTAAATCTGCTGTGTTACCTATTGTGATTCCGTTACCCATGGCGCTAATTATACACATGGGCTTTGAATTATTCCATATTTACGCGTATCATAAGACAGATGATTGTCTACGAGTGCCCGCGTTTTGTTCTAGCCTACAAACCTCACGGACTGCCAACGGTGCCGCTTAAAGGCCAGGATGCAGATACTCTGCTTTCCAGGGTTGGAAAACTATACCCTGCAGCTCTTGAACCTTATTCGGAGAAGAACTGGGAAGGAGGAGCCATCCACCGTTTGGACACCGACACTGCAGGCTTGGTGCTTTTTGCCCTTGAAAAGGATTTTTACAATCAGATTATCGCAGCTCAAAGCAAGGGCTTATTCAAGAAAATCTACACTGCAACGTGTTCATTTGCAGAAAATCTGAAAACACCTATGACCATTTCTTCCTACTTCCGTGCATACGGTCCGGGACGTAAAATGGTCAAACCGGAAACAGATGTAAACAAAGCAGACAGCCCTGTTCTCTACACAACGACAGTTGAGAAAGCAGAGTCAAATGTTCTTACAGTTTCAATTACCAGAGGTTTCAGACACCAGATAAGGTCCCATCTTGCATGGAAGGGGTTTCCCATAAAGGGAGACAAACTCTATAACAGCACTGAAAGCGAAGGCGAACTTCAGCTTGAATGCACATCTGTTGAATTCCCATTGGATGGAAGTATAATTAAATTGCATACAAAGGAGTTTAAATGATTGAACTATCTGAACTTGACAAAACTGCTCTGGATGATATTATCACAGCTCAAATCGACAGGGAGAACGGTTTTAAGGGCTACGATGCTGATTACGTGCTGAAAGAAATGGATGAGATAATAAATTCCAATTAATCTTCAGTATACGGCTCTGAGATTACCTCTCCGCTTCCCGGAGCACTGGTTACAATCTCTACCCTGCGTTCAAGTTTGGAAAGATCCTTCTCAAGTTCTGAAGCAAGTTTCATTCCGTCCTCATAAAGAGACACAGCCTTCTCCAGGTCTGTTTCAGGATTTTGAATTTCCCTGCTCATCTGCTCAAGTTTCTCAAGTTTTTCCTCAAACTTCATTTTCAACCTCCGTTACCTGTGCTCCTGCCTTACCGTTGCCAAGCCTGATTCTTATGTTCTGACCTTTCTCAATGTCTTTGCTATCTCTGATTGTATGCCCGTCAAGTGTGCTCACTATTGAATAACCGCGGCTTAGGACAGCCTTCGGATTGACCAGATCAAATATGTTTTTCTGAACTGTCAGAGTATGGTGTTTTTCTGACAAGACTGTCTTGATAGAACTTCCAAGTTCTCTTGCATGTGAATCAATGGCAAAACGCGCATTGGAGATTCTGTTAGCAACAAGACGTCCTGATGCACGAGTTCCTACACCTTCCAGTGCGGTTCTGACAGTTCTGAGTTTCCCGCGCACAGTTTCAAACATTGAACTCTTTATTGCATTTACCTTCTCAAGCTGTTCCATTCCGGATAGACATACAAGTTCCGCAGCTGCACTTGGAGTCGGAGCCCTTAAATCTGCAACAAAGTCCGAAATTGCCCAGTCAACTTCATGTCCTACGGCAGATATTACCGGAACTTCAGATTCATGAATTGCCTTGATTACAAGATCATCACTGAAAGGAAGAAGGTCTTCAACAGAACCGCCGCCTCTTCCCACAATCATGACAGGAGCAAGGCCGAACATGTTAACCTCTTCTATTCTTGCAGCAATCTGAGCAGCTGCCTCCTCTCCCTGAACCTGAGCCGGAAGAATGATTATGTCCAAACCTGCATTTCTTCTGCCTGTGACCTGAAGGATATCGTGCAAGGCTGCACCGGTGCCGCTTGTAATCACAGCAACCCTCTCCGGACGTGCAGGAATGGGCTTTTTGTTTTCAAACCACCCCAGCTCTGCATAGTGGCGCTTTCTTTCCTCAAGCATGGCAAGAATGTCACCCTCGCCGGAAAGGCGCATTGAAGTGCAGTTAATCTGGTATGTACCCCTAGGCGGATAAACAGAAATGTTGCCTTTGACAATGACCTTGTCCCCGTCTTTTGGAACAAAGCCCAAGCGCATGACGCTGTTTCTCCACATTGTGGCGCTTATCATGCTGTCTTTGTCTTTAAGATTAAAGTACCAATGGCCTGAGGAAGACGCACTGAAGTTGCTCACCTCTCCTTCTATCAGAAGACCGAAGAAAGAGGACTCCAGTGTCTGCTTCAACATCTGGGTGAGTTCCGATACTGACAGTTTCAATGTTTCTTCCATAGGCAATTAAAGAAAAAGGACCGCGACAGAGTCACAGTCCTTTCCCGGATTACAACCGGAATTACTCTTCAACAATTGCTCCTACCGGGCAAACTGAAGCGCATGTTCCGCATCCTACACATGTATCCTGATCAATGACGTAGATATCTCCTTCACTGATTGCACCTGTGGGGCATTCGCCGGCACATGTTCCGCAAGCTGCACATGAATCTGTAATTCTGTAAGCCATATTAAACTCCTGTTCTGTTTTAGTTCTTTAATAATAATCTCTGAGTGCTTAAGGGTCAATGACAGAGTTATCCTAAAGTGTTATAGTTTTCGGTATGAAAAAAACAGTTCTTGCAGAGAAACCCAGCGTAGGCAGAGACCTTGCAAGGGTTCTCGGATGTGTAAACCGCGGAAGTTACTTTGAAAGTGATGAATATATTGTTACCTGGGCCTTGGGACACCTTGTAACCCTGACACCGCCTGATTCATACGGAGAACAGTACAGGCGCTGGAAGATGAGCAGTCTTCCAATCCTTCCGCCCCAGCTCAATACAATGATAATTGAGAAGACAAAAGATCAGTTTGATGTTGTCTGCTCTCTTGTAAACAGAGAGGATGTTGCCACAATTGTCATTGCCACAGATGCCGGAAGAGAGGGAGAGCTTGTAGCCAGATGGATTTTGGAACAGGCACAGTGCAAAAAGCCCATCCAGAGACTGTGGATAAGTAGCCAAACAGATGCTGCAATCCTCCAGGGTTTTGCAAGTCTGAAAGACGGCCATGATTATGACAATCTTTACTATGCTGCAAGAAGCAGATCGTATGCAGACTGGTACGTTGGATACAACGTTTCCAGGGCAATGACATGTCACTTTGATACACGTCTTTCTGCAGGAAGAGTTCAGACTCCTACCCTTGCACTCATTACTTCAAGAGAAGATGAGATTGAAGACTTCACCGGACGTTTTTACTGGACACTGAAAGCTGACTTCGGAAGCTTCAAAGCTTCTTTCTACACAGATGAAAACACTGTAAAAATCACATCCGAAGATGCTGCAAACAAGATAAATGCAGAACTTGCTGGTGCCCAAGGTACAATTACAAAGGTAAGCAAGGTGCATCATGATGAGAAACCGCCACTTGCCTATGACCTTACAGAACTTCAGAGAGATGCAAACAGAATTCTGGGATTCAGCGCAAAGGAAACTCTGGACATTCTTCAAAAGCTCTATGAAGTTTACAAAATTGTAACCTATCCAAGAACTGACAGCCGTTACATTACAGAGGACATTGTTCCCACTTTGGGAGACAGACTTGCCGCCCTCTCGGAGACAAAGTTTGCACCTCAGGCATTCTTCTTCAGAAACGGCGGAATCCGTAAGGATCTTTCAAGACTTGTAGATAACTCAATGGTTTCAGACCACCACGCCCTTCTTCCTACAGAACAGAAGGTCAATGTTTCAAAGCTTTCTGAAAAGGAAAGACAGCTTTGGGAGCTTGTCATTTCACGTTTCCTTGAAACTCTTGCGCCGGACTACAGCTACAGCACAACAACAGTTGAAGCGGTTGTCAACTCAAGACGCTTCATGGCAAGACTTACAGTTCCGGAGGTCAAAGGCTGGAAGGAAATCTCAATGGCCAAGGATGACGTTGAAGATGAAGGTGCAAGCAGCGCCCTTCTCACTTTAAAAGAAGGAGACAGCGTCAAGGTTGTATCAACCGAGCTTAAGAGGGCATCAACTTTGCCGCCTTCAAGGTACACAGAGGCAGATTTGCTCTATGCAATGGAGCATGCAGGAAAGTTTGTTGAAGACAAGGAACTTAAAGAACGCCTTGAAAACGGTCTGGGAACTCCTGCAACAAGAGCAGACATTATTGAAAAACTGATTCAGAACAACTGCATTGAAAGACACGGTCTTGAGATTGTTCCTACAGCAAAGGGACGCGAACTTGTGCGTCTTGTTCCGGCCCAGCTTAAGAGCGCAGAACTGACAGGACGCTGGGAAAAGAGACTGTTCGGAATTTCAAACGGAACTGAAAACGAAAAGGCCTTTATTGAAGATATCAAAACAAATGCATCGGACCTTGTTCAGCAGGTTGCTTCAAGCCGTGAATCCTTTGATCCGCTTCTTATGGGAAACAAAGAAAAGCCCTGTCCCCACTGCCATTGGCCCATGATGAGGGTTCTTGACGAGTACGAAAGAGTTCACTGGGTGTGCCAGCGTTTCTCCTGCGGATATGAAGAGATGGAAGTAAAGAAGCGTGTTGAAAAGGCAATTACACCTACAAGTGCAAGCGCTGCACCTGTAAAACGTGTAATTGCAAGTGCAAAGCCTTCTTCAGACGGAACAAGAAAAACACTTGTAATTAAAAAATCTGCCGTTAAGGCTCTTACGCAAACCGCAGTTACATGGGAAACTGTTACAGAGGTTGTAAAACCAAGCCATTACAGGCCGCGTGAAGAAAGGACCTTTGAACCAAGAAGGGACAACAGACCCAAACGCGAAGATTTCCGTCCTTCTAAGGAAAAGGAAAGAGAAAGCAGCGGCGGAACTTTTGCAGACTTCATAAGAGCTTCTGAGGAAAGAAAGAAGAGAGACGCAGAGAAGAAGAGACACTGATGAAAAGGCGTATAGCAGGGGTATTATTCTTTTTACTCATACTGACTGTAATGTTGTCATCCTGTAAGACATCGGCGGAAGCCGAGAGCGCGTCGGAGATAAAAAATCTGACGGAGGCTGATGCAGCATATGCCCTTGAATATGCCCTGACTACGGCCCTGATAGATTCAGGTCAGCAGTTGATTCAGGATATTAAGACCCGTAGCCTCCTTCCACAGTCCTATGCAGTTTTAGAGGAAAACAGAAACAATATTCCGGGGCTGAATTCGCTTTTGGAATCTTGGGATGAGGAGTTTTCAGACTATCTTGTTCAGGCCTTTGAAAACGTTCTGGAATCCGTGGACAAGATAAGCTCCGGCATTACTTTTTCAGACCCGTTTGCCTTTGTGAATGAGTCCGATACAAGTACCACAGACTACTTTCTGAAACTGCATGGAAGTGCAATTCTGACATACATTTACAAGATTGCCTCAGATGCTGACTACTCTACTTTGGAGAAAGCAAGAAACCAGTATAATATTTACATCAGAACTTCCAACTTTGTTAACGGAACTGACAACAAAGAGTTGGCAGAAAACAACAATGTGGATGAATTCGGTTCTCTGTTCTATAGAACATTTACCCAACTTCTGAGAACAAATGAGAAACTGTTCAGAACAACACCTGACCCCTACCTTGACCCAAGAGTTAAGGCAGTGTTCGGAAACGACTGAGGCACCAATGGACGGACAACTGTTTGACAGCAGCAGAACTGACAACACACAGCCTCTGGCCTACAGAATGAGGCCAAGAAACCTTGACGAATACATTGGTCAGGACCACATTGTAGGCCCGGGAAGACTTCTCAGAAGAGCAATTCAGGCAGACCAGCTCTCATCCGTCATTTTCTACGGTCCTCCGGGAACTGGAAAGACAACCCTTGCCAGGGTAATTGCAAACACAACAAAGAGCCATTTTTCTACAATCAACGCTGTTCTTGCAGGTGTAAAAGACCTTAGAGATGAGATTGAAGCGGCAAGACAGAGGATGGATCTTTACGGCACCAGAACCATCCTTTTTGTGGACGAAGTTCACCGTTGGAACAAGAGCCAGCAGGACGCCCTTCTTCCATGGGTTGAAAACGGAACCTTTATTCTGATAGGCGCAACAACGGAAAATCCGTTCTTTGAGGTCAATGCAGCCTTGGTTTCGCGTTCAAGAATTTTCCAGTTGAAGGGCCTAACAGACAAGAATCTTTATGACATTGCCATGCAGGCTGTTCATGACAAGGAGCGCGGGTACGGGCTCTTGGACGTCAAGTTTGAGGAAGGAGCCTTGGAGCATTTGGTTCAGGTTGCCTCCGGCGATGCCCGCAGTCTTCTCAACGCCCTTGAGCTTGCCGTTGAAACAACACCGCATGACGGAAATACAGTTTTCATTACAAACGAGGTTGCAGAAGAAAGCATCCAGCGCAAGGCTGTTCTTTATGACAAGGAAGGCGACTACCACTTTGATGTAATTTCTGCTTTTATCAAATCCTTGCGTGGAAGCGACCCGGATGCTGCCTTGTACTGGCTTGCAAAGATGGTTCACGCAGGAGAAGATCCGCGCTTCATCTTCAGAAGAATGATGATAAGTGCCTGCGAAGACGTAGGTCTTGCAGACCCCAATGCAATAGTTGTTGTCCAGTCTGATGCAGCGGCTTTCAACATGATAGGAATGCCTGAAGGAAGGTATCATCTTACACATGCAGCTCTGTACCTTGCTACAGCCCCAAAGAGCAACAGTGCCCTTGGCTTCTTTGATGCCCTAAAGAGCGTTGAAGAGGAATCACAGGCTGCAGAGGTACCCAACCACCTTCGTGATGCAAGCAGGGACAGCAAAGGTTTTGGCCATGGCCAGGGCTATATGTACCCACATGCCTATCGCGACCACTGGGTTGCTCAGCAGTACCTTCCCGGAGAGCTTCAGGGCAAGATTTTCTATCAGCCGGGCAATATAGGATATGAAAAACAGCTTGCAGATCTGGTAAACAGAAGGCGCGAAATCCAGCTTGAAAGCATAGATATCAACGCATTTCCTGAAAACCTTACCTACTCTCCCCAGGACAAACAGAGGGATATGTGGATAAGACGTACCTCAGAGGTGCGTTCAGAGGCCTTAGCATCAATTAGAACAGAGATTTTTGCAAATACTGAAATTGTCCGTTCAGACAGAATTCTTGTTCTGAATGCAGGCCACGGCCTTTTGGTCTGGGAGGCTTTCAGACGAACACCCGAAGGTCTTGTTGCAGCTCAGGTTTCAAGTGATGAAGACCGTGCATTTATCAATCACAGGGCTGAAGAACTTAAAAACTGGGAAGCTCCTCTCATTGTAAAAGATGTTGAAAACCTTGATTCCAAACTGATGTTTGAGCACATTATCGGAAGAAACGTCTTTGCAGGAAAAACCGAAGAACAGCGTATAGCCCTGCTTGAATCCGTGAAAAAGCATGCCCTTGATTCAACATCTTTAGTTCTTTCTGAAACAATTCCAGGTCAGGCCTCAAGGCTCAGCACTTTTGTTCATGAAGGACCGCTCAGAACAAAGCTTGTCAAGGCAGAGAAAAAGATATACTCGGACCACGAGCGTGAAAAGCTGACAGAGCTGATTGATAAGTACTTCAAGATCAAGAGCACTAAAGACATGCGTTTTTCCTACAGCAGGACAATACTGCCTGAAGATGTTAAACGTTGGATAAGTCAGACATATGCACCTGCTCTGGACCTTGGCGCAGATGACACAGAAAACATGATCAAACAACTGACTGCAATCCTCTGTGCCGCCCCGCTTGAGTGGAGTGCAAGCACCGTCCTTATAATTGCCTAATTTATTAATTGTATTATAAACAGTTCTCCTATAAACTTATTTTAGGAGTTTCCCATATGAAAAAAGTCTCAACAAAAATCAAATGGATTTTTGCAATCGGTCAGCTTGGTTGGTCAATTCTTGCAGGAATTATTGCCAACCTTTTAGTCAATTTCTACCTTCCGGATTCAACCGGAAACGGTGTAATCACATTTGTAACAAGTGCAACGTTTTTAGGCCTTACAGTCATAGGTCTGATTACTGCTTCAGGCAGAATTGTTGATGCAGTTACAGACCCCTGGATTGCAGGTATGTCAGACAACTGCTCAAGCAAACTTGGAAAAAGAATTCCGTTCATGCGCTACTCTGCCCTTCCTTTTGCAGTTGTAACTGTTCTTATCTTCTGCTGCCCGGTCAGAGGCGAAAGTGTTGTTAACATTATTTGGCTTGCAGTTACCTTGATTCTCTTCTACGTGTTCATGACAGCCTACTGCACACCTTACAATGCCCTTATTCCTGTTCTTGGAAGAAACCAGAAGGACAGAATGGATATTTCCACCTACATTTCACTTACCTACATTGTCGGTACCGGAATTGCATTCTCCGGCAAGATGGTATGGGAAGGCCTTTGGGCTGCAACAGGATGGGACTACTACCTCTGCGCAAGACTTACTCTTGCTGTTCTTGCAGCAATTGCATTTGTCTGTATGATTCTTCCGGCATTCCTTATTAAGGAAAAGGACTATGACAATACTCCTCCGGTAAAGGAAAACACCTTCAAGTCTTTGAAAAACACATTTGCAAACAAGCATTTCCGCGTTTTTGTTCTCTCAGACATTATCTACTGGATAGGAATTACAATCTTTAACACAGGCTTTATCTACTACGTTGAGGTTCTGCTTGAGTTGAACAACTATATGGTTCTGTTCATCTTCATGACCTTCATAACCTTTGTCTGCTATCCGATTGTCAACGTTCTTTCAAGAAAGTTCGGAAAGAAGAAACTCCTTGTCTTCGGTTTTGGCCTGTTCGGCTTTGCCTTCTTGGTTTCTGCTTTTGCAGGAAAGGTTGCCTTCATTCCCAACCAGATCTACGGCTTCATAATCTGTGTTCTGGTCGGAGTACCCCTTTCAATCCTCGGAGTTATCCCGCAGGCAATAGTTGCAGATATCGCTGAAAGCGACAACATTGAAACAGGCGTAAACAGAGATGCAATGTTCTATGCAGCCCGCACCTTTGCATTCAAGCTTGGTCAGTCAATTGCTATGATTCTCTTCACATCTTTGGCAGTTATAGGTCAGTACACTGAAGTCGGACCTGCCGGTCAGACCCTTATCCGCAATAACGGAGCCGGCTACAGAATAAGTCTTGTTATTGCACTGATCCTTTGTCTGATTGCAATGGCAGTCATAATCTTCTACAAGGAAGACAAAGTCATGGCAATAATCAAAAAGGCCCACCCTGAAGAAAATGCCTGAAATTAAATACACAGTCGGAGGGAAACTCCACACAACCAATGAATCAGATTCAAATATTCTGATTGAAGAACACTCTGAAAACGGCCGTATAACAGTTGTTGTCACGGCCAAAACAGAGCTTGAACTACTTGATGCTCAGATTATCAAGCGTTGGAAACTGACCAAAGAGAGCCTGATTATGGCCAACGGTTATCAGAGCTGGACACAGACCAGAGAATTCAGTGCAAAAGAAAAGCTTAACAATCTGAACCACAGGCCCAAGCTTGCAGAACGTATGTTCCACTTCAAAAACTACGGTTCACAGGCTTTCTGGCCCATGCCTTCAGACAAGCTCATAGGTTTTGACTGGTCCTATGTTTCAGACCCCTATGTTTTCATAGGTAGCTACAACTACAAAAATGCATATCTTCTGATAATCTTTGAGCGTAAGTGTGACCGCATAGTACTTAAGAGCGATATTGAAGGTAAAACCCTTACTGAGGGCACTTCTTTTACAGTTTTTGACTACTACTACGGACCTGACAAAGATCTGTACTTCAACCACCTTACCCCTCTTACAGACAAGAAGATTATCGGCTACACATCTTGGTACAATCACTACCAGAACATAAATTCAGACCTTATTCTCAAGGCACTTGAAAAGACCGAAGGTCCGTACAACCTGTTTCAAATTGATGACGGTTTTGAAACCTTTGTAGGAGACTGGCTTGATGTTGATAAAAACAAGTTTCCAAACGGTCTTGAGCCCATAATTAAGAAGATTCACGACAAAGGTCTTATGGCCGGAATCTGGCTTTCTCCGTTCATTGCAGAGTCAAAATCAAGATTGGTAAAAGAACACCCCGATTGGCTGGCTTTGGACAAGAATGGCAAAGAAATCTATGGCGGATGCAACTGGAGTGGCCAAATTCCTTTGGACCTGAATAAAAAGGAAGCAGTCCAATACATAAGAGATGTGCTCAGGCACTACAAAGAAATTGGATTTGACTTTTTCAAGTTGGACTTTCTGTATGCAACAAACCTCAAACGTCTTAATGGAAAAACACGTTCGGAAACAGCTGAATTTGCATATTCAATTCTTAGAGAAGAACTTGAAGGCAAGCTGATTCTGGGTTGCGGTGCAACAGTTTCCAACGGTTTTGGAAAGTTTGACTACTGCAGAATAGGACCTGATGTTTCTCTGATCTTTGATGACGTTCCCTATATGAGAATATTCCACCCGGAAAGAATCTCTACCAAGGTTACAATTCTGAACACAATCTTCAGAAGCAATCTTGACGGCAAGGCCTTCTTAAACGATCCGGATGTTTTCCTTCTCAGAGATGACAACATAAAACTGTCAGAGGAGCAGAGAAAGAGTCTTACTCTAATCAATGCCCTCTTCGGCTCTGTTCTCATGACGTCTGACATTACAAGTGAATATGACGATAAGAAGAAACATATTTTTGAGCAGGCGCTGGATCTTTTCAACAATGCAAAGGTGACAGGTTTTGCCCGCGACGGTGAGCAAATAACAATTAACTACGAACTTAGGGGTGAAACAAAAACCCTCAAATACAACATGAAAAAAGGAACATTATGAAAATCTTCGGCAACGACATTGATTCAAAAACTCTGAAACAGGCAGAAAAATCAAAGAAAAAATATGTAAAGCACTACGGTGATGATTCGGCCATTGATTACAAGTTTGCCACTCAGCCTATTGATACTCTTGATTTTATGAATGCAAAGCAGCTTGTACTGTCTGACAAGGCCGAAGAGCTTGCAGAGAATGCCCTGATTGTAGGAAATATAAGAATGGGATTCGGGCACTATCGCATAAGCATGGCAATTGCCTCCTGTGCAAACGCCCTTGGCTATACACCGTACTGGCTTGATCTTGCAGGTCTTGATGCAACAGGTTCCAAGATGATTCGTGAGCAGAATCAGCTGTACTCACTGGCTTCCCGCATCTCTCAGAAGTCAAGACTTTTCAACCAACTGTTCTGGGAACCGCTTAACAGGGATGGTTTCAGACAGATTACCTACAATGCAAAAGACCAGAAAAACTCAGAACTTCTTGTTCCCCTTTTCAAAAACCTTCCCAAGGATGTTCCCTTTGTTGCCACTCACGTTTGGCCTGCACAGGGTGCTGTCCATGCAGGTTTTACCCATGTTGTAAATGCAATTCCAGACAACTGGCCAATGGCTCTGCACCTGGCTGAAGGCTCAATTCATGCTGTTCAGACCCAGTTTGCATACAACGGCTACAAGATGCTCAACGGTTTTTCAAAGAAGCCTCTTAAGGGCATTCCGTCTAAGGATCTTAAGATGGTAGGACGTTATGTTGACCACGAGCTCCTAGTAAATCTGGAGGAAGACAACAAGCTGAGAATTGATAGAGCTGAAAACGGAAAACCTATCAGATTCCTTCTTACTGTAGGTGGTGCCGGAGCCGGTTTTGAGCAGTTCCTTTCTATGGTAAAGCACCTCCTGCCCTACGTTGAAAAAGGCAAGGCCGCAGTTTTTATCAACTTCGGTGACCATGACGATGTCTACAATAAGATGCAGCAGTCTTTGGGTAATATCAAGGTTCAAAAGTTCTTCAATGACTATGAAGGCCTTAAGAAGTACGCAGCTGAGATTAGAGAAGCAGATGCACAGGGCATTACTGCTGTCTGCGACAGCGATATCTTCAAAGCCGTCTACGCCACAAACCTTCTCATGCCCGTGTCAGATATCCTTGTTACAAAGCCCTCCGAGCTTTCCTTCTACCCCATCCCCAAGTTGTTTATGAAACACATTGGCGGTCATGAAGTTTACGGTGCAGTAGCATCCCAGGAAGCAGGAGACGGCACATTTGAGTGTTCAACAAACGCCATGGCAAACCAGATGATTGACCGTCTGATTGCCGATAGCGAGATGTATATTCACATGTGTAAACAGATAAACAAGCTCAAGGCTCATGGAGCCTACGATGGCGGCTATGAATGTGTAAGGTTAGCCGCCAAGGGTTATCAGAACTGAACTGCCTTTTCCAAAGATTTTCTCAATACCTTCTCTGTAGGAAGCAACATAGTCCACAGGAACATAGGCTTGGATTGTGCCTGCAAAACCTCCTCCCTGGAGGCGACATGCACCCTTCTTCCCGAGCATTGTTTCTGTAACTGACAAGGCAAGGGTGATTTCCTGATTCCTCAGATGTAACGGGCTGTACGCATTTTGAAGCATAGATATTGAAGATTTTCCGCACTCATCTACAATCTCAAGATATCTGTCAAAAGATCCATTCTGAAGAGCTTCTGCCATACAGTCTACCCTGTCATTTTCTTCAAAGTAGTGAATAGCTCTGAGTATGGCACGGTCATTTTCTATGCGTTTCTTCAGTTCGGGAAGCTCTAACATAAAGAGTTTTCTATCAACGCTTCTAAGAGTGTCTTTACCGAAGAAGGAAGCAACCGCTTTCATCTCATTGGGAATTGCAGCATAGTCCGCAGTCAGATTTGCATGGTTTCCGCCGGTGTTAACAATTACCAAGCTGTATCCGTAATCTTCAAAACGTCTGTCTATTTGAGTAATTTCGGGCTTTGAAGGGTCTTTGAAATCTATTCTGACTATACCCATACTTGCACAGGCAAGCTGGTCCATAAGACCGCAGGGCTTTCCAAAGTAGTTTCTTTCAGCTTCCTGCCCTATTATTGCAAGCTCAACCTGAGAGAATGAGTTTTCATAAAGGCCGTTGAAAATACGTCCGATCAGAATCTCTACAGATGCACTGGAACTGAGGCCCGAACCTGCAAATACAGTTGATGAAACAGAAGCTTCAAAGCCTCCTACCTTTCCTCCGCGTTTTACAAAACCGGCGGCAACTCCACGAATCAGGGCTGCAGTTGTGCCTGCTTCTTCGGTTCTGATTTCAAGACTGTCCAGATTTACTTCAGTCTTTCCAAAGCCTTTACTGTCAAATACAACAAGACTGTCGTCTCTTTTGGAAACGACAGCTGTTGTTCTAAGGTTCACAGGTGCGGCAAGAACCTTGCCGCAGTTGTGATCAGTATGGTTTCCCCCAAGCTCTGTACGGCCCGGGGCATAAAAAGTGGTCATACGCGCATTTCCCTATTGAACGGTTTTCCAAGTGCTGCAGGTCCGAACTTATTGCTCTTTCTGTTAAATGCAAGAACAACAATTACAAGGATGTAAGGCAACATTGCCAGGAATTCATACGGGAATGCCTGTCCGAACATCTGAACCTGTCTCTGAAGAGATTCTGCAAAGGTAAACAGAATTGCTCCCATAAGAATCTTAACCGGATGCCACTGTCCAAAGTATACAAGAGCAACAGCTATGAAACCGCGGCCGTTGATAATACCGGCGCTGAACTGCTTTGCCTGACAGAGTGTCAGGAATGCTCCGGCAAAACCTGCCATGGCTCCGCCAACGGCAAGGCTCTGGTAGCGAATACGGTTTACTTTAATGCCCAATGAATCGGCTGCAAGCGGGAATGTACCTACTGCTCTGACCTTCATTCCCCACGGTGTCTTGTAAATTACAAACCATGCAAGAGGAACAAGCAGATAGGCAAAGTAGACAACTGGGTTGTGTGAGAACAGGATATCTCCCAATACGGGGATCTTTGACAGGCCGGGAATTGCAACTGACTCAATACCTGTAATTGACTGCTGTCCGCCAATAAATGAGCGGAAGAATGTTCCTGCAAGTCCTACACCGAACATCTGCATTCCGATACCGGCAATACCCTGGGGTGCTCTGAAAGTAACAACGACAAGACCGAAAAGGAGTCCCATCAGTGCGCCGCAGAGAGCACCTACCACAAGACCCAAAATGTTTACATATCCGGGAACTGCTCCTGCACCGCCTACACTGAACGGAATAAGCATTCCAAGGAATGCTCCCATACTCATAATTCCTTCACATCCCAAATTGAAGATACCGGCTTTCTGGTTGAACATCTCGCCCATAGAGGCAATCAACAAGGCTACTGAGAATCTGACTGTAAACGTAAGTGTGTTAACAAGAATTGCGCCCATCTTATGCCTCCTTTATGTCCTTAATCTGGTTCTTGAAGAATCTCTTGCGGAACTTTTCCTGAGAGTACGGGTTGTTGATAATCATCTGCAAAGCTACGATTATCAGAATTATTACTCCCTGAATTGTCTGAACCAAGTTAGGCGGAACAGATGTAAGAATCTGCAGGTTAACCTGGCTATACAGCAGAATTCCGAAGAAGAACGCTGCCGGAATTACAGCAATAGGATGAAGTGATGCAAACAGAGCAACAACAATTCCTGAAAAGCCGTAACCGGAGGTAATGTTTTCCATTGCTCTGGTCTGAAGACCCATAAGTTCTGTGGCTCCTGCCATACCTGCACATGCTCCGGAAATAACCATTGCAATAATCAGGTATTTGGGAACGTTGATTCCGCCGTAGCGTGCAGCTCTTGCGGATGCACCTGCTGCTCTCATCTTGTAGCCCCATGTTGTCTTGAACAGGAGAACATAGATTACAACAACAAGCAGAATTGCAAGAATTATACCGCCGTGGAAAGATGTACCTCTGAAGAACTTTGACAAAAGCGTGTTGTCAGGAAGACGTGCGCTCATGGGAGTTCCGGTTGCATCGTTGGGGTCGCGAAGAGGCACTCTTATACAGAAGTTGTAAAAAAGAGCTGCCGCATAGTTGAGCATAACTGTTGAAAGAAGTTCACTTACTTCAAGTTTTGCCTTTAAGAAACCCGGAACAAAGCCGTAAGCTCCTCCTGCAAGTGCCGCTGCAAGAATACAGAGAGGAATAGCAATCAGTCTTGGAAGTCCCTGAACTGCAAATGCAACTGCACATGCTGCAACAACACCCATGTGCATCTGTCCTTCTGCACCTATGTTGTTGATTCCGCACCTTGATGATACACAGATACCTAAGGCTATAATCATTAGCGGAATCATTCTGGTAAATACTTCACACAGAGAACGGAAGTTCTTGAAAGGCATTGAAAGGATAATCCAGTATGTTTCAAAAACATTTCCGCCTACTGCAATAATTATGGCTGCGCCTACAAGGAGAGCAATGAAAACCGCAGCTGTAAGAACCGTGATACGGTAGATTAATTTGTAATTACTCATTTTAGTCTCCTACTCCTGCCATAAGTTCGCCAAGACGTGATGTAGTTGCCTCACCCTTCATAAGAACTTTCTGGTTCTTTCCCTTGAAGATTACTGCAATACGGTCACTCAGGTTCATTATTTCTTCAAGCTCCTCGGAAATAAGAAGTATTCCTACTCCCCTCTCCCTGAGAGCAAGAAGCTGTTTGTGGATAAACTCTGCAGCACCCATGTCTAGGCCGCGAATAGGATATACACAGACCAAGAACTTGGGATTTCTGTCAATTTCACGTGCAAGAATAACCTTCTGGATGTTACCCCCGGAAAGTGAGCCTGCGGGAACATGAATATGAGGAGAACGAATATCAAATTCATCACGCAATTTGTTTGCGTAATCCTCAATCACCTTGTTATTCAGAATGTGCTGCTTTGAAAAGCGTGAACTCTCACTGTCTTTGAGGATTATATTCTCCTTGATAGACATTGAAGGAACAATTCCTTCTATGTTTCTCTCTTCAGGAATATAGCCCATTCCACGTTTGATAACCTGAGCAGGTGTCATGTTCTGAATCTGCTTGCCCATGAACTCAATTGTTCCGCTTTCAACTTTTCTCAGTCCGTTGATTACTTCTGCAAGTTCCTTCTGTCCGTTTCCGGAAACACCTGCAAGGCCAACAATTTCACCGGCACGAACATCAAGGTTGAAGTGATCAAGTGCATAGAAGTCTCTATCGCTCTTTACACAGAGGTCCTTAATATTGAGAACAGGCTCACCTTCAACAGGAGCATTCTTGTTCTCTGTTGTTTCAACCTCATGTCCGGTCATCATGGCTGCAATCTGTTTAGGCGTGTAGTCTGAAGTGTTGCCTTCAAAAACAACCTTTCCGTGACGCAGAATACATACCTTGTCAGAAAGAGCTTTTACCTCATTAAGCTTATGGCTTATGAAGATAATTGAAAGCTCGTTTGACATCCTCTTAAGAAGTTTTATCAGATCATCTGTCTCCTGAGGTGTAAGAGCTGATGTAGGTTCGTCAAGGATAAGGAACTTTGCACCCTGACAAAGAGTCTTAACAAGCTCTACGCGCTGTTGTTCACCAACGGAAAGCTGCCAAATATATGCATCAGGATCAACAGCAAGACCATAGTGTTCCGATACTTCTTTAACCCTGTCTCTGACCATCTTTAAGTCTACAACTGTCTTCCAGCTTTCCTTGAGTCCTAAGGCAACGTTTTCCAGTACCGTCATGTTCGGAACCAGCATATAACGCTGGTGAACCATACCTATTCCTGCTGAGAATGCATCATTGGGGTCTTTAAATTTTACTTCTTCCCCATTAATGAATATGCTTCCCTCGTCGGGCTGGTAAAGACCCATTATCATGTTCATAAGGGTTGTCTTTCCAGCTCCGTTTTCTCCTACAAGTGCAAGAATCTCATGCTCGCCTACAGAGAGGCTGATGTTGTCACTTGCAAGAACTCCCGGGAACCGTTTTGTAATATGTTCAACCCTAAGTTCTTTTATTTCTTTTGCCACTTTTTCAATTCCTATTTATGAAATAAAAATCATGCCGGCCAAAAGCTGACCGGCATGCGGTTTTACCAATTAGGCAATCAAAGCTTTGAATAATCAACTGATGACCAGTTGCTGACAAGTCCTGCAGTCTTCTTAAACTCTGCAAGTTTGTCTTCAACAGCTTTCTTGATAGCCGGAGTAATCTTGTCTGCACACTTTGCTGTGTTCCAACCCCATTCAAATCCGCCATTGCTGAAGTTCATGGGAATGACTTCTCCGCCAAGTTTACCCTGGTCAAATGCCTCTACCAGACCGATAAGAACAGCCTTGTAGTTGTATGAAGAAGCTGCAATACACTTGTAGCCTTCTGCAAGGTCAAGCTGTGCAAGATCCTGTCCTACCCACCAAATGTCTCTGTCTCTGTACTCTGCAACAGCGCGCAGTGCACCAAGAGCCTGCTGTGAAGAACCTGTAAGAACATCACAACCAGCCTGGATCAGGTTCTGAGCAAATTCGCCAGACTTAACTGTATCGTTGAAGTTTCCAATGTGGACAACATCAATCTTTGCCTTGGGGTTTACGCTCTGTACACCAAGTACAAAACCTCTGTTGTAACGAGCTGAGTCGCCGCCATCGATAGGACCAACAAGACCAACGTGGTTAACCTTTGTTGTCATACCAGCAATGATACCGCTGAGGAAGCCTGTTTCTTCGGACTCAGGCATGTAAGAGAATACGTTGGGAGCAATAACATCTGAAGTTGTTCCGAAAGCAAACATTACATCAGGGAATTCTTTAGCTGCATCTTCTACCTGAGCTCTGAACTGTGAACCGTGAACAATAATAATATTGAAGCCCTGGTTTACATAGGTTCTGATAGCTGTGAGTGTGTCTGAAGGCTGAGTATTTTCTACTGCCTTATACTCTGCAATCTTTCCCTTGGGAAGCTCTGCCATAGCCTGAACAATACCGTCATGCATGGCCTGACACCAACCCTTATCATCTATTGTTGAAGATACGATAAGTGCTACTTTGATTTCGCTTTTCTTTGCTTCTTTGCCGCCCTGTGCAAATACTGCGCCGAGAACAACAACTGCAATAAGCAATGATACGATTAGCTTTTTCATAAAAGCCTCCTTTTGATATGTCTGTAATAATTTTAAAGTATGGAGAATCGGTTGCCAACTTTTTTCTTTCTACTATAATAAGTGCTATGAAAAAAATAGTAATAGTTAGTGTTTTGTTATTTGCTGTTGCATTCGGTGTTGCAGCTTCCCACGTAGATGGCCGAGTCGGATTTGCTTGGGCCTATAATCGCATGAAAGATCCTGTTCCTGAATCAACATATTCTCTGGGAGATGCCGATATCAACGGTATGGGTTTTTCAGTTGGAGTTGCTGTAGAAAACTACAGAAACGGAGCATTCTGGGCTGACTTAAGTTTTACATTCCCCGGACAGTTCAAGCTTGACGGAACTGCTATAAGAGTTCCTGCCAACAGTTACCTCTACTATGCAAACTTAGCAGCAGGCTATGCTATGACATTTGATACAAAGGCTGCAACGTTCTATCTGGGAATTGGTTACTCAATTAAAGA
>CADCOT010000004.1 GCA_902803145.1 uncultured Spirochaetales bacterium | reverse complement strand
TGTTTTTGTTTAAAGAGAACCCCGCCGGACAGAGCTGCAAAGAACAGCAGGACGCTGCATGGAAGAAAGATAGCAGTCCATCCGGCGGGTTGTATGACAGTAAGGAAACAAACCATTGAGAACGATAGGGAAAATGATAATAGGATAAGTCTGTCCGAACATTTTGCCATACGCTATATTATGGTGCGCGAATGGCCGAATCTTTCCCTTGTTCGGGGTGGTTTTTGTCTGTTATTCTTAAAGAGAAATCCGCATAATAGGAGATTCGAAATGAAGCTCAATTACAAGCGTACGTTCTTGGTTGGTTTTGCCTTCTTTGGGATCCTGCTTCTCTGGCAGGTCTATGATTCGTGGTGCCCGACACTTCTTACTGAAATTATCAAAGTTAAGTTGGGAGTAACAGACGAACTTGAAGTCCAGTGGATGGTCGGAATAATAATGGCATGTGACAACCTTGCTGCCTTGATTCTGCTTCCAATCTTTGGAAACTTGTCTGACAAGACTCACACCAAGATAGGAAAGAGAATGCCCTACATCCTTGTAGGAACTTTTGTTTCAGCAATTGCTTTCCCGTTTATTCCGCTGTTCTTCCACATGAACAATGTTATTGCAATGATTGTAATGATGGCTGTTGTTCTGATGTTTATGATGATGTACCGCAACCCTGCCGTTGCACTCATGCCGGATATTACTCCTAAGCCCCTCAGAGCAAAGGCTAACGGCATAATCAATATTATGGGTTATCTGGGCGGAGCATTTGCAACAGTTCTTGGAATGGTCTTTGTCTTAAGCAGCTACCTGAAAGGCCAGCATAGCCTGATGACAATTGAGATGCCGTTTGTAATTGCATCTGTTCTGATGGTCATTTCTGCTCTGGTTCTGTTCTTCAACGTAAAAGAGAACAAGATAGAGGAGGAGATTAAAGATGAGATGGCAGAAGGCGAGCGTCTGGCTGCAATAGCAGACCCGGTAGATGATGACAAGCCCATGTCCAAGGCAAACAAGGCAATGCTTATTGCAATTCTCGGAGCAGAATTCCTCTGGTTTATGTCAGATAATGCTTTGGGAACGTACCTGAACAACTACGTCTTCTACGCAATGGGTTCTGCTACAAGCAACACATCTCTGATGGTCATTGTGGGAGGTCTTGCCTCTGTTATCGGATTTGGAACGGCAGGAGTAATAGCAGATAAGATCGGACGTAAATGGACAATCTCTGCCGGCCTTGGATTTACATTCCTAGGTCTGATTCTCATGTGTTTTGTCAAAGAGAGTACCGTTGTTCTTGATTCCGGAATGAGAGCCTTCCCCAAACTTCTTCTTGTTGTTTGGATTGTAAAGGGCTACGGAATGGCCTTGGTTCATAACTGCTCATTCCCAATGGTTGTAGAGCTTTGTTCTTCAAAGAAGATTGGAAGATTTACCGGCTTCTACTATGCATCAAGTATGGCAGCCCAGACAGTCACCCCGGTTTTGCTTGGTCTTATCCTCAAGGCAAGCAGAGCATGGAGCGTCCTGCCTCAGTATGCAACAGTTCTTACATTCTGCAGCTGTCTTGTATTCACGCTTTGCGTTAAGAACATCAAGGCAAACAAGGTTGCAAATGCAAAGGGCCTTGAAGCTCTTGGAGAGAATGACTGAGTCATGGTTTTCTCAGGGTTTCAGAAACTTGATCTTGTAAATTATCCTTCACATGTTGCAGCCACCGTTTTTACCGGTGGTTGCAATTTGCGTTGTCCCTATTGTCATAATCCTCAGCTTGCCAAGGGCATTCTTGATGAGCAGTACCCCCAGGAAGAGGTTCTGGAATATCTTGAACATAGAAAAGCAATGCTTGAGGGCTTGGTGATATCGGGCGGAGAGCCCACTCTCCATGACCTTGTGCCCTTCATAGAAAAGGTGAGAGAGAAGGGGCTTAGCGTGAAGCTGGATACGAACGGACTCAGGCCTCAGGTTCTTGAAAAATGGCTGGACCTTGGGCTGTTGGACTATGTTGCCGTGGATGTTAAGGCTTCTCCTGCGCTCTACCTTGTTCTTGGCGCCCCGTCTGCTCAAGAGGTTTCTCAGAATCTTGGAAGGAGCCTTGAAGCTCTGCGTAAGTGGGGGACTTCTTGGGAAGTTCGTACAACATACACGGAAAAGCTCATCCCGGACAGTGAAATTGCAGACCTTGTGAAGCTTGGAGGAGATGTTCCTGTGTGGTACCTTCAGGCTTTCAATCCGGCTGTCACTCTTAATCCTGACTGGGCAAGTCTGAGTTCTCCTAATGCGGAGAAAATGGAGCAGGTTGCTCAGACAATGAAGACTTTCGGCGTTAACGTCATAATTAGGTAGGCTATGCTTGAAGTAAAAGATCTTGGACTCAAGTTGGAAGGCAAGCAGATTTTCAACAATATCTCTTTTTCTGTGAACAAGGGGCAGATTGTGGCTGTCTGCGGGCCCAACGGAGGAGGCAAGACCTGTCTTCTCAGGACAATCAAGGGCCTTGTCAAACAGAGCAGCGGAACTGTTTTGGTAGACGGAAAAGAGCAGGATGCGTCTGAGAGGCTTATAAGCATAGGACTTGTCTTTCAGGATGCAGATGTTCAGATAGTTGGGGAAACCGTTGAAAAGGACGTTGCCTTCGGCCCCAGAAATCTGCGCTGGAGTGAAGAGAAGATTAAACAAAGCACAGAAGAGGCAATACGCATCCTTGGAATGCAGAGTTACAGGAAGGACAGGCCTCAGATTCTTTCCGGCGGCCAGAAACGCTGTCTTGCAATTGCCGGGGTGCTTGCCATGCATCCTCAGATAGTCATGATGGATGAGGTTTTCTCAAACCTTGACTATCCTTCGGTCAGAATGGTTTTGGACGCAATTCTAAAGTTGAAAAAAGAGGGAATAGCAGTTGTTATTGTTTCTCATGACACAGACCTTTTCCTTGCCCATGCAGACAAGGTTTTGATTGTTGATAAGGGCGAATCTGTCTACTTTGGAGACACGGTAGAATCTCTAGATGTTCTGAAGCAGCACAGTGTCCATATCTCGGACATTCCTTTGGAGAAGATGACATGGCTTTAGGCAGAATCTTTCACTACAGGGAAAGAAAAAGTATCTTCACAGAGCTGAACCCCCTGTTTAAGCTTCTGATTCTTATCCTGTTCTGCGTTGCAGCTTCCTTTGACGACCCGGTTTCCGTTTCCGGCTGTCTGCTGCTTGCTGTTTTTCTCTGGGTCTGTGCCAGAATTTCCTTTTCAATGCTCTACAGAAACGGTTTTTTCTTTTTGTTTCTGACAGTTATTATTTCCCTGACCACATCCTTACAAAGGGGTGCTTCTTTTCTGAGCATTGTTATGGCGTCAATGATTTTCATGGACTGCACCGCGCCTACAGACTTGGCCTATGCTATGGGAAACGGCAAACTGGGGTCTGTTATAAGCCTTACACTTTCAATGATTCCCGGGATTGCAGATTCAATTACAACAACAATCCAGGCCCGAAAGGCCAGAGGGGAGAGACT
Organism: uncultured Spirochaetales bacterium; assembly: GCA_902803145.1. Lineage (GTDB taxonomy): Bacteria > Spirochaetota > Spirochaetia > Sphaerochaetales > Sphaerochaetaceae > RUG14846. Next base: position 2,337 of record CADCOT010000004.1, on the reverse strand, counting down.
TATTCTTCACCCCATAAGCGCCCTGACAGGTATATGCATTGGTGTTGTTTCCAGGCTTTTGGATATGGTAGACAGCTACGCCGATGCCCTCATTTCCAGGGCCTTCAATTCATGAAATAGCCTTTTCGGCTTTCTCCTTCAAAGAACCGGCTACCGCCGATGCAACTGCAATCTTAATAATATCTCCGACTATAAACGGAACAAGGCCGGAGAGGAATGTATCAAGCCAGCTCAAAGAAAGAGTGTGTTTAAGCCAAAGCAGGCCGGGAATATAAATTGCCAGTGTTGCCAATATGCAGCCTACAACATAGGCCCAAATGCTGTCTTTTTTTCTGAAAAAAGAGAGGATAACAATAGCCGGAACCATTCCCATGGTGTAGCCTCCGGTCGGACCGGTAAAGACTGCAAGACCTCCACCTGCTGTAAAGACCGGCATGCCAATTATTCCCAGAAAAAGGTACAAAAGCATGGCAGAGATAGAGATTTTAAGCGGAAACAGAAGACCGCAGATAAGAACAAACAATGTCTGAAGGGTGATAGGAACAGGGGGAATTGGGATTTTAATATATGCTCCGGCAGCAATCAGTGCCGAGAAAAGAGAAATCACAACTATTTTTTTTATTCCTGTCCTGTCCATAACAACCTAGTAATACTAATTTTTTACGTTTATAATTTACACAGTTGCGTAAAATATTACAACGGAGGTTTTACATGAACAAATATTCAGGAACACAGACAGAGAAAAATCTTCAGGCTGCATTTGCAGGCGAATCTCAGGCAAGAAACAAGTATACATATTTTGCATCAAAGGCCAAGAAAGAAGGTTTTGAACAGATAGCTGCAATTTTCCTTGAGACAGCAGAGAACGAAAAAGAACATGCAAAGATGTGGTTCAAGGAACTTGAGGGCATTGGAGACACAGCAGAGAACCTCAAGGCTGCAGCAGACGGAGAAAACTTTGAGTGGACAGACATGTACGAAGATTTTGCAAAGACAGCTGAGGCCGAAGGCTTTAAGGCTCTTGCTTTCAAATTCCGTGCAGTAGGTGCAATTGAGAAACATCATGAAGAGCGCTACAGAGCTCTGCTTGAGAACGTAGAGATGGCAAAGGTCTTTGAGAAGTCAGAAGTAAAGGTATGGAAATGCAGAAACTGCGGCCATATCTGTGTTGGAACAAAGGCTCCGGAAGTTTGCCCGGTATGTGCTCATCCGCAGGCTTACTTTGAAGTAAACGCAGAGAATTACTGAGCTTATTGAAACAGTAATATAAAAAAAGTAGGATACAATCCGTCAACCGATGGGTTGTATCTTATTTTTTGGTGGAAGCGCAATGATTATTAATGAAAACAACGTAGGAATTCAGACTTTCACTCCCTACACCTATAACACTTACGGCGAGTATACCTGTTCTCCCCGCTATCTTTTCGAATCCTGTCAGGAAGTTGCTGCAATGCACGCAGCCTTAAGAGGAATGGCCGTTCCGGATCTTCTTAAAGAGGGGAAAACCTGGGTAATTGCCCGCGAAAAGATGATAATTCAGCGCTACCCCGTCTGGGGCGATACCATTCTGATGAAAACAGGAGTTCCTGATGCAAAAAGCTACTTTGCACCCAGATCAATGATAGCCCTTGATTCAGATGGAAAAGAGTTTTACCGCGCAAGTACAATGTGGGCAATTGTTGATTACAACACCCGCATGCCGGTCAGAGTAGGTGAGTACTACGAGAAGATGGGTTTTGCCAAGGATGAAGACTTTGTGGATTATTCTTTAAAAAGAGAGCCCAAGATAGACACCCAGCGTCTTCTGGAAAAGAAGCCTGTGGCCGTTTTCACTCCCCAGATTTTCTTCTACGACTGTGATATCAACAATCATATAAACAATATAGTCTATCTGGACTGGATTCTCAGAACAGTTCCCATGTCATATATGAAGACTCACAAGCCTTCTATGATAGACATAATGTGGATTCATGAAGTCCACATGGACGATACCGTCACCGTCAGCATGTACGAAATTGAAAAGGATTACTTTGGCTTTATAGTCAACAGACCTTCTGACAACAGCAATGTCTGCACAGCAGAAATCAGGTTCTATGGAGAAGAGGCTTAACAAATACTTCGGAAACAGAGCTTTTTACTCAATGGTTCTGGCCATAGTAATCCCAATGGTCATCCAGAACGGTTTCACAAACTTTGTGAACATGCTGGACAACGTTATGGTTGGCCGTCTAGGTACAGAAGAGATTGCCGGCGTTTCCATAGTCAACCAGCTGCTTTTTGTCTACAACCTCTGCGTTTTCGGAATAATGTCCGGAGCCGGAATCTTTACTGCCCAGT
>CADCOT010000003.1 GCA_902803145.1 uncultured Spirochaetales bacterium | reverse complement strand
GGTCTTATGACAACTGTTCACTCAACAACAGCAACACAGAAGACAGTTGACGGACCTTCAATGAAGGACTGGAGAGGCGGAAGAGCTGCTTCAGGAAACATCATTCCTTCTTCAACAGGTGCTGCTAAGGCTGTTGGTAAGGTTATTCCTTCCCTTAACGGAAAGCTCACAGGTATGTCAATGAGAGTTCCTACACTTGACGTTTCAGTTGTTGACCTCACAGTCAACCTTGCAAAGCCCGCCAAGTATGAGGAAATCTGTGCAGCAATGAAGAAAGCTTCAGAGACAAGCCTTAAGGGTATTCTCGGATACACAGAGGATGCAGTTGTTTCATCTGACTTCCTTGGTGACAAGAGAACATCAATCTTTGATGCAAAGGCCGGTATTGCTCTTACAGACACATTCGTAAAGGTTGTTTCATGGTATGACAACGAGATCGGATACTCCAACAAGGTTCTTGACCTCATTGCTCACATGAAGAAAGTAAACGGCTGATTATTTCAGAAAAGCAAAAGGTCTGTTAAATACAGGCCTTTTGTTATATTTGGAGACATAAAATGGTTTTGAATACAGTCAGAGATGCAGATCTCAAAAACAAAAAAGTACTTATCAGAGTTGATTTTAACGTTCCTCTTAAAAACGGTGTTGTAACTGATGACACAAGAATCAAGAGTGCTCTTCCCACAATCAAGTACATTCTTGAGCAGGAAGGCTCTTCAGTCATTGTCATGACACATCTTGGAAGACCCAAGGGACAGAAGAACCCCGAGTTCTCACTTGCTCCCGTTTGCGAGCGTTTTGCAAAGCTTCTCGGCAGACCGGTCAAGATGGCTAAAGACGTTATCGGTCCTGAAGTAGAGAAAGACGTAAAGAATCTGAAGGCCGGAGAGGTTCTTCTTCTTGAAAACGTTCGTTTCTATCCTGATGAAGAGAAAAACAATCCCGACTTTGCCAAGGCTCTTGCTGCCTTCGGCGATGTCTATGTAAACGATGCCTTCGGTACAGCTCACAGAGCTCATGCAACAACAGAAGGTCTCTCACATTACCTTCCTGCATATGCCGGATTCCTCATTGAGAAAGAAGTCAAGTTCATGGCTCCTCTTCTTGAGAATCCTGCAAAGCCCTTTGTTGCAGTAATTGGCGGTTCAAAGGTTTCTACAAAGATTTCCGTTCTTGAATCACTTGCCAAGACATGTGACACAATTGTTATCGGCGGCGGAATGGCATACACCTTCCTTAAGGTTGAAGGTCATACAATCGGAAAGTCCCTGTTTGAGGCAGAGTTTGAGGAAACAGCAAAGAAGTTCCTTGAAACAGCAGCAAAGAAGGGTGTTAAGGTTGTTCTTCCTGTTGACCACGTATGTGCAGAGCAATTTGCAGAAGATGCAAAGCCTGTTCTTGTTGACAGTGCAGACATTCCTGAGAACCTTGTCGGTATGGACATTGGTCCTAAGACAGTCAAACTCATTGCAGATGCTCTGAAGAGTGCAAAGAGCGTTGTATGGAACGGACCCATGGGAGTCTTTGAGTTTGCCGCATTTGCCAAGGGAACAGAAGAGGTTGCCAAGGCTCTTGCTGCTACAGATGCAACAACAGTTGTAGGCGGCGGAGATTCAGTTGCTGCTATCAACAAGTTCGGTCTTGCTGACAAGATCAGCCACGTCTCAACAGGCGGCGGTGCATCTCTTGAATTCCTTGAAGGCAAGGTCCTTCCCGGAATCAAAGCTCTTGAGAAATAAGGAAATAGAATAATGAGAAAGCTTTATATTGCAGGAAACTGGAAAATGAATATGGTTCCTTCTCAGGCAGTTGAATTTGCCAAGAGCCTGAAGGAACAGGTTAAGGACGCAAAGGTAAGAGTAATGGTTGCTCCTACATTTGTCTGCCTTCCTGATGTTGCCAGAGTTTTGAAGGGATCAAACATCACAGTTGCTGCACAGAACATGAATGATCATGAAAGCGGTGCTTATACCGGAGAGATTTCACCTGACATGCTTAAGGACATTGGCGTTAACGCCGTTATTCTGGGACACAGCGAAAGAAGACTCTACTACGGAGAAACAAACAGCTTCATCAACAGCAAGGTTCTGCTTGCACTTAAGAAAGGAATGGAAGTTGTCCTGTGTGTAGGAGAGACCCTTGAAGAAAGGGAAGGCGGAAAGCTTGAAGCTGTCCTGAAAGAGCAGGTTAACGTTGGTCTTGAAGGCGTAGATGCTTCTCAGATGGATAAGATTACAATTGCCTATGAACCCGTTTGGGCTATCGGAACAGGCAGAACAGCTTCTCCTGATGATGCAGACAGTGCACATGCTTATATTCGCAGTCTGCTTGCAAAGAAGTATTCAGCAGATGTTGCAGAAAAGGCAATAATACAGTATGGTGGTTCAGTAAAGCCTGACAATGTTAAAGAGCTTATGGCAAAGGAAAACATTGACGGTGCTTTAGTTGGCGGAGCTTCACTTACACTTGATAAGTTCCTCCCCATCGTACATTGCATTTGATTGGAGAAATAGGATATATGGCTGTTTTGAGTATTATTCTTATCGTTCTTTTTGTTGCAGTCAGCCTTATGTTGATTTTCATTGTTGCCATTCAGAGTGAAGACAACGCCGGTTTGGGCGGAGTTTTTGGCGGTGGCAGTGAGACTGCTTTCGGCGGTCAGACAAACAAGGTAATCAACAAGATTACGGCATGGCTTGTCGTTGCATTTTTTGTTCTTGCAGTTCTTATCGGAATTGTAAACAAGTCTTCTGACAGTTCAGTTCTTTCAACTGCTGCAAAGACCGCAACAACAACAGAAACAGTTTCTGCTAACTGATTTTGTGTAACAAAACACGTCAGCCGCATGTTAAATATGCGGCTGAATTATTAGGAGGTAATTCCATGAAGAAGTTTTTAATAGTATTTCTTGTTTTCCTTACACTTGTTTCACCTGTATTTGCCGGTGGTTCTAAGGAAAAAGAGGAAAAGAAAGAAGAAGTTATCACAGTTCTTCCTGAATCAGAGAAGAGCAGTGTTACTTCAATTACAACAAGTACAACAGTTCTTGCCACAGTAAAGCTGTATTCAGAAACACAGATTACAAAGGGCATGGTTGATGAATATGTAGCAGCTGCCAAGGAAGCAGGTGAAGAAATTACAGCTCAGGAAGCTCTTGAGACTCTTATTGCTCAGTCTGTCTATGCACAGTACATTGAGAATGAAGCAAAGAACATTTCTGATGAAGATCTTCAGAAATATGTTGCACAGGCTGCACTTAGCGTTGCTTCACAGTATGGTATTAATCTTGAAGCAGATAAGATTTCTGATTTTATTACAAATACTCTTGGATACTCTATTCAGGATTTTGCAAACCTTGTTCTTCCCCAGATTATTGCTGAAAAGGCTCTGACAGAGAAGTATGCTGATTTCCTCAAAGAGATAATCACAGATCCTACAGAAGAGCAGATTGAAAAGACTTACAATGACAACATTGATCTTTTCAAGATTAACGAGAGTGTAAGAGTTGCTCATATCTTTATGCCTATTACAGATAATGCATCTGATAACGCAACAAAACTCAGCACAATGACTTCAGTCAAGGCAAAGCTTAACGCCGGAACTATTACATTTGAGAAGGCTGTTTCAGACTATTCACAGGACAGCGGCTCAAATACAAACGGCGGAGTTATCTCCGGTTGGCTTGAAAAAGACAGCGCTCTTGGAGTTCAGTACTTTGGAGAAGAGGGTGTCAAGGCAATCTTCAATCTTGCTGTCGGACAGATTAGTAACGTAATTGAAGGACCTTCCGGATATCACATCTTCAAGTTGATTGCCCACAGAGATGCCTATACTCTTTCACTTGATGATGAGTATGCAGAAGGCTACACAGTTAAGCAGTTCCTTACAGAGGCAATTCTTGAAGAGTTCTACAACCAGGCTCTTTCAATTGCCCTTAATGAAAAGCTGCTTCCTGAACTGATGGAGCAGGCAACAATTACAAGAACAGGTGTCTGATGAAAACCAGACACCTGGCCAGGGCTATTGCACTGCAAACCCTGTATTCACTTGATATTAACAACAGAATAAAAGAGGTAAACCTCCCGTACAACGAGGGGTTTGCCGGATACACTGCGGCAGAAGAACAGGCTTTGGAAACAGATGTGGTTCTTTATGCCGCACTTCTTATTAACGGGGTTCTTGAACATCTTGAAGAACTGGATGAACTTATTTCCCGTTTTTCCGTTAAGAGAAGACTTGAAAACATTAATATAGTTGACAGAAATATTCTAAGAATTTCTTTCTATACATTACTTTATTGCAAAGAAGTACCGGCTCACAGCGTAATTGATGAGGCGGTTAAACTTTCTCAGGAATACAGCAATGAAGTAAGTTACAGATTTGTTAACGGTATTCTTGATACAGCTGTGAGGTCACTGAATGATAGTCCTAAAAACTGAAGAACAGATTGAGGGAATCAGAAAAAGCTGTCAGATGCTTTGCAGACTGCTTGATTCACTTGACGGCAGAATAAAGCCGGGTATGTCTACAAGAGATGTAGATGCCTACTGCCATGAGTGGATTTTGGCACATGGCGGAAAGCCTGCCTGCCTTCACTACGAAGGTTTCCCGGCTGCAACCTGTGTAAGTGTAAATGAGGAAGTAATACACGGAATTCCGCGTAAAAACCATATAATCAAAGAAGGAGACATAGTTTCCGTAGATCTTTGCATTAATCTGAAAGGTTATATTTCAGACAGTGCAAGAACATGGGCAGTAGGAGAGATTTCACAGGAAAAAGAGAAGCTTATCAAAGTTACCCGTGAGTGCCTCTACAAGGGGATTGATGCCGCATCCCAGCCTCATGCCAGAATTCAGGATATTGGAGCTGCAGTTTACAAACATGCAGACAGAAACGGTTTTGGCGTTGTAAGAGACTACTGCGGACATGGTGTCGGTTTGGAACTTCATGAAGATCCTGAGGTTCCCAACTATACAAGTCCTATGATCAGCAATCCCAGAATCCGTGAAGGTATGGTATTTGCTATTGAGCCCATGATTACTGCAAAATCACACCGTGTTGACGTTCTTGATGACGGATGGACGGTTGTTACTGCAGATGGAAGACCTTCAGCACATTTTGAACATACCGTTGCAATTACGCACAACGGATTGGAAATACTTACACAGATTTAATAAGGAGACGACAGATGGCAAAGGATTTTATATCACATGATGTAATTAGAGACAGCGCACTGAAACTTGCTTATAAGATGCATGTAGAGGACGGTTTTATTCCGGATGTCATCTACGTATCACTCAGAGGTGGTGTTTACCTTGCAAACGTCATCTCTGAATACTTTAAGATTGTTTGTAAAAACGAAGGCAGAAGACCCGTTCTTTATGCAGCAGTAGTTGCAAGAAGCCGCTATAGCCTTATTCCCGGTGAAGAAACAAAAGTTTTTGTAGATGGTTGGACATATTCACCTGACTATCTCAGATACGGCGACAAGGTTCTTATTGTTGACGATATCTTTGACACCGGTAATACAGTAAACAAACTTGGCCAGATTGTTATGGATAAGGGAATTCCCCGTGAAGACCTGAAGATTGCTGTTTACGACTACAAAGTACCACTTTACAAGAAGTCAAAACCGCTTCCTGTACAGCCTGACTACTGGTGCCGCAAGCATGTTCTTAACAAGCCTGAAGACGAGACTTGGATTCACTATCTGTGTCATGAACTTGTCGGACTGACAGATGAAGAAATAGACCAGTGCTACACTGATCCTGAAGTTAGAAAGATTCTTCACTCACTCAAAAAGAAATAATAGGCAAAACTGCCTCAGCCGTTGTTAGTATTACGGCCGTGGCAGTTCTTGTACTTCTTTCCGCTACCGCAGGGGCAGGGATCATTTCTGCCCACCTTCGGTGCGCTTCTTATTACCTGGACAGGAGATAAGGGTGTTTCTCTAGCCGGTGCAGGACCTGAAGATCTGAAGGCAGATTCCATTGAATGGCTTTCACTTGTTCTTACAGGAGCGCGGCGTTCGGTTCTGTTATCGCTGCGAATCTGAACCCTATTCATAATCTTAACAACTGAGCTCTTAATCTGCTCAATCATAGTATCAAAGATGTCAAAGCCTTCAAGTTTGTACTCAAGAAGAGGATTCTTCTGGGCGTAGGAACGAAGCGATACTGAATCTCTCAAATCTTCAAGTTCTTCAAGGTGGTTCTGCCATCTGATATCAATTTGTCTCAGATAGTTTTGCTGAATGAATACAGAGAAAATAGGAACGCTGATTTTCTGAACTTTTTCATCAAGGGCTGCTTTGACAGCATCCTTAATCTTCTGTGCAAGGGCCTTTCTGTCAAGTTTTGTATCTTCCTCTGTAAGATTGTAATCAAAACCAATACGGTCAGAGAGGAGGGTGATGAGCTTAGCATTATCGCTTTCTTCTTCAAAACAGTCATCAATCAGGTCGTAGCAGGCATTAAGGGCTCTCTGAATAATGTTGGTATCTGAAAGGATCTCGTCTCTCTGAGAGTAGATAAAGTTTCTCTGTTCATTAAGAACATCATCATACTCAAGAAGATGCTTTCTGATTTCAAAGTTTCTTTCCTCAACACGCTTTTGAGCAGTCTCAATAACACGGCTTACCATGGGATTCTCTATGGCTTCACCGTTGTTCATTCCAAGACGACCCATCATTGCCTTAACGTTGTCTTTAGCAAACAGACGGAGCAGGGTATCATCAAAACTGACAAAGAAGCGTGATGTGCCAGGGTCTCCCTGTCTTCCGCTTCTTCCGCGAAGCTGGTTGTCTATACGTCTGGACTCATGTCTTTCTGTACCAAGGATATACAAGCCGCCAAGCTGCTTTACTTTTTCATACTCAGCCTTCCACTGAGGCATAATCTTTTCACGTGCAGCCTTGAATTCTTCTTCTGTTGCATCAGATCCGCAGAGCTTACGGGCCATTGAATCAGGAGAGCCACCAAGCTTAATATCTGTTCCACGACCTGCCATGTTTGTAGCAATTGTCACGGAACCGACGGCACCTGCGTTCTCAATGATTGCAGCCTCACGGGCATGGTTCTTTGCATTGAGAACTTCATGGGGAATTCCCATCTGTCTGATAAGCTTTGACAGAAGTTCTGATTTCTCAATTGAAACAGTACCTACAAGAATAGGTTGACCTGTCTGATGAACTCGTTTAATTTCCTGGCAGATAGCAGAGAACTTGAAACTTTCATTGAGGAAGACAAGGTCATCCAGGTCTTTTCTCTGAACAGGTACATTTGTAGGTATTACAACAACATCCAGATTGTAAATTGCATTGAATTCACCGGCTTCTGTATCTGCTGTTCCGGTCATACCGGATAGCTTGGAGTACATTCTGAAGAAGTTCTGGAATGTAATTGTTGCAAGGGTTCTGTTCTTTCCAAGAACCTTGATATGTTCTTTTGCTTCAATTGCCTGATGAAGGCCGTCTGAATAACGTCTGCCGTAGAGAATACGTCCTGTAAATTCATCAACAATCTGAACTTGGTTGTCTACAACAACATAGTCTGTGTCACGGTGGTAGAGAAGTTTAGCAACCATGGCCTGAGTGACGTAGTGAACGTACTCAAAGTTCTCATCATCATACAATGAGCCTTTAATTACATTCATTTTCTGAAGGAGCTGTTCCATATGGACCATACCTTCTTTTGTGAAACTTACACGCTTTGATTTTTCATCAATCATGTAGTCCCCGTCAGGCTCAAGTTTTGCACCGTCTTCAAAGCGTGCAAAAGCAGATACTACAGGGTATTCTCCTGTCTCAGGATCCTTCTCGCATTCTCTGAAATATTGAGTAATCTTCTCAGCATTTCTGGCAAGTTCTGTGTCATCGTCCGCAGGACCTGAAATGATAAGAGGAGTTCTGGCCTCATCTATAAGAATTGAGTCTATTTCGTCTACTATACAGTAATTATGCTTGGGCTGGATCTTGTCTTCAGCCCTGTATTTCATGTTGTCTCTAAGGTAGTCAAAGCCGAATTCGTTGTTGGTTCCGTAGGTAATATCACAACTGTATGACTGCCTGCGTCTCTCGTTGTCCATGTTGCTGACAATTACGCCGGTAGTAAGACCCAGGAAAGAGTAGACAGGGCCCATCCAGGATGCGTCACGCTGAGCAAGATAATCGTTGACGGTAACTACATGAACGCCTTTTCCGTCAAGGGCATTAAGGTAGGCTGCAGGGACAGCGGTAAGGGTTTTTCCTTCACCTGTTTTCAGTTCAAGAATTTTTCCTTGATGAAGAACAATAGCTCCCATAATCTGGACATCGTAATGACGTTCTCCAAGAACTCTGAAAGCAGCTTCTCTGGCAAGAGCAAAGGCCTCAGGAATAAGGCTGTCTTTGGATTCGCCGTTCTTAATACGCTCTCTTAAAAGTTCAGTCTGCTTAGGAAAATCTTCATCTTTGAGGCTTTTTGCCCATTCTTCTTTTGCATTTACAGCAGCAACAATAGGTTGCAGTGCTTTTATATCCTTGTCATTCTTTGTTCCGAACAATTTTGTAAAAAAACTCATACGACAAGTATAGTAAAAAGCCTTTCAATCGGAAAGGGTGATAAGTATAATGAAGTTATGTTAAATTCAGTTGATTGGATTATTATTGTTCTGTGCGCCATAGGAGCTATTTGGGGCGCAATCAAAGGTTTTATTGAAGAGTTTTCGCAGAAATCCGGTTATATTGCCGGAATAACTGTTGCACTCATGTTCACAAAGGCCGTTTATCCTGCAATCCAGGATAATCTCAACATTCCCGGATGGGTATGTTCACTCATAAGCTACGTAGGTCTCTTCATTGTTGGATTTTTTCTTATCAAGATGCTCGGAACAATGATTAAGAGAATAGCTGATACAGCCAATCTTACGTTCATAGATAACATTCTGGGTTTTGTTCTAGGACTTGTTGAAGCAATTCTGATTATCGGAATTGTAGAATCCTTGCTTGCTTATCAGGAGCTCTTTGATCTTAAAGCTGCTTTTTCTCAGAGTCTGATTTCATCAAAGGTAATCATGCCTTTGTTTAACATAGTCATAACCCAGGTTCAGGTTCTTGTCTGATGTTTGAAGACCTGCTATCCAGCGGCAAATTTCCTTTCTGCAGTCTCTTTTCCGGTTCCAGATACAGCGGAAGAATGTATGCAGCCACAGAAGTTGCCAATTCTTTGGGAGCAGGTCTGGACGGCACCCTGATTCTTTCTGACCGCAACAACAGCATAGATATCAGAGCGGCCTTAAATCTTTACAGGAAGCACAGAAATGATTCGGCTGCCGCTCTTTTGAAGCGTGTTGTTCTGACTTTTCTCAAGCAGTTCCACGGAGCTCTTTTGGATTCGCAGTCCCAAGCGGGAAAGAGAAAGTTCTCAGATGCAGGGGAGGCCATGGATTTGTTGTCCGGCCTTTCGTCCCTCAAGGAGGACGATGTTCCCAAATGGGCTGACTCTATGGAAAAAGCCCTGGAAAAACTTTATCCGTCACCCAACACACAGGCAGTTACTATAGGAAAAATCCGCGATATCAGACGCTGGTGCTCAGAGTATTCGGCAGACGGAAAGGTAAAAGTAATTATCATAGAGGGAATTGAGAACAGCGGAGAGAGTGTTTCAAACTCTTTACTTAAGATTCTTGAAGAACCGCCATCAGATACTTATTTCATTCTCATATCATCAAATCCTGGAAGAATTGGGCAGACAATTTTGTCCAGAGTAAGGCATTTTGTCTTTCCTGATATGTCTGAAGCAGAGAAGAACAGAATTCTTACCTCACTTTTTGTAAATCCGGATGCTTACAAAGATCTGAAATCATTCTTTCTTACAATGAGCGGAACTGACGATGCTCTTCTTTTAAGAAGCGCTCAGATTCTTTCAACCGGCAAAAAGCCTGATGTAAATGCCCTTGTTCAGGAACTTGAGAAGAACAGAACATGGAGCCGTTTCTATGAACTTCTCACATCTGAAATCAGAGACAGATACAACGAGGGTAAGATCAATGAAAGAAAATGCAGCTATCTAACCGAGCAGATAGAAAGGATGGTTTCAAAGGCTTCATCCTTCAACCAGATGAACCGTCTTACTTTTGACTTTGTTTTATTCAGAACATTGGAGGTGCTTTCTTGAGCAGATTTACGGATAAGGCACTGACCAAAATAGCCAAACTTACCCCTGATGAAATTGCAAGAATTCTTGAAAGTCAGTCATCTGATATCCGCTATCGTTCTGAAGTTCTGGATGCATCGGATTTAGGATATGTTCTTGTAGATAAAGACGGTATGTTGCTGTATTTCAATAATACAATGTACAGTCTTGCTCCTTGCTATAAAAGAAATGTTTCAGATTCTGTACATGTTACTAAATTCATAAAAGACAAAGAAATATGTTCATTTATTCTTGACAGCATTGCCAGAAACCTTGATGAAGAATACCAGTACATTCATGAATCTTCTATGTACGGCAAGATGGATATCCGTATCTATTCTTCTAAGGTAACAGACAAGAATCTTAAGCTCTTCTGTTTCCAGGATGTTACATTCTTAAAAAAAATCAGGGCAGAGTATCTGAAAAACGAAAGCCTTGCTGCTATGACTACAATGGCCGCAGGAATTGCCCATGAGATAAAAAATCCTCTTGCTTCCATTTCCATCTATCTTCAGCTTCTTCAGAGAAAACTTGAAGCTGATGGCTGTCTGAAAAAGGAAGATGCAGAGAAGAGCCTTTCAATTATAAGCGATGAAATAGAAAGACTTAATGCAATCAGTGTTGATTTCCTCTTTGCAGTAAAGCCTGTAAACATTAAGACAGAACTTACATCAGCAAATAAAGTTGCAGAAAAAGCATGTAATATTGCAGAGCCGGAAGTTAAAGAACGCAACATAACTTTGGTCAGAGATTTTGCAACAAGTCTTCCAAATGCAGACTTAGATCCAAATCTGATTGAACAGTCAATTCTGAATCTGATCAGAAATGCAATGCAGGCAATAGAAGAGGGCCGCAATGACGGTGTAATTACTGTTCATACCGCTCTTTCCGGAGACACAATTAAAATCAGTGTTGAAGATAACGGATGCGGAATGACTGAAGAACAGCTTGGAAAAATCTTTGAGCCTTACTATACAACAAAGGCAAACGGGACAGGACTTGGCTTAACAAATATCTTTAAGATAATTAAACTTCATAACGGAGAGGTTCTGGTTAAATCCGAATACGGATCCGGAAGTGAGTTTACAATCAGTCTTCCTGTTCCTCGTAGTGAACGGTACAGAATTGCAACAAGCGGAGACAGGGCATGAAAGATACAATCTTAATTGTTGATGATGAACTTAATATCAGAAACGGTCTTGTTCAGGCAGTTGAAATGGAAGGTTATGAAGGCATTCCTGCAGCTGACGGTGAAGAGGCTTGGAAGATTATCAACAGCCGTGAAATAGACATGGTCATTACAGACCTAAGAATGCCCGGTCTTGACGGATCTTCTCTTCTTAAAAAGATTTACTCCTCTTATCCTACCTTGCCTGTTGTAGTTCTTACCGGTCATGGAACAATAGAAGATGCAGTTACTGCAATGCAGAACGGCGCAATAGATTTTCTTACAAAACCTGTAAATCTGAACCATCTGTTTGTTTTGATAAAAAAGAGTCTGTCTTCCCGTGACATGATTCGTAAGAACGAGGAACTTCAGAAAGAACTGGACAGACTCAAAGGAAACAACACCTATTCTCAAATGGTTGGAAAGAGCCAGGCTGTTCAGAGACTGTTAGATACAATTCAGCAGATAGCTCCTTCAAAGGCATCTGTTCTGATTACAGGAGAAAGCGGAGTAGGAAAGGAAGTTGTTGCAAATGCAATTGTCTCTTACTCGGACCGTGCTAAGAAACCATTTATAAAGGTTCATTGCGCAGCTTTGAATGAGAATTTGCTTGAAAGCGAGCTGTTCGGTCATGTAAAAGGTGCATATACAGGAGCAATTTCAGAGACTCGCGGACGTTTTGAGCAGGCTGACGGCGGAACAATCTTTCTTGATGAGATTGGAGAGATTAACCAAAGCACTCAGATTAAACTTCTCAGAGTTCTTCAGGAGCATGAGTTTGAGAAAGTTGGCGGTGAGAAGACTGTTAAGGTTGATGTTCGTGTAATAGCTGCAACTAATAAAGACCTTGAAAAGGAAATGAAAGAGGGAAGATTCAGAGAAGATCTTTACTATCGTCTGAATGTTGTACGTCTTGAAGTTCCGCCTCTCAGGGACAGAAAAGATGATATTCCTCTTTTGTCCATGCACTTTCTCAACATGTATTCAAAAGAGAACAACAAGAACATTGAAGGTTTTACAAACAGTGCAAGAAGCGCTCTTTACAACTATGAATGGCCCGGTAATATCAGAGAACTGAGCAACTGTATTGAGAGTGCTGTTGTTATGTGTAGAACCAACCTGATTGATCTTAACGACCTTCCCATAAACATAAGCCGTTCTCCACGTAATGATGCAATTACAATTCCGCTTGGAAGCACTATGGAAGAAGCTGAAAAACTTATTATCACATCTACACTTGCTTGGTGCGGCGGCAATAAGACAAAAACAGCAGATGTTCTGAATCTGGGACGTAAGACTGTTCAGAGGAAACTTGAAGAGTATGGAAAATGACCTTTACAGCATTTTTGATGCAGGAGGTCTTCTGAATCAGGTCCTTGGCAGTTATGAATACAGGGAAGACCAGATTAAAATGGCTTCTGATGTAAGTCAG
Source organism: uncultured Spirochaetales bacterium (assembly GCA_902803145.1). GTDB lineage: Bacteria > Spirochaetota > Spirochaetia > Sphaerochaetales > Sphaerochaetaceae > RUG14846. Next base: position 12,024 of record CADCOT010000003.1, on the reverse strand, counting down.
TGCTTTGAGGAAAAAGCAACCTGTGGCATAGAAGCCGGTACCGGAACCGGAAAGAGTTTTGCCTATCTTGTTCCTGCTCTTCTTAAGGCCTTTGAAAACCCTGATGAACGTACTGTAATTGCCACTTCCACAAAGACTCTTCAGCTTCAGCTTAAGGACAAGGACATTCCGGCTCTGTTCAATGCCTTTGGTAAACAGTGCAATGTTGAACTTGCAGTTGGAAGAAACGAGTATCTGTGCCTAAGCAGACTTTCAGAAGAACTTGAATCTGTTCCTCTTATGCTTCAGGATGTTTCATCCCAGTTCAGTGAACTGAACGGTTTTGCCTCTTCCACTGAAACAGGACTCAGATCAGAGTACAGAGGAAGACATGATGATTTTCTGTGGAGCAAGGTTTGCTGTGAAGCAGACCTCTGTCACGGATACAAATGTAAGTACTATCATGACTGTTTCTATTACAAGGCAAAAAAGAAGATTTCTCAGGCTCAGATAATAATTTGCAACCACCATCTTCTGTTTGTTGACAGTGCAACCAGAATGGAGAGCACCCTGGATTACGATGAAGAGTGCATCCTTCCCGGTTTTTCAAACCTTGTAATAGACGAGGCACATAATATTGAACGCCACGCAACAGATCTGTTTACCGCAGAGTTCAGTTCTTCTCTTCTAAGACGTCAGTTGGATTTTATTTACAACATGCGTTGGCACAAGGGAGCAGGAATAAGGCTTCTTGAGCTTTTAGCCCCTTACTGTCCTGACAAGGATCTGTTTGAAAAGATTGTAAATCTGATAGGGCAGGCAAACGGAGAAGCAGAAACACTTAATTCTGCAATCCTGAGCTTCATGGAGTACAACAAACTTGAGCATTTGCTTTTGACAAAAAACAATGCTCAGATGGTAATTAATGAAATAAAACCGAGTGCTGAGGCATTGTGTGCAACCTGTTCAAATTTGGTTTCTTCTTTAACAATCTTTGCCTCTAAACTTCAGCTTTCAGATGATGATGACTACCGCAGAGAAGACTTAACTGCCCACGGCAACAGAGTTTCTTCCATAACTGATGTCCTTAAGACCTTTGTAAACTATCTGGATTGGAATGATGATATTCACTTCCTTGAAGTTGCCAAAACCCGCGATACAAAGACAGTCTTCTTTAAAATATCGCCCCTGGATGTTGCTCCCATACTGAAAGAGGCCTTGTTTAATAAGGTAAATGCCACAGTATGTACAAGTGCAACATTGAACCTTGGAGATAACTTCAGATACTGGTGTAACTGTGTTGGACTTCCTGCTGATCGTAAGAAGTTTACCGGCAAGGTCTACAATTCACCTTTTGACTATGCAAACAGGCTTTTGCTGCTTACTCCTCATGATTGTCCTGACTACAGCAAGGAAAAAGAAGATGAATATGCAGCTTTCCTCTGTGAATCCATAGGAAGTGCAGTTGAAAGCTCAGGCGGCGGAGCTCTTGTTCTCTTTACCAGTTACAATCTTATGAACAAGGTTGCAGCAACACTCAGACCGCGCTTTGATGCCATGGGAATTAACAGCATTGTCCAAGGAGAGGCTGACAGATATTCGCTTTTAGAAAGATTCAAAAACGATACTGACAGTGTTTTGTTTGCTACAAGCAGTTTCTGGGAAGGTGTAGATGCTCCCGGAAATACCCTAAGGCTTGTAATAATTACAAAGCTTCCTTTCAGAATGCCTGATGAGCCAATCTACAAGGCACGTCTTGCCAAGATGGCAGCAGAGGGTAGAAACGGCTTTTATGAGATGACACTGCCTGATGCAGTTCTGAAGCTTAAGCAGGGCTTTGGACGTCTTATGCGTCACAGCAATGACAGAGGCATAGTAATAATCCTTGATTCCCGCATAGTAAAGAAGTTCTATGGTGCCTCAATGCTTGCAAGCCTTCCTCAATGCAACCACCCTGAATGCAGCATGGAAACAATGGGCAGATATATAGAAAACTTCCTGTATTAACAAAAAAGAGGACCAAACGGTCCTCTTGTAACTTAAAGGTTTATAAGAATTTATTTGATGACGGCAAGGACATCTTTGAGGTTGAGGATAAGATAGTCATCGTCATCAACCTTTACTGATGTACCGGCATACTTGTCGTGAAGAATTCTGTCTCCTTTCTTGACTGACTTAACATCATCGCCAACGGCAACAACAGTACCGAACTGTGTCTTTTCCTGAGAAGTCTGAGGAATGAAAAGTCCGCTGGCAGTCTTTTCTTCTGCCTGATCAATCTTAACAAGAACTCTTTCACCAAGTGGTCTAATATCCATAGTAAATGCTCCTTTGTGCTTAAACGCATTGATAATATAACTTCAATTATCTGTTTCGGCAAGTAATTCGGTAATTGCTCTGCTTGCCAGATGCCACTTCATTGCATGAGTGCCCGGATTGGTATAGAAAACCCTGCAGTGCTCAAAGCGGTAGGGCAGTTCAAAGTGCTTACCCATCTTCAGAGTTGCAAGAGGAACCTGCCTTAGATCATCGTGCTCTTTAATCTGTTCATCCTTGAAGGAACCTTCGTAATCCCAACCGTCTTTTGTAAGTGTAATCTTTCCATGACCTACAATCTGATAGTTGTTTACACCGGGGATATCAATACCGTAGTCAACTTCTTCTTCCATTTTAAAGTTGTCCTTTGAGACAAACTTCTTCATCTGTTCAAGCTGCCAGTCATACCACTGAGAGTAGTTGTCAAAGTACTGCTTCTTGGCTTCCCAATCAAAACGGAAATCAGGTTTCATATGGGCTTTGGCACCGCATTTAGTACAGGAAACTGTATTGCCTTCGGTTGTGATAGTAAACTCGCTGCCGCATTCAGGACAGATGTAGATCATGTTCTCAAGACCCTGGGCAATGTCCTTATCTTTGCAGATAATGTTTTTCTCTTTCTGATAGTCAAACTCATTGTAATCAAGATAGTTAACAATCTTGTCATGAATTTCATTAATTGAAAGCTTCTTAATATCTTCTTCAGTAAAAAGAAGTTGAGTATTAACTGAAACATGTGCCTTATGAAGTCTGGAAGACCATTTAGCACAGCCAAGTCCTGCACCCTGAATTTTGGAAGCATAGACAGGAACGTTCATCATTCTGATCATCTTGCAAATGGCATAGGAAATATGCCCCAGACTGCCGCTTCCCCAAACAGTGCCTTCAGGAGCTATGTAAACAAGGCCATTACTGTCATGAAGAACGCTCTTAATTTTCCTTATACTGGCAAGGTCTGTTGAAAACTGATATTTGGGAACAGCTCTTGCAAGCTTTCTCAACAGAAAGCCTATGAATTTGAAGGTAAAGAAGTGATAGGTGACCATGAAAGTCATTGGCCTTGGCCAGGAAACTCCGCCTTCAACAATCCAGTCTATATTAGATGTATGATTACTGATTACAAGAGCCGGTCCTTTTGGTTTGACACCTTCAAATTTGAAATGCCATTTCAGTCTTCCGATCAAAACTACAAGACCGCCGATAATATCATAAACAAACAGATTTGGTTTTTTCTGTATTTCCCTTTTTTCCTGCATAAAGAAAATTCTACCATAAATATTTTGAAAATTAAGTTTCCGATTATGATTTTTCTTTATATCTTTGCCTCATGACGTTGGGAATTTGTTCACTGATAGAAAAATTCAGCAATCTGATCTTGGCAATAGAGGATGATGAGGACTTTGATCCTCACTGGCTTTGCTTCTATAGAATTCAGATGGCTTATTGGATTTTCAGCAGAAGCGGGAAGTGTGACAATCTTCCCGAAGCACTCAGTGTCTATGAAAAGATAAGAGATTCCTGGAAAGACGTAAGTTCTTATATAGAAAGCGGTAAGTTTAACATTAACGATCCCCAGGGACTTTTCAAATCCATTGATTTAGACTTTTTGGGTCAAAATGACTCTGAAAAGAAGACTATCAAGATTGATGCGTCAAATTGACCCAAAATAGGTCTTTAATATTGTTTTCTTTCTATATTTAATTCTTTGTATAATAAGATATTAACAATTTTGGCATCCTTCTTGCTTATATGAAGGTATGACAGAAACAACAGCACTTAGCACATATATAAAAGAAATTGAAAAGATAGATCTTCTCACCAGAGAAGAAGAATATGACCTTGCAGTAAGAGCAAAGCAGGGCGACATCGCTGCGCGCGATACTCTCATCAAAGCCAATTCTCGCTTTGTAGTCAGCATTGCAAAAAGCTATCAGAAGCGCGGCCTTCCTCTTGAGGACCTTATCTCTGAGGGAAACATTGGTCTTATTACAGCAATTGATAAGTTTGAGCCTGATACCGGATATCACTTCATAAGCTACGCCGTATGGTGGATCAGACAGGCAATTCTCAAAGCCATTGGAGATAAGTCCAGAATGATCAGACTTCCCATGAACAAGAATGCAGTCTTTGCTCAGGTTCAGGGAGTTAAGACAAGACTTGAAGAAAACGGAGACGATGTTTCTGTAGAAGACATTGCAAAAGAGTGCAATCTTCCTGCAGAAGATGTTAAAGAAATTCTCAGCTATGCAAGAGAAATCTCAAGTCTTGATGCACCTGTAACTGCAGGTGAGGGAACAACTTTCGGAGATTTCCTTGAAAGTCCGAATCCCGGTCCTGAGGCAGAACTTATTGAAAAATCTCTTACCGAATCAATTGACAGTATTCTCAATCGTTTACCTGAAAGAGAGAGAAACGTAATCATCATGAGATACGGTCTCCATAACAACGAACCCATGAGTCTGAAAGAAGTTGGAGAACTTTACGGAGTTACAAAAGAAAGAATCAGACAGATTGAGAAAAAGGTTCTTGCAACACTCAGGGAAGACTCAACTGTAAAACAACTTCAGACATATATTGCCTGAAAGCACATTTTGTTTGACTTCTCCATAAAATTATAGTTAAATCTTAATGCTATATATTTGAAAATATTACTTTCAAAGGAAAATTTTATGGAGAAAAAAGTAACAAAATGGGTTTACTTCTTCGGCAACGGAAAAGCTGAAGGAACTGCAACCATGAAGGATGTCCTTGGCGGAAAGGGTGCAAACCTTGCTGAGATGACAAACATTGGCCTTCCTGTACCTCCCGGATTCACAATCAGCACAGCAGCTTGTGATTACTTCTCAAAGAATGACGGTGAATACCCCCAGGGCATGAAGGATGAAGTCCTTCTCAATCTCAAACAGCTTGAGGCCCTTATGGGAGCAAAACTCGGAGATACAACAAATCCGCTTCTTGTTTCTGTCAGATCAGGTGCTGCACAGTCAATGCCCGGTATGATGGATACAATTCTTAACCTTGGTCTTAACCCCGAAACAGTTGATGCAATGGCTCGCAAGACAGGTAATGACCGTTTTGCATGGGACAGCTACAGACGTTTCATCCAGATGTTCGGAGACGTTGTAATGGGAGTTCCCCATGCAAAGTTTGAAGAAGCAATCCAGGATATCAAAGACGAAGAGGGTATTACTTGGGACTACGAGCTTACAACAGAGATGCTCCAGAACCTTGTTAAGAGATACAAGAGAATTTACAAGCGCCACACAGGCGAGGAATTCCCTACAGATCCTCAGGAACAGCTTTTCAAGGCAATTAATGCCGTATTTAAGTCATGGAACAACGAAAGAGCCATTAAGTACAGACAGATGAACGACATCAGAGGTCTCCTCGGAACAGCCGTTAACGTCCAGTCAATGGTCTTCGGTAACATGGGTGAGACATCAGGAACAGGTGTTGCCTTTACACGTGACCCCGGAACAGGTGATAACAAGTTCTACGGTGAGTACCTGATGAATGCTCAGGGTGAAGACGTTGTAGCCGGTATCAGAACTCCTCAGTCAATTCAGACACTTTGTGATGTTAACCCCGCTGTTTACAAGCAGCTCTGTGACATCAGAGAAATTCTTGAGAAACACTACCACGATATGCAGGATATGGAGTTCACAATCCAGGAAGGAAGGCTCTTCATGCTTCAGACAAGAAGCGGAAAGAGAACCATCTTCTCATGGCTCAGATCACAGGTTGAAATGGTAGAGGAAGGTCTTATTGACAAGAAGACTGCTGTTTCACGTGTTCCTGCAGGTGAATTCAACAAACTCTTTGCTCCTGTTCTTGACCAGGAATTCATTAAGAAAGAAAAGATTAAGCCCGTAACACATGCACTTAACGCTTCCCCCGGCGGAGCTTGCGGTCAGGTATACTTCACAGCTGAAGATGCAGAAGCCAGAGCCAAAGAAGGCAAGGATGTAATTCTTGTCAGAACAGAGACTTCTCCTGAAGACATTGGCGGTATGGCAGTATCAAAGGGTGTTGTAACATGCCGCGGCGGTATGACCAGCCATGCAGCAGTAGTTGCCAGAGGTATGGGATGTCCTTGTGTTTCAGGTGCCGGTGAGATTGTTATCAACATTGCAAAGAAATACTTTGAGGTTAACGGCGTAACAGTCAACGAAGGTGACTTTATTTCAATTGACGGTTTTACCGGAGATGTTTATGCACAGAAGATTGAAGTAAAGGAGTCTGAAATTGTTCAGGTTCTCAAGGGCCAGATGCAGGAGAAGGATTCAATCCTGTTCCAGAACTACAAGAAGTTCATGGGCTATGTAAACGAGATCAAGACAATGGAAGTCAGAACCAATGCTGATACTCCTCAGGATACTCACATGGCAGTTCTTCTCGGTGCTGAAGGTATCGGACTTTGCAGAACGGAGCATATGTTCTTTGGCGGTCAGAGAATTATAAGCATGAGAAAGATGATTCTTGCCAACAACCTCCGTGAGAGAGAAGATGCACTTGCAGAACTTCTTCCCATGCAGAGATCAGACTTTGAGGCTATGTTTGAAGAACTGAAGGGCCTTCCCGCAGTTATCAGACTTCTTGATCCTCCTCTCCACGAGTTCCTGCCCAACGACAGCACAACAAGACACGAGCTTGCTCTTAAGCTTGGTATCAGCGTAGAGGATATTGCTAAGAAGGTTGCACAGCTTCATGAGTTCAACCCCATGCTCGGTTTCAGAGGCTGCCGTCTTGCTATTATCTATCCTGAAATTCTTAAGATGCAGGTCAGAGCAATTATTGAGGCTGCTATCAACGTACAGAACAAGGGAATTAAGGTACATCCTGAAATCATGATTCCTCTCGTAGGTAACTACAAAGAATTTGATTTCTGTAAGAAGCATGCTGAAGAAGTAATTCAGGAGATCTTCAAGACAACAGGTAAGTCTGTTAAGTACGAAATCGGTACAATGATTGAAGTTCCCAGAGCTGCAATCACAGCAGATGAGATTGCTAAGACTGCAGAGTTCTTCAGCTTCGGTACTAACGACCTTACACAGATGACTTGCGGATTCTCACGTGATGATGCCGGTTCATTCCTTGGTCACTACGTAAATGATTCCGACAAGCAGTTCTATGAATATGATCCGTTTGCAACAATTGATGTTGACGGAGTAGGTAAGATTCTTAACATGGCTGCAAAGCTTGGCCGTTCAGTCAGACCGGACATCAGCCTTGGAATCTGCGGTGAGCACGGTGGTGATCCCAAGACAATTGCCTTCTGTCAGCAGGTTGGTTTGAACTACGTTTCATGTTCACCTGACAGAGTGCCGATTGCACGTCTTGCTGCAGCTCAGGCAGCAATCCAGTAAGGATAAATGCAGGAGGTCATCTGAACGGATGACCTCTTGTTTTTTAAACCTTACTTTATTATATTTGCCTTAACGCCAAAGTAGCTCAGGGGTAGAGCAGCTCACTCGTAATGAGCAGGTCAAGGGTTCAATTCCCTTCTTTGGCTGTTCAAAGAGGGAAAATGAACAATATTAAAGTTCCTGATAACAAACAGAATGACAACAAGCCTATACTGGCAAGGAATCCGCATTCCGGTGCCCATGTATTCGGTCTGCCTGTCAGCAGAGAACTTGAATCTTTTCTCAATGATGTAGTTCCTAATAACGACCAGAAACGCATAATGACTATGTTCTTTGCAGGTCGCCTGGGTTCTGTTCAGATGATCTCTGAAGATGAGCAAGAGGATTTCTGAAATGTATATCCTTGGAATTGAAACTTCTTGTGATGAATGCAGCGCTGCAGTAGTGCAGGACGGCTCTAAGATTCTTTCAAATGTAATTGCAAGTCAGATTGAACTTCACAGACCTTTTGACGGTGTTGTTCCTGAGCTTGCGTCCAGACTTCATACCCAGTGGATTTCCCAGGTAGTCAATGCAGCCCTTGCCCAGGCAGGCCTTAAGAAAGAGGATATTGATGCTATTGCAGTAACATCAAGACCTGGTCTTTTGGGCTCTCTTTTGGTTGGAGTAAACTTTGCAAAAGGTCTTGCTGCATCATTGAATATTCCTTTTGTTGGAATTGACCACATTAGAGCGCATCTCTATGCTCCACAAATAGAAAACCCTCTTGAATATCCTTATCTTGGAGTCTTATTAAGCGGCGGACACACAGTTATTTGCCGCGTAGATTCTTATGATAGCATTGAAGTGTTGGGCACAACAATTGATGATGCAATAGGTGAGGCTTTTGACAAGGTTGCAAAGCACTACGGTCTTGGATACCCAGGTGGTGTTATGATTGACCGCCTTGCTCAAAACGGAGATCCCAAAGCCTTTACTTTTTCAGGTCCGGATCTTTCCAAGGGCTATCATCCTTATGACCTTTCTTACAGCGGACTTAAGACTGCAGTTATAAACCAACTTGATATGTTCAGTACAGGAAAGCCTGCTACACCTGAAAACATTGCCGCAAGCTTCCAGCGTGTTGCAGTAGGCATGCTGATGAAGAAGGTTGATAAGGCACTAAAAGATACAGGCTTGATGAGGATATCGGCCGGAGGCGGAGTTGCTGCAAACAGCCTTGTAAGAAGCAGTCTACTCAAATACAAAGAGAAGGGCTACGAGGTTTCTTTCCCGTCCTTGAAGCTTTGCACCGACAATGGCGCAATGGTTGCAGGGCTTGGATACAGGTACATTTCTGACGGTATTTTTTCAGATTGGGACCTTTCTGCAAGCGCTAGGGTTGCTGCCTTTAAAAAGGCTTGACATTAGGCTTGTGTTTTAGTTAATATCCAAAAGTCAATTTTGGGATGTAGTGTAATGGTAACACTGCAGATTCTGGTTCTGCCTTTGGGGGTTCGAATCCCTCCATCCCAGAATATGGTTCCATCGTCTAGGGGTTAGGACGGGAGATTCTCAGTCTCTAAACAGGGGTTCGATTCCCCTTGGAACTAAGCTTTGGGACTGTCGCTGATTGGCGGCAGTTTTTTTCTGTTATTAAAGGATTTTTTAGATACATGATTACAGCATCCAAGATTTCTTTGTCTTACGGAACACAGGTTCTGTTTAAAGACGTTAACATTAAGTTCACTCCCGGAAACTGTTACGGAATAATCGGCGCAAACGGTGCCGGAAAATCTACATTTCTTAAGATTCTTTCCGGAGAAATTGAGCCTGATACCGGAGAGGTAATAATTACTCCTGGACAGAGAATGGCTGTTCTCAGACAGGACCACTTTGCTTTCAATAACTACACCATCATGGATACTGTCATAATGGGCTACAAGAAGCTCTATGACATCATGAAAGAAAGAGAGGCCATCTATCTTAAGGAAGACTTTACTGAGGAAGACGGAATTAGGGCAGCTGATCTTGAATCTGAATTTGCAGAGCTTGGCGGCTGGGAAGCAGAAGCCGATGCCGGAGTTCTTCTTGACGGTCTTGGAATCCCTGTTCCAATGCATGAAAAGCTTATGTCAGATGTTGAAGACAGCATCAAGGTTCGTGTTCTTCTTGCCCAGGCACTGTTCGGAAATCCGGATATCCTCTTGCTGGACGAGCCTACTAACCACCTTGATCTTGAAAGCATCCACTGGCTTGAAGACTTCCTTATGGATTTTAACAACACAGTTATCGTTGTTTCACACGACAGACACTTCCTTAACACAGTTTGTACACATATTGCAGATGTAGACTTTGGAAGAATCCAGCTCTATGTAGGTAACTACGACTTCTGGTACATGTCCAGCCAGCTTGCAGCAAAGCAGCAGAAGGATGAAAAGAAGAGAAGGGAAGAAAAGATTGCAGAACTCAAAGAGTTTATCCAGCGCTTCTCTTCAAACGTTGCAAAGGCAAGACAGGCTACTTCAAGAAAGAAGCTTATTGACAAGCTTACACTTGACGATATCCAGCCTTCCAGTAGAAGGTTCCCGTACGTTGCATTCAAACCTAACCGTGAATGCGGAAGAAACATTCTTGAAATCAAGAATCTTACCAAAACAGTTGACGGCGTAAAGGTTTTGGACAACCTTAACCTTACAGTCAACAACGGAGACAAGATTGCCTTTGTAGGTCCCAACCATTATGCAAAGACTGTTCTGTTTGAGATTATTACAGGTAATATGGAAGCTGACAGCGGTGAGTACAACTGGGGTGTCACAACATCTGTAGGATACTTCCCCAAAGACAACGTAAAACTCTTCCAGGAAGATATGACAATTACAGAGTGGCTTATGCAGTTCTCTGAAGATGCAGATGAAACAGATATCCGCTCCTTCCTTGGCAGAATGCTCTTTACAGGTGATGAAGCTCTGAAAAATACAAAGGTTCTTTCCGGAGGAGAGAAGGTCAGATGTGTTCTTTCCAAGCTGATGCTTGAAGGTGCCAACTGCCTTATCTTTGACGAGCCCACCAGCCATCTTGACCTTGAAGCAATTCAGAGCCTGAACAACGGACTTATAGACTTTACCGGAGTATGTCTGTTCAACAGCCATGACCACCAGTTTGTAGATTCAATTGCAAACAGAATCATTGAATTTACTCCGACAGGCCTGATTGACCGCTACATGAGATTTGATGACTACATTTCTGATCCTGCAATCAAGGAGCTCAGAATGCAGAAATACGGCTCAAAGGTTGACGTTGCCCTGTGAACTACCAGGATCTGATTTCAGATAAAATTCTCGGCCTGATGAAGGGCGATGCGCTTTCCATAAACGTTGAAGAGAAAGACTTCCCCTTGGCACGCGAAATTGCCCTTGCAGCTGCATCCAGGACGCAAGTTCCTGTAAAGATTGTTGTAACTGATAACGGAAAGCCCACCGACGTTGTCGATATCGACCCGGAAGGGACGTTTGCCCAGGCACTTAGCCACGTTCTGCTCAGACTTGAAAGCGAAAGAGGGGCCGAAATTCCTGTTTTGCTGCCTGACTTTGATCAGGAAGAGGAAAACTTTCCGCTGCTTCAAAGATACGGCCATTTGTCAGAGCCTGTTTCAGTTAACCGCAGAATTTCTGTTCCATGGTGCGTTCTTCCTTCAGATAGGGAAAAGCTTGCCTTGATCAATGCAGATAAGGCTGTAGAGGCTGATTACAGAATCAAATTTATTAATTCTCTTTCTCCGTCTTTACTTGAATTTTCAGGTTCGGATAACAGTTTTTCTTTGTTGATTCCGCCTGCAGTTTCATTTACCGGCGGAACATCTGTTCTTCCAAACGGCAGAAGATTTTTAAATTCTATGAATTTTGACCGCATGGTTTGTCCTGTTGATTGCAACTCTGCAGACGGAAAAATCAGCGCTGAAACTACAATCTTGGGAAAGAGATGCAAGGTAGTGCTTGAATTCAGAGACGGAGTTCTTGTTGACTACACCGGTCCTTCTGAGTTTAAGATGCTTACTCAGCTTGATGATAAACTTGAGAAACCCGGTTATATTTCTCTAAGAGACAAGGAATTCCATGTTTATCTTGGCGGTTCTGTTTTTGAAGGAGTTGAAGGTGAATTTGAAGACGAAGATGACCTTCCTCAATTCTTTAACAGAAGCCTGTATTCACTTAGGTTAGAGCTGCCTGAGAGTATTAATCTGTATTGCACAGGAAGGGACCTTAAAAGGACAGAATTGGTTCGCAAAGGTTTCTTTCTTGAGTGATTGACAAAATTTTACCTGTATAGTAATTTACATAACGCAATTCTTGAGCCGATGGGCAGAGGGGGTGAGTAGTAGATG
>CADCOT010000002.1 GCA_902803145.1 uncultured Spirochaetales bacterium | reverse complement strand
TGCACTGCCAAGAACGTCAATGTTCTTGTGCTTGTACATGTCTTTAAGAGCGGCACGTGCTGCCTTGAGGTAGACTCTGGGGTCAAATGCTGAAGGCTGCTCGTCAAGAACGCGACGGATTGTACCTGTCATGGCAAGTCTGCCGTCACTGTCAATGTTGATCTTACATACAGCGCTCTTTGCAGCTTCACGAAGCTGTGACTCGGGGATACCGACGCTGTCTTTGAGCTTTCCGCCGTGCTCGTTGATCATCTTTACAAATTCCTGAGGAACTGATGATGAACCGTGGAGAACAATGGGGAAGCCGGGGAGTTTCTTTTCAATTTCTTTGAGGATGTCAAAACGGAGCGGTGGCGGAACAAGGATTCCTTCCTCGTTTCTTGTGCACTGTTCCGGAGTAAACTTGTAAGCACCGTGGCTTGTCCCGATAGAAATGGCCAGTGAGTCAACACCTGTCTTTGAAACGAAGTCGATAACTTCTTCAGGTCTTGTGTAGTGAGATTTCTCTGCTGCAACATCGTCCTCAACACCGGCAAGAACTCCGAGTTCGCCTTCAACTGTAACATCGTACTTGTGAGCGTACTCAACAACTTTCTTTGTTACTGCAACGTTCTCATCATAGGGAAGTGCAGAACCGTCAATCATGACGGAAGAGAAGCCGTTGTCAATGCACTCTTTACATGTCTCAAAGCTGTCACCGTGGTCAAGGTGAAGAACGATAGGAATATCATAGCCAAGTTCATGTGCATATTCTGTTGCACCGCGTGCCATGTTTCTGAGCAGGTTAATGTTTGCATAGTCCCTTGCACCCTTGGAAACCTGAAGGATTACGGGAGATTTTGTTTCGACGCATGCCTGGATAATTGCCTGCAGCTGCTCCATGTTGTTGAAGTTGTAAGCAGGAATTGCATAGCCGCCCTTTACTGCCTTTGCAAACATTTCTCTTGTGTTTACAAGGCCAAGTTCTTTGTAAGATACCATAAGTATGTCTCCTTGCGCTATAAATGATATTACCTTTAAATGATTGCGTCAATTTTCAGTTATATGCTAAATTCCCTTATATGAGACAGCTTTCGCGGTTGTGGTTGAAAATAGTTGTTATTGTTCTCATTTTTGCAGCGGTATTTTTGTTTTTCCGTTACAACAGACCGCAAGTTGTTCTTGTCATGGACAAGTCTTTCTCAATTGCTTATCCGTCCAGTGCCTTGGACGGTTTTAAAAAAAACCTGGACCGTGAGGGCTATAATCTGAAAACTGTTGTCTCTGACTCAGAGACCTTCATGGACAGTGTGAAACTTGAGACTCTGCTCTCTGGGTATTCAGACTGCGCTCTCATGCTGACAACCCCTGTAATAAGCACAGCTGTCAGGGCAGGGCGTATAGAGCTTTCTTCTTTAATCAAAGGTCTTGCCGTTGGTATGACAACGGATGCAGAAAACTGCTTTGACATAGTTCTTCCAACAGATTCTGAGAATATGCCGGAAGGAACTTACTACCTAGATGCAATAGGGAAGACTGACGTTGCAGGTTTGGTCTATCCGGATTTGGGCATGAGCATTATTCCGCTACTGAAGATGGATAAAACAAATCTGACTGTAAGAGAGGCTGTGACAGTGTATGAAGTTAGATGAAAAGTACTTTGACAGAATCTTTGTAAACTTCCAGGCCAAGCTCAAGGAGCTTAACAAGGTCATTCCCGCAGTTTCCTATGTTGCCATCACCCAAAACGACCCGTACTGTGTTCTCATTTCCACAATCCTGTCCCTTCGCACAAAGGACGATGTCACACTTCAGGCCTCCGTGCGGCTTTTCAATGTGGCCTCAAATCCGTCAGATATGCTCAAACTCAGTTCTGAACAGATTGAAAAGCTGATCTTTCCTACAGGTTTTTACAAGACCAAAACTCAGAGAATTTTGGAGATTTCACAGATTCTAATGGACAAGTACGGCGGCAAGGTGCCGTCTACAGTTGAAGAACTTCTGGCTCTTCCCGGGGTGGGAATTAAGACGGCAAATCTTACACTGAATCTTGGCTTTGGCATTGATGCAATTTGCGTAGACTGCCATGTGCATCAGATTTCCAACCGCATGGGCTGGATAAAAACAAGCACACCGGAAGAAAGTGAGAAGGTGCTTCAGACTGTAATGCCTAAAAAGTACTGGATTCCGCTGAATGAACTTTTAGTCAGTTACGGACAGGAAGTGTGTACCAGCGTAAGTCCCAAGTGTTCAATGTGTCCTGAAAATGAAAGCTGTCCCAAAGTAGGGGTTACACGAAGTAGGTAAAATTCTCAAAAACCTGCTCTGACAGCTGCTGAACGCTGATTTCAAGAACTTGGGCTGCACATTCATAGGTATGAATTATGTTGGCCGGACAGTTGGGTTTTCCGCGTAGCGGAACCGGTGTCAGATACGGCGCATCTGTTTCCAAAAGCAGTTTGTCTTTAGGGACTTTTTTGAGCATCTGACGCAGATTGTCGTTTGATTTATAGGTCAGATTTCCTGCAAAACTAATCCAAAAACCGCAATCAAGTGCAGTAGTTAAGAGCTCTTCTGACCCGTCAAAGCAGTGTATAACACCGGCCTTGGCCGGACGGATGGATTTGATGAGATTTGAGACATCGCGCGCCGCGTCGCGGCAGTGCACCAAAATCCTAAGACCTAGGCGGTTGGCAAGGAGCATCTGGGACTGAAAGAGCTCTTTCTGATACTCCGGGGTGCCGTAATTCCAGTAGTAATCAAGACCAATTTCCCCCAGAAAACGGGCGTGGTAGGTCTGAATCTTCTCTTCAAGCCGGGAAAGGGCAGAGGGCAGGTCCTGCGGGGCCATATCCGAGGCGCACCAGGGACCCATTGCCGCTGCAAGATGAATGTGGTCATAGCCTTCAAGGAGCTTGCTGCGGTTCTCAATGTCATCCAAAGTACAACCTGCGTCTATACCACCTGAAAGCATGGAAAAAGAGGCCTTATAATCAAGACCTCTTTCAATGACCATTTCTGTATGAAAATGCGAATCAGTTATGTGCATCTTCCAAGTTATGCTTTGTCTTTTCCTCAACCATCTTTGCGTCAACTACAACCTTATCAATTCCCTTCTGAGAGGGCAGGTCGTACATAAGATCTGTCATGATTGACTCTACAATACTTCTTATGCCGCGGGCGCCGGTTTTCTGGTCGTAGGCTGTCTGTGCAATTGCATGAATTGCCTCGGGCAGGAACTCAAGTTTCACGTTATCAAGTTCCATTGAAGAAATGTACTGCTTCAGAATCGAGTTTCTGGGCTCTGTGATAATTCTTTCAAGGTCTTCAACGGTCAGGTTGTTAAGTCCTACGTGCACTGGAAGTCTTCCAATGAATTCGGGAATAAGGCCGAACTTGATAAGGTCATCCGGAAGAATGCTGTCGTACAAATCTTCAAGATTCTTTTCACGTCTGTCTACAATCTTCTTCCCAAAGCCCATTGACGAGCTATCCAAGCGCTTTTCAATAATCTTGTCCAGTCCTACAAAAGCTCCTCCGCAGATGAAAAGAATGTTTCTTGTATCTATTCTTATCATCTCCTGGTTGGGGTGCTTTCTTCCGCCCTGAGGTGGAACACTTGCAATTGTGCCTTCAATTATCTTAAGCAGGGCCTGCTGTACACCTTCACCTGATACGTCACGGGTAATGGAGACGTTTTCGCCTTTCTTGGCAATCTTATCAACTTCATCCAAGAAGATTATTCCGTGCTCTGCAGCAGCAACATCGTCATCTGCGGCCTGGATAAGTTTGAGAAGGATATTTTCAACATCTTCACCAACATAGCCGGCTTCTGTAATTGTTGTTGCATCTGCAATTGCAAAAGGAACATCAAGACGCTTTGCCAACGTCCTTGCAAGAAGTGTCTTACCTGTTCCTGTGGGGCCCATGATAAGGATGTTGGACTTGTCCAGTTCAACATCTTTTTCCTTGAGCTGTTCTTCGTATTTTACGCGTTTGTAGTGGTTGTAAACGGCAACGCTAAGAATTCTCTTGGCCTTGTCCTGACCTATGACATACTTGTCCAAGTACTCTTTAAGCTCGTGCGGGGTAGGCAGGGTCTCAAGAGAGGCAAGGCGAGTGGAACTCTTTGTTTTCTCGCCGTTTTCACTGAGGATATTGCGACAGCGCTCAACACAATCTGCACAAATTGCAACCCCATTGGGTCCTGAAATGAGTGTAGCATCAGCGCTTCCGCAGAATGAGCAGTATTTCTGGTTTCTTCCGAAGGCCATCAGTTTTCCATCCTGTTCAGCACCTTATCGGCGATTCCGAACTCAACAGCCTGATCTGCCGTCATAAAGAAATCTCTTTCCAGTGCCTGAGCAATTTCGTCTTCGCTCTTTCCTGTATGATGTGCAAAGTACTGAATTGACAGTTTCTTCAATCTGAGAATTTCCTTTGCATGTATTGCAATGTCCGAGCTCTGACCTTCAACTCCGCCCCAGGGCTGGTGAATCATAACCCTTGCAGAGGGGAGAACAAGGCGTTTTCCGGCTTCACCGCCTGCCAGGATCAGGGCTGCCATTGAAGCAGCCTGTCCCATACAGATGGTTGTAACCTTTGGCAGTATGTACTGCATTGTGTCATAGATTGCCAGTCCTGCAGTAACACTTCCGCCGGGGCTGTTTATGTAAAGGCTAATATCCTTCTTCGGATCCTCCGCCTCAAGAAACAGTAACTGTGCAACAACAAGGTCTGCACGCTCGTCATTTATCTCGCCGTCCAAAAAGACAATTCTTTCTTTAAGCAGGCGAGAGTAGATGTCATAGGCTCTTTCGCCTACGCCAGTGCTGTCTATTACGGTAGGAACCAGATAGGATTTTTCCTTATTTTGCCTCATCAGCCTTATTTTCCTTTGTTGCCTTCTTTTCTTTGAAAGTGTTGTTTTCTACAAGGTAGTCCTGAGCCTTCTGGAAGAGCATGTCATCCTTCATGTAAGACTTCATAAGGTCATAGTTGGGATGATCTTCTTTAAGTTCAGGGTCGTACTCCTTGAGCTTGTTTACAATTTCTTCATCAGAAACTTCAAACTTCTGTATGTTGGAAATCTTGTCCAGGATAAGCTGGCGCTTGATTTCCTGCTCAACATCGCTCTTTCTTGTGTCAAGGAAGGCACTCTTTGAACTGCCGTTAGCAGCCATGAGTTTTTCAACTTCCTCTTCGTTCATGCCAAAGCGCTGTGCAAAGTTTCTCCACTCCTGCTCAAGCTGTGTCTGAATCATGCTGTGGGGGAGGTCAATCTTTGTCTCTTCAGCAAGCTTTGCAAGAATTGCCTCAAGTTTGTGGCTCTTGTTTCTGACATCTGCCTTTTCCTGAAGCTGCTTCTTTGTGTCGTCCTTCAGGTCTTTGAGAGTCTTGTAGCTGTCCTTGACATCCTGTGCAAACTCGTCATCAAGAGCGGGAACGTCCTTTGTCTTGACTTCCTTGATTGTTACGCTGATCTTGACTGTCTTTCCAAGATAATCAGAACCCATTCCGCTGTCATCGCCGTAGGTCTTTTCAATAACCTTTGAATCACCGGCCTTCATGCCGAGAATGTCATCATCCAGCTTGTAGAAGTTGTAGGAAGAACCGACTGTGAATGTGAAGTCGTTTCTCTTTGTGCTTTCAACTTCTTTGCCCTCTGCATCAAGTTCAACATAGTCCATTGTGACAATGTCTGACTTCTCTACAGCGCCTTTCTTAGCAATGATCATTGCGTTCTGCTGTCTGAGCTTTTCAATTTCAGCATCAACTTCCTTTGCAGAGACCTTTTCGTTTTCAGCCTCAAGCTCAAGTCCTGTGTACTTGGGAAGTTCAAATTCGGGCATTACATCGTATACAACGCTGTACTTGATGTCTGTGTTGGGCTGGAACGGCAGCAGCTTGTCTTCGTTCTGAAGAACAGGTGTGCTGTAGGGCAGGGGTCTGTCCTTTTCATCCATGTCTTTGTAAGAGGCATCAAGGTTATCTTCCATGAGCTTGAAAGTGACCTCTTCTCTAATTTCTTTTCCAAACTTGCTCTCAACGAGCGATACCGGTGCCTTTCCGGGTCTGAAACCCTTGAGTGTAAGCTTCTTTGCGTAATCTTTGAGTTGTTTTGAATATGCTTCTTCAATTGCTGCAGCCTTAAGCTCAAGTGTCAGTTCAACAGAAGAGTTTTCAAGTTTCTTGATTTCCATATTTTCCTCTTTATTAATAAAATATATTTTTAATCAGCCTTCAAAATATATATAAAAAGCGGTTTCGCATCAAGCACCGGGATATTTGACAATGCTCTTTAGCTCATAACCTTTGAGAAACTCTCTGCCTTTAAGGCCTTCAAGTTCAATAAGTGTTACTATTCCAACCACTTTTCCGCCCAACTGTTCAACCAGTTCGGCACCTGCCTTAAGTGTTCCGCCTGTAGCAACAAGGTCGTCAACCAGGACAACGCGCTGTCCTTTCTTGATAGCATCTTTGTGGATTTCAATTGTTGCTGTGCCATACTCAAGGTTGTATGTTTTTTCAACTGTTGCGCGGGGGAGTTTTCCTTTCTTTCTTACCGGAACAAACGGTACTCCCAGATTATAGGCAATTGGCATTCCGAAGATGAATCCTCTGGCTTCGAGTCCTGCAACTACGTCTGCCTCGAGTTCTCTGACCAATTGAGTCATTTCATCAACTCCAAGTTTGAGTCCTTCTGCATCCTGAAGGATTCCTGTTACATCTCTGAATATGATTCCCGGTGCGGGAAAATCCGGAATACTGACAATATAATCTTCAATGCTTTTCATGACGTCCTCCTGTCACCCGCATAAGTATAGCGATTTTTTTTATGCTGTTCTATTGCTAAACATTTTGAAAAGTGTTATAAGATACGGGCAATGCAACAGTAGCGTAGTGGTTACGCACCACCTTGCCAAGGTGGTCAACGCGGGTTCGAATCCCGTCTGTTGCTTAAAAATAAATCACATGCCATACGGTATGTGATTTTTTTTATCAGTCGGGATTCGAAACGAGCGGCGGCTTAAAGCCGAGAAAACGCCGTGGGAAAGGCGTTTTCAGCGAAGGCGGGGTAGCGGAGCGTCGAATCCCGTCTGGTATCTTTAGTACAAATGTTGTGGTTTCCTCTTAAAAAAAGCCCATTACCACAACATTCATTATGGTTTGGTACTTTTTGAAGATTTTTTCCTAAAAGTACCAACTGTTTTTAGAAATCTTGGTACTTTTTGAATTATTTTCTCGAAAAGTACCAACCTGACCCTCGCTTTGCCCTTCGTGCCCAGAGTGGAAGGGTAGCGTTTCAAAACTTATCTATTGGACATCCATGAATGCGCGCCCAACGAAGAGCTGCATTCAAACGTTTTTGATATCCGGATTCTTCCGGCTGTTTTAACCAGTCAAGAGTATCACTGTCTATTCGTATTGAAATGGCCATTTTAACCGGTCTCCAGTTTCTCGGATATAACTCAAGTGCCTCGGAGTCTGTCATTTCAGGAATATCCGAAAAATCGATGGATTTCTTTTTAAGTTCAGCAACTTTTTCAGCTGTTAAGACGTTTGCAGTACTCATAATACACCCTCTCTTCTGATGGAGAAGCAAGTCTTGCAGATATAATCCGAATTCTTTGTCTCTCCGTGAATGCAGTAGCAACAATTGCTATACCGTTAACACTTCCAATACCAAACATTCTGTCTTCATTAACCTCAGAATGCTGATAATCGTATCTTTCAAGAAAGAACGGATCATCAAACACGGGTAATATCTCTTCAAAGGATAAACCGTGCTTTTTGATATTAATTTCGTTTTTTGCAGAATCCCATTCGTATCTGTTGTCTGAACTTATTATAGTCACTTTTTGAATCCTTTACAATATTGTATATACAAAATTGTATTTTTACAAAGATTCGAAACGAGCGGCGTATCCTATTTTTCGATGATGAGCCTCATTTTTTGGGGTTATTTTTCGAATTTTTCGATGATAGACCCCTGTTTTTGGCAAAAATTATCGAAAAGTCCGACGGAAAACTAATGTTTAATTGCAATTTCAATATCGCCGGTGGCGGAGATGAGCTTGCACTTGCCGCCAGTGAGGGTTTCAGGGACATCTATGCGTCCTGTGTCGCTTCTGGCAATGAAGATCTTTTCAGAGCGCAGGGAACCGACAATGTCGCCTGTGTGGGTTTCAATCTCAATTTCACCGGCGTCACAGTTGTCCAGTCTGACATCTCCTGTGCTGCGTTCAATTCTCATATAGCCGGAAACCAGGACGTCTTCAAGCCTGATGTATCCTGTGCTGCCGTCTGATGAGAGGGTGGCGCACTTTACGTCTTCGGCTTCAATTGAGCCTGTGGAGACATGGAGGTAGACATCTTTGGCAGTGACGGAGTGGAGGTTTATTTCTCCGGTGCTGACACGAAGGCTGATTATTTCTGATGCACTTGCGCTGCAGGAAATGTCTCCGGTGGTCATTTCAATATCAATGCTCTTGAAACTGAAAACGGAGGGGATATCAATATCTCCGGTGCTGCCTACAGCGCTTAAGTTTTTGTACTCTGTGCGCGGGAGGTAGATTGTAATTGTCGGAGAGCCGAATTCAACAAAGAAGCCGCTCTTATTGAGCTTTTCAATGTAGAGGGTGTTGTTCTTAACGCCTACATTGTAAGAGGTGTCTTCATTGTCACTTATTACTATGCTACATCTGGAATTATTTGAACGCAGGAAGGAAACGTGTGCCGTTTCTGTTTTCATTGAAATGCTGTCAAAGTTCTCTGTAATGTCATATGTCTGAGTTACTTTATTTGTGTTGACAGCGCCCGGAACATTCCATTTGTTTTTGCACATTGTGACTGTGAAGATAATGGATCCTACAAGTATCAGAACCAGTGCTGCTAAGATGATTTTCTTTGTTGTATTCATATTAATTATCCTTTCCGATTATGATTCTTCTGATAATAATGGCAACTGCCTTTGTAAGTGCCTTGAAGGCAAAAAACATGAGAATTGCAAGACCGGCTGCTACCATGGCAGCTCCTATTGCCAAGAAACCCTGGGCAATGTTGCCTCTGACAAACATCATTACAGATCCGCCAAGAAGGGCAGGGGCGCTAACAGCTACGGCAAAGTTTGTTGCCCACAGTGCAATGAAGATTCCAAACAGCACTGAGAAGACAGTTATAACCAATGGAAACCAAAGCGGAAATCCCAAAACCAGAAGTACAATTGCAAGTGTTCCTAAAGGAGCTCTGTTTTTGACTTTTTCCTTGACCAGTCTGGAGATAGGGGTTTCGCTGATAATGCTCTGAGCAATCTCACGTGGATCTCCGATCTGGCGTACGCTTTCTTCTTCTGTCAGTCCGTCCTCCATTCTGTCGTCTATCATTTCTGAGTAGAACCGAAGCTGCTCGTCGATATCGCCCTTAGGCAAACCGGAAAGACCGGCTTCCAATTGCTGTAGAAACTCCTGCTTAGTCATTCTGCTCCTCCTTGGTCACAAAGCTATATACGGTCATGATTTCCTTCCAATCCTCCCTGAAGTCTTCAATTCGTTTCACACCTAAGTCGGTAATGTGGTAATACTTGCGCAGTCTTCCGTCGTGTTCGGCACTGCGTACCGTCAGCATGCCCATAGATTCCAAGCGCTTGAGAATTGTGTACAGTGTGGATTCGGAGAGTTGGATATAAGGACTTACATCTTTGATAATTTTGTAGCCGTAGGAGTCTTCATTTTTGATGGCTGCAAGAACGCATATATCCAAAAGACCGCGTTTTAACTGTATGTCCATATTATACCTCCTCTTACGCAATACATCATGTCACGAGGTATAGTTTGTGTCAAGTAACTACAAGTAGTAAAATTACCAACAAGGGTTGAATATGAGAAACATCTATCTGGTACGTCACGGAGTGCCTGACTTTCCAAACGGAATAACCTTACTGCAGGGCAGACACACAGATTTGAATCTGAATCCAAAGTGTTTTTCAGATGCAAGTAATCTGCGTACCTACTTTTCAGATAAGGAAATAGAGAACTGGTACTCAAGTCCTCTCAAGAGGGCCCGCCAGACCCTTGAACAGTTTATTCCCCAAAACACAAATCCTATAATCCTTGAAGATGCCGCAGAAGTTTACTTTGGTCGCTGGGAAGGGAAGAGCTGGGAAGAGAACATGAAAAACGACCCGGATCTTTTTGAAAAGCGTAAAACAGACAATACTGTTCTCCCTCCGGGAGCTGAAGATATGAGAGAAGCTGCAAAACGTATGCTCAATGCCCTGAAGCAGACACAGGGAAACTGCGTCATTGCCTCTCATTGGACAGTAATTTCTCTTGTAACATGCCTTATCTCAGGCCACCCTTTTGAGGACTATATTTCAATACCTCATCCTTATTTAGGCGTAACAAAAATCAACACAGACGGCCAACAGTTTTACGTTGAATTTGCCGGACGCAAGGTCTGCCAAACCCCGTTCTGCGATTCCTGGCATTAATCTTGGCATTGATACAAACTCAGTTATCCCTATAATAATAGTTATGGATATAAGTATTCTTTTAGCACTTCAGAACTTCAGAAACGGAGTAGGTGCATTCCTGGCACCGTTTCTCAAGTTTATGACCTTCTT
>CADCOT010000001.1 GCA_902803145.1 uncultured Spirochaetales bacterium | reverse complement strand
TTGTCATAAATAACAAGACTTTGACCGCAGGTTGCTGCATTAACAGGTGCGTCAAAGACAGCCTGTATTCTGCCGTCCTGTAACTGTGTTACCATGCAGGCAGCAGCATTTCCTGCAGACCTTATTTTTGCAGTTGCATGGAAGGGCTGCTCAAGACCTGCCAGAGCAACCCAGTTTACATTAGCTGCAGTAACAACAGTGTTTTTGGTGTCTTCTTCGTAACCTACAACAACTTCATTACGTGAAGGTCTGAGGGCAATTACATAAAGAGGTCTGTCAGCGGCAATGCCAAGACCGCGTCTCTGACCTATGGTGTAGTTCCACATACCTTTATGCTTTCCAAGTATCTTTCCGTTTGTGTCTACAATATTTCCCGGTTTTTCTTCAACTTCCAACAGGTCAGAGTATGGACCGCTGTAGAAATCCTGGCTTTCAGTCTGGTTTTCCGGGTGGAAGCCGTTTTCACGGTCAATCCTTTTAATCTCTGCCTTGGTGTATGAGCCTAAAGGAAAAAGTGTTGTAGAAAGTTGCTTTTGACTCAGACGGTAAAGGAAGTAACTCTGATCTTTTGCTGAATCTAATCCTTTTTTCAAAGCATATCTGTCCCCAAGTTTTTCTATGCGTGCATAGTGGCCTGTGGCAAAGTAGTCAAACTCAAGACCTTTTTCACGAGCAATATCAACCATGGCACCGAACTTGATTTTCTGATTACACCAGACGCATGGGTTTGGGGTGTGGCCACTAAGATACTCATCTCTGAAGTTCTTAAGAACGGTCTGTTCATATAAGTCAGAGATATCCAGCACTATATGCTCAATACCAATCTTTTCGCAAAGTGCCTTGGTTTTGGAAATATCATGCTTTTCAGAAGGAGCAAAACAAGAATCGCGGTTAGGGTCTCCGTGGAAGGGTCTGTCAGGTTTCCATATGGACATGGTAACTCCGGTAACATGATAGCCCTGATTTTTGAGCATCCAGGCCACAACTGTGGAATCAATTCCTCCGCTCATTCCAACCAATACGTTCTGCATACGCAGATAATATCACAACAGAAACAATATGTGCTATAATCACGCGGGAGTTTAAAATGAAAAAAGCAATTTTGAGAAAATATGCAAATCTGATTGCAGAATCTGGAGTAAATGTCCACAAAGGACAGGAAGTAAGAATTACTGCAGGTCTTGATCAGCCTGAATTTGTAAAGATGGTAGTTGAGGAATGCTACAAAAGCGGTGCATCCAAGGTAATTGTTGATTGGTCTTACCAGCCACTTACAAAAGTCAATGTACGTTACAGAAGCATGAAGACTCTTGCCACAGTTGAAAAGTGGGAAGAAGAAAGAATGGCACACAATCTGGAAGTTCTTCCTTGCAGAATCTATCTTGAGTCAGAAGACCCTGACGGACTTAAGGGAATTAATCAGAAAAAGTACAGTTATGCCATACAGGCAGTCAGCAAGGTAATGAAGCCTTACAGGGACAAGATGGAAAACCGCTATCAGTGGTGTATTGCAGCTGTTCCCGGAGAGAAGTGGGCTAAGAAATTGTTCCCTGAGCTTTCCAAGAAACAAGCTATTGAGAAGCTTTGGGAGAAGATTCTTATGGCAAGCCGTGTTACAGATGATCCGATCCAGGCTTGGAAAGACCACAATGCAGAGCTTACTGAACATTGCAGATATCTTACAAGTCTTGGAATTGAGAGCCTTCATTATGAATCTTCAAACGGAACAAACTTTACTGTAGGTCTTATCCCTCAGGGCAGATTTGAAGGCGGCGGAGAAACATGCAGACAGGGCATCTTCTTCAATCCCAATATTCCTACAGAGGAATGCTTCACATCTCCTATGAGAGGCAAGGCAGAAGGTATTGTTTATGCAACAAAGCCTCTGTCTTATCAGGGTGAGCTTATTGATAAGTTCTGGATTCGCTTTAAGGAAGGAAAGGCTGTAGAGTGGGATGCTCAGCAGGGTAAGGAACTTCTGACTAAGATGATTACCATGGATGAAGGTTCGGCCTACCTTGGTGAATGTGCCCTTGTTCCGTACGACTCTCCAATTAACAACAGTGGAATCTTGTTCTACAACACACTCTTTGATGAGAATGCTGTTTGTCACCTTGCAATTGGTCATGGTTTTAATGATTGTATTCAGGACTTTGAAAACTATTCTGATGAAGAGTGCAAGAAGATGGGAATTAATGATTCCATTATTCATGTTGACTTCATGATCGGAAGTCCGGATCTTAACATTACAGCAAAGTGCCGCGACGGAAGAACAGTGAAAATCTTTGAAAACGGTAATTGGGCAAAAAGGTGATTAAACCTTAATGTTTAACAGCAAAGAGCTTTCTGCGGAAAGCTCTTTTTTTATGCCAGTGGGGCAGGGGTAATGTTGATTACGTTCGGAATTGACTTGATGGCCTTGATAATCTTCTTAAAATCATCTTCACGGTCACATTCCATTGTAAATGTACCTTGGAGATTTCCAATTTCATCATCAACAAGGCTTCCGGAAATAAGATGGCCGTGAGAGTTGCGGATTGCACCTTCAATTTCACTGAACAGGTTCTGTGTTCTGCGGCTTGTGACTAAGAATCTCTTTGTAAATGTTTCTGTTCCTGCTTCCCATTCAACCGGAATCTTACGCTGATCAATTTCTGCCATGTGGATAAGGTTGGGGCAGTCGGTTCTGTGAATAATTACACCGCGGCCACGGGAAATGTAACCTACAATCGGGTCTCCCGGAACAGGGTTACAGCACTGTGCAATTGAGATCATTACATTCTTGCTGCGGCCAACAGTGACTGTGCTTCTGGACCTGTCAGAAACAGAGCGGATAATATCAGAATCTTTGATGGGTGCAGGCTCGCTCTGAGGTTCTTCCTTAATTGCCTCTTCAATGTCCTTACGGTTGGCAATAATGTTTTTCTCAATAACAAGGTTCTCATCGTACTTGTTGAGCCAGTTACGGATTTTGCGCCTTGCAGACGTTGTATGGGCATACTTGAGCCAGTTTACCTTGGGGTGAGCATTCTTCTGGGTAATTATTTCAATTACCTGAGTGTTCTCAAGTGGCTGGGCAAGGGGGATGATTGATCCGTTTGCCTTTGCAGCAACTGTGTGGTTACCAACCTCCGTATGAATGTTGTAAGCAAAGTCCAACGCAGTAGAACCTAACGGAAGTTCAATTGCCTGACCTTTGGGAGTAAAGACATAGATGGTGTCTTTCAGAAGTTCACTCTTGAGGTCCTGCATGAAGGATTCGCTCTGCTCAATCTCTGTGTTCCAGTTCTTGAGTTTAGTGGCAATTCTTGAAAGCTGGCGGCTGTCCATGTTGACCCAGCTCTGGTCGCTGTCGCTACCGGACTGTGCCTTGTAAACCCAGTGAGATGCAACACCGTATTCAGCTATCTGGTCCATCTCATATGTTCTTATCTGGACCTCAAGAATTGTACCGTTCATTGCCATGATTGTTGTGTGAAGGCTCTGGTAGTTGTTGGCCTTAGGCATGGCAATGTAGTCCTTGAAGCGGCCCTCCATAGGCGGCCAAAGCTGATGGATAATTCCGACTAAGGTGTAGCATTCGGGAACTGAGTTACAGAGAATTCTGACACCCAAAATGTCAAAGATTTCATCAATCTCCTTACGCCTCTTTTTCATCTTCATGTAGATGGAGTAGATGTGCTTGAGTCTTGTTGTAATCTTGATTCCCTTGATACCGGCATTAATGCAGGCAAATGAAATCTTCTTTCTGACTTCTTCAAGGTATTTTGTGTTTTCTGCCTGTTTGGCAAGCAGGTAGTTCTGAATGTATTCGTAGGTTTCGGGCTTCAGAATCTTAAGGCTCAAATCTTCAAGTTCCGCCTTCATCCAGGCGATACCTAAGCGGTCAGCAAGGGGAGCGTAGATGTCCAGACAGTCCTGTGCAATTTCCTTTGCCCTGACAGGGTTCATATACTGCAGAGTGCGCATGTTATGCAGCTTATCTGACAACTTAATAATGATGATTGGCATGTTCTTGCTCATAGCAATGAACATTTTTCTTATTGTCTCAGCCTCTGCAGCACTCTTTGAAAGGCTCTTTATGTTTGCAATCTTGGTAACGCCTTCAACAAGGTCTCTGACATTGGCACCAAAGCGGTCTTCAATTTCCTGGGCGGTGGTTCCTGTGTCTTCTACAACATCGTGCAGAAGGCCTGCACAGACAGTGTCCGCATCCATGTTCAGCTGAATAAGGGTTTCTGCAACAGCGACGGGGTGGATAATGTAGGGTTCTCCGCTCTTACGTTTCTGATCAATGTGCTTTTCATTAGCATACCAGGCCGCATCTTCAATCTTCTTGCGGTCTTCAGGACTGTAAACTGAGGTTTTAGCTAGGAATTTATTGATCAGTTCCTCATTCATAGGAGTTTTATACTATTTATAAGAGGCTTTGACAACTCGGTCATTGCCGCCGTAATCCTTT